>JBBRWO010000013.1:0-29825 GCA_038249135.1 Coriobacteriia bacterium
GCGCTTGGACAAACCGGTGAGTACCGCACCCGGACCCGACTCGATGAGCGTGATGGGGCCGTCAGCGGCCAAGTGCTGCATCGTCTCGGTCCAACGCACCGGAGCGGTGATCTGGGCGATGAGTCGATGACGGATCGTCTCAGCGTCGGTGGTGGGCATAGGATCGGTGTTCTGCAGGACCGGGAAGCGTGCGTCAAGAAAGTCGGCACCGAGAAGCAGTTCCGCGAACGCATCGGCAGCAGGCTTCATGAGTGGTGAGTGGAAGGGGCCGGACACCGCAAGAGGAACGATGCGACGAGCGCCCGCGTCGGAGAGTGCTTCCGTGGCCAAGCCGACTCCCTCATGCGTACCCGTGATGACGACCTGTCCCGGAGCGTTGTCGTTAGCGACCCACACGCCATCGATCGCCACGATCGCGTCGGCGACCGCAGAGCCGTCGAGTCCGAGAACAGCGGCCATGGTGCCGGGGGTCGCTGACGCAGTTGCCGCCATCAGCCGGCTGCGCTCGACCACGAGCTCAAGACCAGCCTCCGGCGAGTACACACCGGCAACCGCCAGCGCCGCCAGCTCACCCAGCGAGTGCCCTGCGACCGCCACGGGAACGATGCCGCTCTCGAGCAGCGTCACTCCCCAGGCCCAGTCGGCGAGGTACAGCAGTGGTTGCGCGACGCGTGTGTCAGCGAGCTCCTCGGCGGCACCGAGTAGCGAAATCGTGCGCAACTCCAGCCCCGAGAGAGCCTCAGCCGCGTCCATGAGTCGCTGCAGCGAATCGAGCTCAGGCACGGTGTCGAGCATGCCCGCACGCTGAGATCCCTGACCGGGAAAGACGAATACGCATCGTGACGTCACGGTCTAGACCTCGTTCGGAACGTGACCGAGGGCGACCATCAGCTTCTCGGCGTCCGCCATCATCTCGTCGACGATGTCAGCGGCCGGCTCGATCCTGCATACAAGCGCAGCTGCCTGGCCCGCCATGAGCGAGCCGTTCTCGATGTCCCCGTGGCGCATGGCCGCGGCAAGCTTGCCGGCGCCCATCGTCTCGATCTCTTCGGGCTTGTTCTCCTTGTCGAGCACCATGATCGCCTTGGCGAGCTTGTTCTTGAGCACGCGAACCGGATGGCCGGTGGAACGGCCGGTCACAACGGTATCGCGATCCTTGGCCTTGATGACCTGGTCCTTCACGTCCGGGTGAATGGTGCACTCCTCGGCGCACATGAAGCGCGTACCGACCTGCACGCCCTCGGCACCAAGCGCGAACGCTGCGGCCACACCGCGACCGTCGGCGATGCCGCCGGCTGCGATGACGGGGATGGACACCGCGTCGACCAGCTGGGGGACCAGTACCATCGTCGTGAGCTCGCCGATGTGGCCGCCGGCCTCCATGCCTTCGCCGATGATGGCGTCGGCACCGATGGACTCCATGCGCTTGGCGAGCGCGACGCTCGGGGCAATCGGGAGCACCTTGATGCCTGCGGCCTTGAGCGACGCCATGTACTTTCCGGGGTTACCGGCACCTGTCGTGACGACAGCCACCCCCTCCTCGAGCACCATGGCGACGATGTCGTCGATGTGCGGGGTCAACAGCATCAGGTTCACGCCAAAGGGCTTCTCGGTGAGCTCCTTGGCACGGCGGATCTCCGTGCGCAGGACGTCCGTCGGCATCTGCCCGGCACCGATGATGCCCAGTCCGCCGGCGTTGGAGACAGCGGCGGCGAGCTCAGCCGTCGCCGTCCACGCCATGCCGCCCTGAATGATCGGGCGTTCGATTCCGAGAAGCTCGGTGAGTCGGTTATGCAGCGCCATGCGAAGTTTCTGCCTTCCTGTCAACAACAGCCATGCTCCATCGGAGTGCTGCGGCGCCCCATGTGAGGCCCGCCCCGAAGCCAACCAGTGCTATGAGATCTCCGGGCTGAAGTCGCCCGCTAGTATACAGGTCGTCCAAGGCCAGAGGGATTGAGCCCGCTGACGTGTTGCCGGTCTTCTCGACCGCCGAATAGACGTGGTCGTCATCGATGCCCAAACGCTCCTCGACCGTGTCGAGAATGCGCTTGTTGGCCTGGTGCGGCACCAACCACGCCAGATCGGCGACCGTGTGTCCGGACCGCTCGAGCACCTGAAGGGTCGCCTTGGGGATCATGCGAACGGCGAACTTGTAGACCTCGCCACCATTCATCTGCAAGAACTGCTCACGATTCGCGACACGCTCCTCTGTGCAAGGAGCCGCCGAGCCGCCCGCCGGGATGATCAACATCTCCCTGCCCGAGCCATCCGATCCCAGCACGATATCGAGCACGCCGGGCTCCTCGGAAGCGCGAAGCACGACCGCGCCCGCGCCGTCACCGAACAGCACGCACGTCGCGCGATCAGTGAAGTCGAGGTGGCGAGTCAGGGTGTCGGCACCGATCACGAGCACGGTCTCGGCACGACCGGACTCGATGGCGGCCACGCCGGTGTGCAGCGCGTAGATGAAGCCCGTGCACACCGCGTTCACGTCGAACGCGCCGCAACTCAGACCCATCTTGTCCTGAACGATACTCGCGGTCGACGGGAGGATGTGGTCGGGCGTTGCTGTGCCGACAATGAGCAGGTCGACCTCTTCCGGCGACACGCCAGCGCAGGCCAACGCTCGCTCCCCTGCCATGACAGCGAGATCGGATGTCGCATGGTTCTCGTCGGCGAGGCGACGCTCCTTGATGCCGGTACGCGAAGTGATCCACTCGTCCGACGTATCGACCATGGTTGCGAGCTGGTCGTTGGTGAGTATGGTTTCCGGCAGGAACGACCCCGTGCCGATGATCTCTGCATACCTCTTCATATGGCTCGGTGTCCCTCCTTGCTGCCGTTGGCCCTCGGTACTCCGGCGGGTATCCGCCAAAGCGTCGAGGAAGTGTACACGACAGAGCTCAGTTCATAGAAGAACTGGTCAGTCTAGTTGGGTGCGACCGCCGCCGCAATGCGCTCGGTGAGGTCGCCCCGCACCGCTTGCGCGGCCACACGAACCGCATTGGCCACCGCGCGCGCGTTGGAGGAGCCGTGTCCGATGATGCAGACGCCGGCGACTCCCAGAAGCGGGGCCCCGCCGTACGTATCGGGGTCGAGCCGCTCCTTGAGCCGCGACAACGACGGCTTGAGCACCGCCGCGGCCATCGTGTTGATCGCAGAGGAGGTCATCGCCTCCTTGACCTGTCCCAGCAGGATCTTGCTCGTGCCCTCGAGGAGCTTGAGTGCGACGTTGCCGGTGAAGCCGTCGGTCACGATGACATCGGTCACGCCGGCAAGCACGTCTCGGCCCTCGATGTTGCCGATGAACCCGGGCAGCGCCTCAACCATCAGCGCGTGCGACTCCTGGGCGAGGACCGACCCCTTGCTCGGCTCCTCACCGATGTTGAGAAGCGCAATGCGCGGCTCGGCGACATCGAGCACGACCGTCGCGTAGGCAGAGCCCATGTGGGCGAACTGCAGCAAGTGCTCGGGCTTGCAGTCGGCGTTCGCGCCGACGTCGAGCATCACGACAGGAGGCCCCGCTGTCGGCACGACGGTCGCAATTGCCGGACGAGCCACGCCCTTGATGCGGCCCATCACCAGCGTAGCGGCCGCCATCGCGCCACCGGTCGACCCGGCGGAGAAGAACGCGTCGGCGCGTCCCTCTTTGACCAGACGGCATCCCACCACGATGGAGGAGTCCTTCTTGGACCGAACCGCGTTTGCGGGGTGTTCGTCCATCTCGATGACCTGAGTGGTAGGAAAGCTCTCGACGCGGTCATGACCGGCAGCAAAGGGCCCCACAATGTCGGCTTCCCCGGTCACAATGACCCGGAGGCCTGCATCCGCCATCAGCGCGAGCACCACACCTGAGAGGATCTCTGACGGCGCTCGGTCGCCTCCTTGGGCGTCAACGACCACGGTCACCGTACGGTGATTCGACATCCGGGAGCTCCTCACGATGCGGATTGGTTGCGTCAGAACTCTCTGCCACTAGCCATCAAGAGCGGCGAACAGCGAATCGAGGTCCGCATGCGCTCCTAGCAGCTCACGTATTCTAGCAACCTTGGTCGCGTCGTGAACCCTTACATGACCGAAGAGCACCTCCATGTGCTCGACCGCCGAAAGCGTGTCCATCTCAACGAGCACCATCGGAATCCCAAGCTCATCTGCTCTCGACAGCACGATCGACGACGGCGCCATCCCGCCCGTGCAGATCACGCAGCGAGTATCCGTCTCAAGGGCGGCCAATTGCACGTCGCTGCGATCGCCGCCGGTCACAACCGCCTTGCGGGCCCGACGCCGGAAGTAACGAAGCGCCTTCTCCTGGCCCATCGCGCCCACCATGAAGGACTCCACCGGCTCGTCTACGCCCGCCTCCCCCGCCAGAACCACGCCGTCGAGCTCCGCGACGATCTCGGCCACACTTACCGCCGAGAGAGCCGCATCGTGTGGGATAACGCCGAAGACCTTGATTCCGACACTGTCGAGGTAGTCGGTAACACGGGTCGTGGTTGCGATGAGGCGCGCAGACGACACGTCGTTGAACAGCACGCCGAGGAGGTTGTCACCGAGCACGTCCTTTGCGTGTACGAGCTCCTCAGGAAGTTCAGCTGTACCGGGACGGTGCAGCAGGAGCACCCGGCCGCAGAGCATGTCGGCGAGACGTTGCAGATTGAGGCCGAACACCGTGCCTTGACTCAGGTCGCTCGGACCCTCGACGAATACGACCTGAACGTCACTGCTGATGGTCTGATATGCATCGAGCACGCGAGCAACCACAGAGGGTGCCTCGCCGGCCAGCACCTGTTCGACCAGCGCGTGGGTGCGTACAACGGGACACACGACATGCGCGGGCGCCTTCAGCGCTGCGAGCGACGACAGATACGCGGCGTCGCTATCGGTCTCGTGTTCGCCGGCGGTCACCGGCATTGTGCCAAACGGTTTGAAGTACCCCGCAACGACGCCCCGCTCCGCCGCTTCGAGCAGCAGGGCCGCGGTCACACCGGTCTTGCCGGCATACGGCTCTGTCGAAGCCACTATCAGACAGTCCACTGTTCTCATCCTCCGATGCCGATTCGAATGTCCGCTGCAACAGCGCCTTGTCCGCGATTCAGTACGATGACGGGATTGATGTCGAGCTCTACGATGTCTGGCAGCAGAGAAGCCATCCATGAGACGCGCGAGATGATATCTGCGGCCGCGTCGAGGTCAGCCGCTTGTTCGCCTCGAACGCCTCGAAGCAGTGCATACCCTGTCAGTGAGGCCAGCATCTCCTTGGCGCGCTTTGGCGAAACTGGGCACAGCCCGAAGGTCACGTCCTTGAGCACCTCCACGTACACACCTCCGAGGCCGACCATGAGCAGCGGGCCGAACGTCGAGTCCCTGTTGATGCCCACGATGAGTTCTCGACCAGAACTCGCCATCTTCTGCACGTACACGCCGGCCACAGCGGCACCGGGCGCGCGACGACGGATTCGGTCGAGCAACGAATCGTACGCGCTCAGCAGCTCCTCGGAATCCTTGATGCCGACGACGACACCACCGACGTCGCTCTTGTGCAGGATGTCGGGGCTCGAGATCTTGAGCGCCACGGGGTATCCGCAGTCTTCAGCTATCTCTGCTGCGACAGAGTATGTTGCGCCAACCGAACCGCAGGGCACCGGAATCCCGAAGTGCGATGCAACCTGGGCTGCAATCTCATCGGTTACGAACGGCCTGCCCAGTGTGCGCGCCTCGGTGAGCAACGTAGTAGCTGATGCCACATCCACGTCCGGTTGTTCAACGACGTCGAGGCCGACTGCACGAATCGTTCGATAACGCTCGATGAGAGATGCCGCAAATACCGCACGTTCGGGACTCGGGTAGCACGCAACCCCGCCCTCTCGAAGCAGCGAGCGGGCCTCGTGCACAACGTCCCCGCCGACAAAGCACGCGATGACCGCCACCTCGGACTCCGCGGCGGCCGCAACGATCGCGTTGGCCGTTTCCATGGGCAAAGTCATCGCTTGCGGCGTGAGCATGACCAGCAGTGTGTGTACACCATCATCGGCGAGCAGTGCGTGCATCGCGTCTGCGTATCTGCCGGGATCGGCGTCGCCTAAGACGTCAACCGGGTTATAGAAGGCGGCGGCATCCGGCAGACATGCGCGCAGAGCCGCGACTGTGTCGCTGTCCAAAGACGCCATTGAAAGACCCCGACGCTCCGTCTCATCGGTCGCGAGCACTCCGAGTCCACCCGCGTTGGTCAGCAGCGCGACCCCGGGCCCATCAGGGATCGGCAACAGGTCGAAAGCGAGCGCGGCGTCCATGAGTTCCTCGGCGCTGTTGACACGCAATGCGCCACAGTCGCGCAACGCACTGTCGTAGGCGACGTCGGACCCGGCGAGAGAGCCGGTATGCGACGAGACCGCGCGAGCACCGGCATCCGACGTCCCGGCTTTGAGAATCACGAGCGGTCGTTTGCGTGTGAACGAGCGAGCCGCGGCAAGGAACGCCGTTCCGTCCTTGACCGACTCGAGATAGCCCGCCGCCACGCGTACGGCCGGGTCGTGCTCCCACTCACGCAGGAGGTCGTGTTCCGAGACGTCAGCGCGGTTGCCCAGGGAGACAAAGTACGCGATGCCCGGACCGCCTGACGCTGACTCATCGATGATGGCGGTACCCAGCGCGCCTGACTGCGAAAGGAACGCCACGCCGCCGGACCGAGGAACTGAGCCCGCAAAAGCGGCGTTGAGTTTGGATGGCGTCGCCACGAGACCCAGACAGTTGGGGCCGAGCAACCGAACACCGCCCTCGGCTGCGACTTGCGCGAGTTCCCGCTCCAGTCTCGCGCCGACGGGTCCGGTCTCCTTAAAGCCCGCCGACAGGATGATCGCGGACGACACGCCCACCGCCGAGCATTGTCTGATGACGTCGGAAACGACAGGGGCGGGAACCGCGACAATGACGAGGTCGGGCGTCGCGGGCAATGCCGCTACCGAGGCATAGCACTTCTGCCCAAGAATCTCGTCGGCTTTGGGATTCACCGGCCATACCGCCCCGGCAAATCCGCCGTCGATCAGGTTGCGAAATACGAAGTGGCCGACCTTGCCCGATTCACGGGCAACGCCGACCACTGCGACTGTTTCTGGAGTGAAGAACCCATCAAGCACCGCGAAGGCCGCCTCTCACAAGAGAACGCAGCCCCGAGCGAGCAGGACCGCTAATCGGTCTGGATAACTTCCTTACCGTTGTAGTACCCACAAGTGGGGCACACGCGATGGGGAAGCTTCACTTCGTGGCACTGAGGGCACGTCGACTTGGCCGGTGCCTCGATGATGTGCGTGGAGCGGCGCGAGTTGATCTTCGCTCGGCCCTTTTTTCTCTTCGGGACTGCCATCTGCCTGTGGTTCCTTCCGTCTTCAGTCGTCTCCCGCAAGGGGACGCTCAAAATTTCGATGCAAGCGCGGCGTCAGCCGCACGAGCGACAATACTAGCACGGTGCGCCAGGGTTGTGTAGGAGGTATTCCGACGGACGCAGCGCAACGTTCCTCATGCAAGAAGCGCTGCGGCCCGAAAGAAACCTACTCCTCGTCTTCGGTAACCAGAGATCGTAGTGCCGCGAAGGGGTGGTCCTCGGAAGAATCCTCGGCGCAGGTGCACTCCGCAGTGTTCAAGTCGGCACCGCAGCCACCGCAAATCCCCGCGCACTCCTCATCGTGCAGTGGCGCGAACGGCGCCTCCAAGACGACAGCACTCATGATCGCGGGCATGAGATCGATGACGCCGTCGGCGTCGATGAACTCGACGTCTTGCTCCTCCGGCACATCGGTGTCTTTGCCCGGGAATACGTAGAAACCCTCGACCGCGCCTTCGATGACCGCGGGGAACTCACAGAGGCATCGCACACACGTCGCCATCACCGGGGCGCGAACGGTACCGTATGCGATGACAGCCGTGCCCGTGTTGGTCACCGTGATGTCGAAGGTGACGGGTCCGGTTCCAACAAAATGCTCATCGCCGATATCCAGCGACTCCATCACAAAACCGTCCGACACCGTGGTGCTGGTGCCGAGACTATCGAGCAGTGAAGCGATCTCTACTGGGTAGGCGTCCATCGGGGTGCGGAGCGCTATTGGCGCTGTCCGCCCACCTTACCCTGGAGACGATCCCGGCCACGCTGGACCGCGGTCAGAAGCTTGCCGAGGTTGACTTCGAGGTTGGCGAGCATCTCGTCGGCGTAGTCCTCGGCGCCGAGACGGATCTCGCGCTCCGTGTTGCGGGCCTTGTCGATCATGTCGGCAGCCTGCGCCTCGGCGAGACGGACCACCTCGGTCTCGTTTGCGAGGGCCTGGGCGCGATCACGCGCGTCCTCAAGGATGCGGTTCGCTTCCTTCTCGGCCTCTTCGAGCATCTCCTGGCGCTCCTTGACGATCCAACGAGCCTGCTTCAGCTCGTCGGGATACTGCGCGCGGATCTCGTCGACGATCTCGTAGACCTTGTCCGGGTCGACCATCTTGCTGCTCATCAGCGGCACGTTACGAGAGTTATCCACGATCTCTTCGATGCGGTCGATCAGGGCCATGATATCCATGAAGCTGCCTTCCTATCGGGCTTCTTCCAGCTTGCGCTCAAGCGCGTCACATACAACGTCCGGTACGAGACCGCGCACAGAACCTCTGTGCCGTGCGATCTCTTTCACTGCCGACGAGCTGAGGAACATGAACTCAGGAATCGCCATGATGAACATGGTCTCGACCTTGGAGTCGAGACGCCAGTTCAACGCAGACATCTGGAACTCGCGTTCGAAATCGGTCATGGCGCGAAGGCCCTTAACGATGACCGATGCACCGACTTCATCTGCGAAATCTACCAATAGCGTATCAAATGAGCGAACCGACACGTTTGGGAGGTGTGAAGTGGCGGCCTCAATCAACTTCACACGCTCACCTGCGCTGAAGAGTGGACCACCATTTTTGGCTTTGGATAAGGCGACCCCTACGACGAGTTCGTCGAACAGCCCAGCAGCCCGCTCGATGATATCGAGGTGGCCTGACGTGATGGGGTCGAATGTGCCCGGAACGATGCCGCGCTTCACGCCGACCCTCCACCCCTCTCATACACTGCGATATCGATCTCGGTCGTCCCGTAGCGCTTGTGCGCGTGGATCCCAAACGATTCAGGCCACTCGGCCACAACGCCACGCGCGTGTTCAAAGACCACTACTGCGCCGTCTTCGAGCAGGTCATGACCCCCGAGCGCCGAGACCAACGAAATGATCTCAGTCGAGGGTAGTCTATATGGCGGGTCGAGCATAATCAACGCGAACGGTCCACCTGGCAAGGATCCGTGCTCAGCAAGTGCGAAAACATCCCCCGTCACCAGGCGAACCTGGCCGCTCGCATCGACGGCATCGATGTTGGACCGAATGGTGACTGCGGCCTTGCGATCCGAGTCCACGACCGTGGCGCTTCGGCACCCACGCGAGACCGCCTCGAGCGCGAGGGCACCACTTCCGGAGAAGGCGTCAAGCACAGCTCCACCGCCCAGATCAGGACCGAGCAACGACGACAGCGAAGAGAATATGGACTCCCGCACGCGATCCGATGTTGGACGAGTGTCCGTGCCTGTCGGAGCCTGGATCTTACGGCCCCTGAATCGACCGGCGATGATCCTCATCCGGCGCTCACCCACTTCCATGCGGTCTCGTACACTCGATGCACCTCTCGCAAGAGCGGTCCGTGCTCCGCAAGATCAAGGTGTGGATCTTTGTCGATCAGCGCCCTCGCCTCG
The DNA here is from genome assembly GCA_038249135.1 of Coriobacteriia bacterium. Taxonomy (GTDB): domain Bacteria; phylum Actinomycetota; class Coriobacteriia; order Anaerosomatales; family JAAXUF01; genus JBBRWO01. Next base: position 9,757 of record JBBRWO010000013.1, read on the forward strand.
GTCCGAGCAGACTCGATGAGTTCTCCGTCCGCAATGACCGAAGCCAACCTGAGCGCAGGCAACCCGTGCTGCCGGTCACCAAGGATATGCCCTTCACCCCTGAGACGCAGGTCGTACTCAGCGAGCTCGAATCCGTCGGTGGTCGACGCGATCGCTTGCATTCGCGCTCGAGACTCCTCGGACTTCGCATCCGAGAACAGGAACACCTCGCCGGGATACTTGCCACGTCCGACTCGTCCGCGCAGTTGGTGCAATTGAGCAAGCCCGAATCGTTCGGCGTTCTCGACGATCATGATGGTGGCATTGGGCACGTCGACGCCGACCTCGATGACCGTCGTCGCAACGAGGATATCTATGCGTCGCTCTCGGAAATCCTGCATGACGCGCTGCTTTTCCGCGGGTCGCATACGCCCAGTGAGCAACCCTAAGTTGAGGTCGGGAAACACCTGGGTGCGCAGTCGCTCGACCTCGCGTGTGGCCGCTCGAGCCTCGGCTGCCTCAGATTCGTCGACAAGAGCACAGACGATGTACGCCTGCTGCCCCTCCCGGACGGCGAGGCGCACACGCTCGTAGGCACGGTCGCGCTGTGCCGCTTTCACGAGTGACGTGGCGACCGGCGCTCGGTTGGCAGGCCGCTCTCGCAGGTACGACGTCGCGAGGTCGCCGTAGAGTGTCAGCGCGAGTGAGCGCGGAATCGGCGTGGCGGTCATGACGAGCAGGTCGGCAGCCGCGCCTTTGCCGCGTAAACCGAGGCGCTGGTTCACACCGAATCGATGCTGCTCGTCTACGATCGCGAGAGAAAGCCGCTTGAACGAGACCGCTTCCTCGAGCAGCGCGTGGGTCCCAAAGGCGACCATGATGGAACCGTCGTCAAGCCCCGCCTGGATTCGCCTGCGCTCCGGAGCCGGCGTGGAGCCCGTCAGCGTGTCCCAGGTGATTCCTGCGGCGTCGAGCAGCGGGCCGAGTGCGTCGGCGTACTGCAGCGCCAAGACCTCCGTCGGGGCCATCATCGCAGCCTGGCCATCAGAGTCTGCAGCCGCCGCGAGGGCATGCGCTGCGACGAGCGTCTTGCCCGTTCCGACGTCACCGAGTAGCAGCCGGTTCATCGGATGCCGAGAAGCCATATCCGCTAGCACCTCGGCTGCGGTCGTGTTCTGGTCATCGGTGAGGGTGAAGGGTATCGCAGCACGCAGCGACTTCAGCTTAGGGCCGTCAATGGCGTGTGCCACGCCCGCGCGGTCCTCGGTCAGCGCATGTCGCCGCATCGCCATGTACAGCTGCAGCAGGAGCAGTTCGTCAAAGGCCAGTCGTGTGCGCGCCGCATATGCCTCCAGGAGGGATACCGGAAAGTGCATGTCGCGCAGCGCGGCATGCAGCGGCACCAGGGAGTGCCGAGCACGCACGACTGCCGGCAGATGATCGGGGACGTCGGCGTAATCATCGACCGATGCTGCAACGAGGCGTCTGAGCCAGTTCGTCGTCAGACCCTCGGTGGCTCTGTGTATGGGAATCACTCGACCCGTAGGTGACGAGACGTCATCTTCAGCGGGGAGCTTCTCGGTGAACGGAGCCTTGATCTGCTTGAGCCCGTACTCCAGCTCCACCTTTCCGGCGAACGCCACTCGCTCCCCCACCACGAATCGCTGCTGAATGTAGGGTTGGTTGAACCAGACGCCGATGATGACCCCGGTCCCGTCGACCAAGGCGACCTCGGTGATCGTCAGTTTGGGGCGCGGCTTCTTGACTTTGACCTCATGCACGCGGCCGATGACTGTGGCCTCCGTGCCCGCTCGAACATCGCGCAGAGACGCGACCTGGGTCAGATCGAGATACCGCGCGGGGAAGTGGCGAACCAGGTCGCCGATCGTCTCAATACCTAACCTACCGAGCGCAGTCGCCCGCGCAGCATCGACGTAGCGAGCTTCGCGGACCGGCAGGCCGTGCGCGACCAACCGGGTGCAGCGATCAGGATGGTCCGCACGCACGCCCGCGCTCCGCAACCTAGCCGACGGGATAGTACGTACAGCCGATTGCGCCCTCACCGGTATACACACCGATGACAGCGCCGATAACGCCGTGGGAATCCCACTCGACGTCCGCACCGGCCGCACGAATCGCGGCTTCGAGCTCGGCCGAATCAGACTCGCAGCACGCGTGAAGCAGCGCGATGCGCATGCGGCCGTTGGCAGCGGAGTCGTCGGCTACGTGCTGCGCCAGCGCAGCAATCGCCTTGGCGCGTCCTTTGACCTTCTTAAACGGCTCGATGATGCCGTCGCTGTTCACCTGGAGAACGGGTTTGATGTTGAGAAGCGACGCCGCTAGGCCAGTCGCCTTGCCAGCGCGCCCACCTTTGACGAGGTTGTCGAGGGTGTCGAGCAGAAAGTACAGGCGAATCGACTCAGAGACCGCCAGCGCACGCGCCTCGATCTCCTCGGCGCTCTTGCCCTGGTCGCGGGCCTCGACGGCCGCCTTAACGATGAGCGCAGTGGCCTGCGAGGCCTTCTTGCCGTCAACCACCCGGATGGGGATGGGCGACGTCTTGGCCGCCAACATCGCCGACTCGAAGGTTCCGGACAACGCGGCTGACAGGTGGATCGACACGATCTCTTCGACGCCCTGCTCGGCAAGGGCCGTATAGACGGCTGTGAAGTCCGCGGGCGACGGTTGCGAGGTGGTGGGCAGCCCCGGGAATGCCTTCAGGCGTGGGTAGAACTCCTCGGGCATCAGGTCGATCCAGTCACGAAACGACGTATCGCCGAAGTGAACGGTGAGAGGGACCATCGCCACGGCTAGGGCAGCGAGCTCCTCTGGACGCAGGTCACAGGTGCTGTCGGTGACGATTCCGACCTTGGCCATTGCAGCTCCTCGATTGGGGATCACTCGGCGGACATCAGAATCGGATAGAGCGGCTGGTCGCCGCGATGGGTCTCAACGTCAACCTCGCGGTGCTCCGCGCCGATGCGCGTTGCGAGTGAGTCGAGTGCCTCATCTGAGAGGTCCTCGCCCGCAAGGAGCGTCAGTGTCTCAGCTCCGTCGCAGAGAATCACGGTCGCAAGCCGTGCGGCAACACCTTCGACGTCATCTCCAACAACCTCGATCTCGTGGTCGGAGATGCCGATGATCTGGCCGCCCTTGATCACGCCCACCTTGCCCTTGGCGTCCTTCACTGCGGTCGTGATCTCACCCGAGCGTACCTCCTCGGCAGCCGCAAGCATAGCTGCGGCGTTCGCCTCGAGGTCGTCGGTACCGTCCCAAGCGAGCATCGCGGCGAATGCCTGAGGCACAGCAGTGGTTGCGACGACCATCACTGGCTTGTCGGCAACAGACGCAGCGGCGTTGGCCGCCATGAGGATGTTCTTGTTGTTGGGAAGCACGATGACTTTTTCCGCCGGTACCGCCGAGATGGCTTCTAGGAGGTCCGCCGTCGATGGATTCATCGTCTGCCCGCCGCTGACGACCACATCGACGCCTAGCGACGTCAGGATTGCTCCCAAACCCGAGCCGGCGGCAACCGCTACGAATCCGATCGGCTTGTACGGGACCGACGGCTTTGTGGCGGCGCCACCGTCGACCACCAGCGACGCATCGCGATCCTGGCTCTGCCGACGCATATTGTGGATGTGGACCTCGGCAACTTCGCCGATACCGGTCATGTGCGCCAGAACGGCACCCGGGTCGTTCGTGTGAACGTGAACCTTGTACTCGCCCTCTGCGCCGACCACGAGCTCACTGCCGCCCATTGTGGACACGAAGTCATGGACCCCGCCACGGTCGATACCGTCCCCGAACAGAAGAAACTCGGTGCAGTAGAGGTACTCGTCGTCATCCCAGTCATCGACCGGCTCCACACTCAAAAGCGGCGCGGCGACAGAAGACACGTCGGCAATCCTGGCCTCAGTGCCCAGCGCCGCCGCCGAGAACCCCTCGAACAGGATGGCGAGCCCGAAACCGCCGGCATCGACCACTCCGTTCTCCTTGAGGACAGGAAGCAACTCGGGCGTGCGACGCACCGAATCGAACGAAGCGGTCATGGTGTGCCTGAGCGCCTCCTCAAGAGACAAACCGGCGTCCGCCGCAGAACGCGCGGCGTCCGCGGTCTCACGCAACACGGTGAGGATCGTGCCCTCGACGGGCTTTCGCACGGCCTGGAACGCGACGACAACGGCGCGCTCGAGAGCGGTGGCGAGCAACTCGGTGTCGATGGTGTCGGCCGCGTCGATGCCTTCGCACAGCCCGCGCAGGATCTGGCTCAAGATGACGCCGGAGTTGCCGCGTGCGCCCATCAGCGACCCGTGAGTGACGGCGTGCGTGAGGGCCTTGATGTCGGCATCCGCGGGAAGCTTGCTCGCCTCGGCAACGACGACGTCCATCGTGAGCGACATGTTGGTCCCGGTGTCGCCGTCAGGAACCGGAAACACATTGAGTTTGTTGACTTCTTCTTTGCGTTCCTTCAGCACCGCGGCTGCCGCCGAGATGAGGGACACATACATTGCTGTGGTCATGTACGTAGGCTCCGGCTCTCTCTACGGTGTGCGTACTTTGACGCCCTGCACGTGCACCTCGACGCCGTCCACCCTGACCTCAGCGGTGCTGGTGAGGACGTAACGGACGCGATTGGCGAGGTTATGCGATACCTCAGCGAGGTTGGTTCCGTGCTCGATGACCACATACAGGTCGACGACGACGCCACCGTCGCTGGCAGCCATGTGGACTCCGCGACGAAGCTTCTGAGCCGGCAGGAGCTGTGCCACGCCGTCACGCAGCGTCGGGCTCGCCATGCCGACGACTCCGTAGCTCTCAAGCGACGCGTACCCGGCCAGATCAGCCAGCACGTCGTTGGCGATATTGACACTCCCGGCAGGTGTGTCCGGCATGCTCTACTCCTCCTCTGCGCTGCCCGCCGGCAGCGCGTTCAGTTCCACCAGTAATGCCGCGACGTCGACCTCATGCATAGAGGCGACCGCCGAGACGGTATCCAACTGCGATCCGATGCACGAAGCGCACGCGAGCCCGTGCCGCTCGAACACCTCGGCGGTGCTCGGACTCAGGTTCAGCACATCGCTAATCAGCATCTCCGAGGTGAACTCGGCCATCGCCACACCATCCCGCGTGCATCGGCGTTCGGTCAGGAGTAGTATAGCCGACGCCGCTGACGCGCCCGCGGGATTCCCGCATGGGCGCAATGTTGTCGCCAGCAGGGGCGCTGTGGTAGGATTGCCTGCGTTTTGCACTAGGAAGAAACTGATCGGCCGCAACTGCGGCCTGGAACCGATGAGGAGCGTGCACGATGTCGAAGGTCTGCGCAGTCTGTGGTAAGCACCCCGTGGCGGGCCGTAACGTCAGCCACTCCCACCGCGTCACCAACCGTATGTTCCGTCCGAACATCCAGAAGGTCACTGCGGTCATCAAAGGTCACGTCAAGAAGATCAAGGTGTGCACCAAGTGCATGAAGGCCGGCAAGGTCGTTCGCGCGTAACGCACTACCACTCAGAGTATCCGCCGAGAGCCGCCCGGGATTCCGGGCGGCTCTCGTTGTGTGTCGGGGACCCCAGTGGGCCGCAGTACGCACAGACGTGCACCTGCGAACGCTCAGCCTGCCTCGGTGGCCGGCGAAACGTCCACGTGTGGGGACAACACGAGTACGGTCCCCGCATGCACCTCGATGACCGCACCGGCGCTATCGACGATCACGTTGCTCATCCCGAGTACTGAAAGTGGCGCGAGTTCCGTCTTGGCCAGCGGCCACCGTACTCCGCGCACGGACACGGTAGCTCCCCAGCCCGGGGCCAGAATGGAGACAGTCGCGCCAACTCCTTTGAGGGTTATCCGAGGAGCCAATGCTGTGGAGAGGACCCATCCGCGGAGTTCAGGCTCCCGCAGGCGCGGTCTGAGATCTGCCGCAGCAGCTAGGGTGCCGACGACCGCCAGCGTGTGATCGAGCCGGCCTGCGGAGGCCGCGGTCACCGTGACCCGGTCGACTCCTTCTCGGCGTGCGACATCGAGCGCCAAGGCCAGATCGGTCTCATCCTTGTCGGCTGGAAACTCGACGACACGGACGCCTTGCGAGACGAAGTCGTCTAACAGGGATCCGGGAAGCGAGTCGAAGTCGCCGACCAGAATGTCAGGCACCACGCCCGCCTCAAAACACACCGACCCCCCACCGTCGACTGCGATAACGAGATCGGCGGAAGGCGCCAAACGGCCGACGAGGTCGGGTCCACCGGGGGCGGGAGCAGCACAGACCAGCAGGGCGTTCACGCCGATGCCCCCGCTGGGTGAACGGTAACCGGAACGGCGCACTCGAGCATCGGCAGGATCACGACGGCGGCGGCTGCGCAGATGACGAATGACGGTACGATGTAGCTGAGGTTATAGACGAGTGAATAGAGCCAGATGGGCTGACCTGCCGGGGCGTTTGCGCCAAAGAATACGACCCCTGACAGCCATGCCGCCGCAAGCCTCGCCGTCCCTCCGATAACCATATAGCCAAGCGCAACCGCGGTGCCCACTGCGGCAGAACGCTCGGCTGCCCGCCGGTACGCACCAGAACTGAGACCGGCCAGGCCGACGGCGGCGAAGGCGACAGGGTAGTCCAGCAGCACTTGCGCAGGCGCGACGAAGAACGGCTCTATCAGGAGATCGACACACCCGAACAACGCGCCCGCGATGATCCCGGGGACGAGACCCCTGCGGAGTGACAGGACCAGGAGAGGAAGCAGGGCGAAGGAGATGCTGCCTCCGGCGATGTTGATCGGCAGTCGAACCGCCAACATGCTCAGCACGGCGGACAACGCCACGGTCAGAGCGATCTCTACAAGCAGGCTGATACGTTGCGAGCGCATGGCACATCCCATTCTGCGATGTGGCAGGGTGCCGATGAGCGACTAGGAGGATGCCGAATGAGGCATCAGGCCGTCGTGCTGGCCCCGCATTACCGGAGCCGTCTTCTCGGTCGCAGCCGTCGCGGCTGCCTCTCAGCCGCCGCATAGCTGGCAGCTCCCGACACGGTGTTCAATTGTGAACAGTCTACTCCATGCTGCGAAGATACGGGTAGGGGTTCACCGCGCCGCCCCCTCCGGGATGAATCTCGAAGTGCAGGTGGGGCGCCCCACCGGCCGCGTTGCCCGTCGAGCCGACGTAGCCGATGACCTGGCCGGCGCGCACGCGTCCCGAACGCACGGCCCAGCCGTCGAGATGCGCGTAGTACACACTCCAACCGTTGTTCGTCCTAAGCCAGATCGTCTTTCCGCCAAGCCCGCCGCTCTTGCTCGTGACCGTGCCGGCCAAAATGGCGACGCACGGCGTGCCGCGCGGTGCCATGATGTCCGTTCCCTGATGCCTGCGGCGTCCTCCGCTGCGAGAAGCGCCCCACGTGTTGGCGTAGTAGTAGGCGCCCACGACGGGAAAGACCATACCGTTGGGTCCCGGCTGTGAAGCAACATCCGTGGGTCGGTTGGGCCCGCCGCGCACCGCATCGAGTTGCTTCTTCACCGAGGCGAACGCGGCCTGTTTGCTCTTGAGTTGGGACTGCAGTTTGTCACGGCGTGATCTCAGGCCCGCGAGCGCCGCCGCACTCGTCTTCTTGTCCCTGACGAGTTGCGTGCGCTCCTTGGCCAGACGTCTCGACAGTGTGGTCACCGATATGATCGTCTCGGCGTCCGCCTCACCGATCCGTCGGATGTACTCCATCCTCGTGACCAGTTGCTGAAACGACGTCGCGTTGACGAGAAACGACAGCTGGTCGAGCGAGTCTCGGCGATAGATCGCCGCTGCGTGTCGATTGAGCTGCTTCTTCGCCCGCTGGAGTTCCTTGCGAGTGGCCGCGATCCGCTTGTCGGTCTTGGCGAGCTTGACCTCGGACTCGTCAAGGCGCCAGTACGCACGATCGAATGCATCCCCCGTCGCCTTGGTCTCCTGCTTCAGAGACTGGAGCTGGGCCTCAAGATTCGCAGCGCTCTGGCTTGGAACGCCGAGGGAAGACACCGGCACCGCGAGCGCGCAGATAAGCACGATCGCGACGGCGAGTATCCCTCGGCGCGACATCACGGAGTCGGCTCCGCCCGACCGTACGCCCCGGCGAGTGCTTTGTAGACTGCACGAGCGATCCGATCAGCCCACGTCGGGTCGGCGAACGCGGCTGCGTCCTCTCGCACCGAGAACGAGCCGATGCTCAGACGGCTGTAGGGTGCGCCACTTGCCGCGAGAATCTTGTCTGTCGGCAAGCTCGAACCCGTAGCCGAGAGACCAGACGATGCGAGAGAGCTCGCTATCTGGGACGCAAGCTTGGCAGAAGGTGCGACCACAGGGCCTGTGACGGGTGAATATGCCACCAGCCCGCCTTTGCCTTGCGCTAGGGCATCAAATCCGACAGCAACCGTAGGTCCGCCCTCTTTGGCGCGCTTGGCTCGGACGCTTTCCGAGACCGCAGTACCCGTATCGGCCAACGCGCGCGTGGTCAGCACTGTTGCCCCGGAGGCCTCCAGCAGCGAACGCACCCTACGCGCCACGTCGAGCGTGACGTCGGGCTTGCCGGGCGCGACAGGAGCGGGATCGAGCGTGATGATGACGCCCTGCATGCTTGTGGGCAGCAGAATCGAGTCGCCCACCCCGGCAGTTGCGACCGTGATGGAGACGATGTCGCCCGTGAGCATGCTGGAACCAGCGGCAGGATTCGTCGCCAGCACGGTGTCGCTCGTCTGATCCGACGGCTCTTGGACTATGCGGATCTCAAGTCCCTTGCCCTCGAGTTGTCCGCGCGCGTACGCCAAACCGGTTCCGACCAGATCGGGCATCGCGAAGTCCTCGCTGCCCCCGGATACGACCACGTTGACGCTCTCTTCGCGTTTGAGCTCAACACCGGGTGCGGGCCGCTGTTCGATGACCGTTCCCTTGGGCAGTGAAGAGAATCGCTCCTCATCGATCGCAAGCTCCAGACCCTCCTGGGCCAGACGCGTGCGCGCGACACCGACGTCGATACCGACCACGCGCGGTACTATGATCGTCGCACCTCGGCCGAACACGAGGAACGCCACCACGATTGCCGCAATGACCCCGAGAACTCCCGCCGTTATCGGCACCCACCTGGGCACAAAGGGCTCGCGCGCGGGTCGAGGGCGATCCAGGAGCGGTAGTACCGGGCTTTCGACCTGCACGCTGACCGCGTCTGAGGGCGCCATAACTGCTTCAGCGTTCGAATCGACGGTGTCGGCCGCTGGTGTTTCATGTGTGTTGGGTTTCATGGTTTCCAAGTGTATACGATGACGGACCGGACCAACTCGTGGTATGTATCCTGCTTGTGTTCACCCTACGGTCGCGTCGCGGCCGTTGTTGTTCTGAAAGGAGCTTCACCCGCATGGCAGCATACGATTATCGCTGTACCTCGTGCGAACAGGTCTTCGAGGTCAACCGCCCCATGAACGCCAAGGGCGATGAGCACTGTCCTGCGTGCGGATGTGTCGGCGCTCGCGTCTTCAGCCCTGTAGGCGTCGCCTTCAAGGGCACCGGTTTCCACAACACGGACTACAAGCCACGTCCCACTGATCCCTCCGAGCCCAAGCCCGCCGTGAAGCCCGCAGAGAAGCCCGCAGCTTCCTGTCCGGCCGCCGGCGGCACAGGTTGCGCCGGGTGCACCGCCGCCGAGTAGTCGCCTCCGAGCATCGCAATCAGAGAGGCCCCGCGGGTATGCGGGGCCTCTCTTCGGTTCTCGTCAGCGGTGGCGGGGCAGGACCCGCGGCGTTTTCGCGGGATGCGGACGCTGACGTACGTCCTTTCGAAGTGCTCGGCGGGTATCGTGCTCCCCCGCTCTAGTCCATCCGGATCCAGAACTTCTCGTCGCCGGTTCGGTAGATGGTGTCGATGAAGCGGACGGTCTTGGACTTGGCGTCCATGGCAACTGAGTTGGTGCGCGCTCCCTTGCCGAAGTATTTCACACCTCGGAGCATCTCGCCGTCGGTGACGCCGGTTGCGATGAATGCGGCCTCATCGGTATTCACGAGGCAGTCCATAGTGAGGACCTCGTCGATGTTGCAGGTCTTCATCTCGACAGCACGCGCCTTCTCCTCGGCGCTGCGCCACTCGAAGCGACCCATGAAGCAACCGCCCAGGCACTTCATCGCGGCACAGGCAAGAACGCCTTCGGGAGCGGCACCCGTTCCAAGGTACAGATGGATGCCGGTTCCCTCGATGGCTGTGGCGACGGCGCCAAAAACGTCACCGTCCGAGATGAGCCGGATGCGGGCGCCGACCTCGCGCACTTCGCGGATGAGGTCGACGTGGCGCTCACGCTCGAGGATGCAGACCACGAGGTCCTCGACGTCGCGGCCGAGAGCCTTTGCGACGTTGCGGATGTTCTCGGTGGGACTGGCATCGATGTGAACGACATCTGCGGCGGCAGGACCGACCGCAATCTTCTTCATGTACGTGTCAGGGGCGTGAAGCAGCGTTCCCTGCGGGGCGAATGCGAGCACCGCCAGCGAGTTCGACTGTCCGTACGCGGTGAGGTTGGTGCCCTCGAGCGGATCGACGGCGATGTCGATGCCCTCCCCGCCCTTGCCGACCTTCTCGCCGATGTAGAGCATCGGGGCTTCGTCGCGCTCGCCTTCGCCGATGACGATGGTACCGTCGATCTCGACGTCGTTAAACGCCTTTCGCATGCCTTCGACGGCAGCGTCGTCGGCGGCCATCTTGTCGCCCTTGCCCATCCAGCGGCCCGCGGCCAGCGCGGCAGCCTCTGTGACCTCAAGCATCTCCACGATGCGGGTAGTGCGCATGCTTCCTCCCTCATGTGCCAGGACGACTCTGTTCGTCATGGCTCGATCAGACGCGGACCAATCTTACGGCGAAGTGCCCGTCCGGGCCGTCAACCTCAGGCACCGAGCGGAAGTACCCCTCGGGCGTCACAAAACGGCGCCATTCATCCGGCACTTCGTCAACAAGCGAATCAATACGAAACGAACTCCCCAGCTCGCTACCGAGAAACCCTTCAACCACATGGGCGTTCTCCACGTCAGCAAGCGTGCACGTGGAGTACACCACGAAACCGCCCGACCGAACAAGAAGCGCAGCGGCCTCAAGCAGACGTGAACCGAGTGACGCAAGCGAATCGAGGTCGGCCGGCGTCACGCGCCAGCGCTTCTCGGGATGGCGGCGCAGCGTGCCGAGGCCGGAGCACGGCGCATCGACCAACACGGCATCGACGGAACCGGCCGATGGTGCACCCTCAACCGACTCGAACGACGTGGCGTCGCCGGTGATCGCCTGGACCCCAGGAACGCCGAATCGGTGCAAGCGCTCGGCTAGGAGCTTGGCCTTGAATTCGTGAACGTCGACCGCGTAGATCGTTGCCGGCCCACCATGGCGCACCGCCGCGGCCTGCATCAGGAGCGTCTTGGTGCCTCGGCCGGCACCGACCTCGACGATGGTCATACCTTCATGCGCACGAACGAGTCCTGCCACGAGCTGCGCGGCCGCATCGGCGGCGATCACCATACCGTCGGCGAGCGCACTTCCGCGAACAGCTGAACCCGCGTCGTGGGCCACGTAGCAGCCTGGGAGCCCGCAGGTTTGCGCGTCGGCCCCGTCAACCACCAGCGCGGCCTGGATGGCCTCTTGAGTTGCGACAAACGGATTCTCGGCGAGGAACAGCGGCGCCGGCTCGTTGTCAGCCGCCATGATTGCGGCTGCGGTCTCTCGGCCCAACTCGGCGATCCACATCTCGACCAACCATGCGGGATGCCCGTGCAAGCGCGCGAGCGCGGCACTGTCGGTGTCGGGATCACCCCAGGGGAAGCTGGCTGATTCCTCGGCGATGCGTCGTAGGACGGCGTTGCCGAGACCGGCAGCCTGCTTTCGCGTGGAACGCACCAGCTCAACGCCCTGATGCACAGCCGCCCGCTGCTCAGTACTCAGATACAGCAGCTCGTACGCGGACACGCGGAGTGCGTCGCGGACACGCGGTTCGATGCGCTTTCCGCCCAGGTGACGATCGATCGCCTCGTCGAGCGTCCCCTCGGTCTGAATCGCACCATACGCGAGTCGCGTTGCGAACGACGCATCTTCGCCGGTCAACTTCAGCCTTCGGAGCGTGCCTCCGAGGACTTCGTGTGCGTACGCCGAGCCTTCTCTGACGCGAGTGAGCACCTCGCGAGCAGCCAACCGTGCGGGACTGGCACTCATGACAACGCCTTCCACGTACTTCCATTGATGTCACGGACGCCGCGCGCCCATGCTGGTGCTTCCATGTCGGACTTCCCGTCCGGCTTCAGGTGCGTGACCCACACGGGACCGTCCGACGCGCCAAGCACGACAGCATCGCGAGTGACCGCGACGGATCCTGGCTCGATGAGGTCATCGCTATCCCAAGCGCGGTCCGCGGCGGCTTCCGTCAGTGTCACCGACCGCCCGGCGATCGACGTTCTGCTCGGTGCGGCCGAGGAAGACGCTCTGACCCGTCGAATCACGTCGATCACAGGGAGCGTCGGGTCCACCGCAACGTCAGGCTTGCGGATCTTCTCGGCGTAGGTGACCGCGGACTCGTCCTGGACGATCCAGATCGCCTCACCTGAGCGGATGTGGGGCAGCGCCTGGATCAGTGCTTCCGCGCCGAGCTGAGCTAGTGCAGCGGTCAGCTCATCTGAGGTTGAGTCGCCCACCTTCGCCGACGCTTGCAGACAATAGGGCCCGGTATCCAGACCCTCCTCCATCCGCATGATCGAGACTCCGGCTCGCTCGTCGCCGGCCAGAATCGCTCGCTGAATCGGTGCAGCTCCACGCCACCGGGGCAGCAACGAGGCGTGCACGTTCACGGCGCCGAGAGGGGCCGCGCTCAACACATCGACCGGCAAGATCAGGCCGTAGGCGGCAACCACCACGATGTCCGCGTTGAGATCACGGAGCATCTGCACGGCTGTTTCATCACGCAGTGTCGCCGGACAGTGGATCGGAATTCCGAGCTCCTCGGCGACGAGAGACACCTCGGAGGGTCGAGTGGACCCACCACGACCCGAAACCGAATCGGGACGCGAGTAGACCGCCACCACCTCATGGTGCTCGGCAAGCAGACGGAGTGATGGCACGGCGAAAGCCGGGGTTCCCATGAATACGACGCGCACGCGCTCTCCCTTATGGGTCGGTATCGCTAGATGCTGGTCTGACCGGGGGTCGCACCCATGGCCAGGGCCTCACGATACCGTACGAGCGCAGCCTTGCGCTCCTCAGGAGTCGCTCGATCGATGATGAGGATGCCGTCGAGATGGTCGATCTCGTGCTGCAGAAGGCGGGCATGAAGACCCTCGGCCTCGATCCGCACGGGTCGGCCGGACAGCGAGATCGCCTCACACACCACGACAACCGAGCGCTCGATGGGAACGCTGATACCGGGGAGTGACAGACATCCCTCGTCATCGACCTCGAGTTCGTCACCAAACTCGACGATCTCAGGATTGCACAGCGCGATCGGACGGCCTTCGTCATCAATGTCATACACCACCACGCGCTTGAGCACGCCGACCTGCGGCGCCGCGAGCCCGATGCCGGGCGCCTCGTACATGACCTGTGCCATTTTTCGGCACAGATCCGGCAGATCCGTCTCGGTCAGCGGATCGACGATTGCCGATCGCTGCATAAGCACGGCGTTAGGGTGAGAGAGAACATCCATCGAGTGCGAATCCTCGGCTTTCCGGGTGGCAACAGGTCGTGACGTGCGCAGTTGGGACACGTGCACCTGCAGTTATCATACCAGCGTGGTCCAAGCGGACAGCGCACGCACGGCATGCGACGTGCGACGCGCCAGCGCGACGCGCCAGCGCCGATTCGACCCGCTACAGCAGGTCTGCGGGATCCACGTCCACTGCTACGGATACGGTCAGCATCTTAGGGAGCGCTTTGAGCGCAGCTCCCAACGGCGCCGAAATCTGAGCGCCGGACGGGGCCTTGACCAGAACGTGCCACCGCCACACGTTCTTGACCTTCGAGAGCGGCGCAGGGCTTGGGCCCAGCAGCACAAAGTCGTCCGGAACCGCAGCCTCGAGCGCCGAGAACACGACCTGTGCGTTGCGCGCCACCTCGTCGCGCTGCGCGCCCCAAATGAGTACGTTCGCGATGCGCCCGAACGGCGGATAGCCGAGTTCAGTTCGCAGCAGCTCTTCTTCGGCGTAGAACTGCGCAGGGTCATGCGACGCAGCGGCGAGAATCGCGGGGTGATCCGGCCAGTACGTCTGGATCACGACCTCGCCCTGACGCTCGCCGCGACCAGCCCGACCCGCAACCTGCTCCAGCAGCTGGTAGGTGCGCTCCCCTGCCCGGAAATCAGGCAGGTGAAGGGTTGTGTCTGCGTTGATGACGCCCACGAGCGTCACTTCCGGGTAGTCGAGCCCCTTGGCGATCATCTGGGTTCCGAGCAGCACCCCCGCAGGCAGTGCCTCGAACTCGAGAAGTGCGCGCTCGTGGCCGCCCTTGCCTTTGGTGGTGTCGGCGTCCATTCGCACGACCGGAAATCCGTCCAGTAGCTGGGCGAGTTCGGCCTCCACGCGCTGCGTGCCCGCCCCGAACTGGCGGAGGTACGGGCTGGAACAGCGTGGACACGTCGCAGGAACCGGCCGCTTACTGCCGCAGTGATGACAGACCAGTCGAGCCCCCACCTCGTGATAGGTCATCGACGTGGTGCAGGACTCGCACTCCGGAACAAACCCGCACTCCCGGCACAGAAGGAAGGATGCGAATCCTCGGCGATTGAGGAACAGCACGGCCTTTTCACCGCGCGCCGCCACTCCCTCGAGCGCAGAGGTGAGCGGACGGGAGAACATGGAACGGTGCCCGTCTGCGAACTCGGCAGCCATATCCACGACTACGACCGGCGGAAGCGCACGCTTGGTGACGCGCTCGGGCATTCCCACACGAGTCCACTCTCCGGCAGCGCAGTGCTGACGGGCTTCCATCGAGGGACTGGCGCTGCCCAAGACCAGCGTGGCACCACTGCGACGCACGAACTCCACCGCGACGTCACGTGCGTGATATCTGGGTGCGGAACCCTGCTTGTACGAGGACTCGTGCTCCTCGTCGATGACGATAAGGTCCAGCCGAGGAAAAGGAGCGAACAGGGCCGAGCGAGCTCCAACCGCAATTCGTGCCTCACCCTTGCGAACGAGATCCCATTGGTCGTAGCGCTCACCGGGCGCCAGACGCGAGTGCAGCACGGCCACCTGAGAACCGAAACGCGAGCGGAAACGCCCGACCGTCTGCGGGGTGAGCGATATCTCAGGAACCAGCACACACGCGTATCCACCGCTCTCGAGGACCGTCTCGATCGCCTGGAGGTAGACCTCCGTCTTGCCCGAACCAGTGACTCCATCAAGGACAATCACATCGCCGGCCTTACGCTCCATGGAGTGCCGTATCGCATCAAGCGCCGCCACCTGTCCCTCCGTGAGCGTCTGATGCCGTGGTGCCGCCTTCTCGCGAACGATCGCGTCGCGCATGCGTCGCCGATGCTCGATGCGCACGGCGCCAGCACCAACCAGTCGCTTGAGTGCTCCGTTGACCGCACCGAGATCCGCGGCGAGCTCAGCAACTCGCACGGGACCCGCCGAGAGCGCCTCGAGAATCGCTCTCTGAATCGTCGCCGAAGCAGTGGGAACGAACGGCGTTTCGGGCTCGGCGAGTTCGACCCACCGATCGTCGACCGGACCGACTCCGGCTCGCTTGAGTTGCCATGCGTCGCCGTCGTCACCGGCGACCTTCACCGCTCGAGGCGTGCCCCCAGGCGGCGTGAACAGACGCAGCGCCTCGGACAAGGGGCAGAGATACTCATCAGCCATCCAGCGTGCCAGATCGGGAGCAAGCTCTCCAAAAAAGGGACCTCCCAAGAGCGCATGAACCGACTTAAGGGATGCATGGGAACTTGATGAGGCAAGCCCGACCACGTAGCCGACGGCCGGCCGATTCGCAAAGTCAACAAGAACGCACGAGCCGACCAGCACGCCGTCAAGTTCCTCGGGCACGAGGTAATCAAAGGGCACATCGAGCTCTCGTGTGGCGATGTCGACGACAACGTGAGCAACCTGCACGTGTGCGTCCTCCTCCCTGCGGTCCGGCAATGGGTACAGCATACAGATGGCCACTGACACCGAATTGTGTGGGTGCCAGCGGCCATCCGCTTCGATCAAACGTCGAGAGAACTAGTCCGTCAGACCGGCGGCCTCGGCAAGCATGTCAGCGCGATCGGTGCGCTCCCACGTAAAGTCTTTGTCGTTGCGGCCGAAGTGGCCGTACGCCGCGGTCTTGCGGTAGATCGGGCGACGAAGATCCAAATCGCGGATGATCGCGCCCGGGCGCAGGTCGAACGTCTTCTTGACCGCTTCCTCGATCGCACTGACGCGCACCTTCTCGGTACCGAACGTCTCGACCATGATCGAGAGCGGGTGAGCCACGCCGATGGCGTAGGCCAGCTGGATCTCGCAGCGATCGGCGAGTCCGGCCGCAACCACGTTCTTGGCAACCCATCGCGCGGCGTAGGCAGCCGAGCGGTCGACCTTGGTGCAGTCCTTGCCGGAGAACGCGCCGCCGCCGTGGCGACCCATGCCGCCATAGGTGTCGACGATGATCTTGCGGCCGGTCAGACCAGTGTCGCCCATGGGTCCGCCAATGACGAAGCGGCCGGTCGGGTTGATGTAGATGTCCGCAGCAGCATAGTCCAGGCCCTCGAGCTCGAACACCGGACGGATCACGTGCTCGATGAGATCGGGGCGCAGGAGACCGTTGATGTCGACCCCATCGGCGTGCTGCGTCGAGATTAGAATCTTCTCGACACCGACGGGCTTACCATCCACGTAGCGGACCGACACCTGCGTCTTGCCATCGGGACGGAGGTAGTCGAGCACCCCGCCCTTGCGAACTGCTGTCAGGCGCTCCGCAAGGCGATGCGCGAGGTAGATCGGCATCGGCATGAGCTGTGAGGTCTCGTTGCAAGCATAACCGAACATCATGCCCTGGTCGCCCGCGCCGACCAGATCGATCGGGTCGCAGCCCTTGCCGTTCTGGACCTCGAAGCTCTCGTCAACGCCCTGCGCGATGTCTGCGCTCTGCTCGTGAATGGTGCTCATGACGCCACAGGTTCCGGCGTCGAAACCGAACTTGGCGCGGTTATAGCCGATCTCGTCGATGGTCTTGCGAACGATCGACTGCACGTCGACGTAGGCACGGGTGCGAATCTCCCCGCCGACGACGACCAGACCGGTGGTGATGAACGTCTCGCATGCAACGCGGGCGTCGTTGACGTCTCCGCGCTGGTCGGGACCGAGTTCGATCTCGCGAGCGAGGATCGCATCGAGGATCGCATCGGAGATCTGATCGCAGATCTTGTCCGGATGACCCTCGGTGACCGACTCAGAGGTGAACAGGTACTCGCGCTCGGACATGTGTCCTCCTTTGTACGCGACCCATCTGTGGGTCGCTCGTGGGTGAGCGGGGCGCAAAAAGGCCCCCGCCTGGCCAGACAGGGGCTTCACCTCGCGAGCGTACCGGTTGCGCGCGACGATCTCTCCCTCATCTTCCAGGCAACGTTCGCCTGCCGAGAGTTGGCACCGTACGCTTCTTTCTGCGCCGGTTGCCGGGGTGTCTACGGGCTCGGTCCCTCGACCCTCTGCAGCCAAACAAATGACTGCCTCTTGATGAGCCGTGCAAGTGTACCGCTCTGCCGATACGCCGCCAAGTGCCCGAGCGGCATCTCGGGTACCATAGCTTCAGGAAGAATCGTGCCAAGGAGGATGCATGAAGCGCTACCTGCACGTGCTCAACATGGCAATCGTCGGAATCGAGGTCGTGGTAGCGGTCGCACTGGTCGCTTTGGCAGCCGGAGCGCTTCTGGCTCTCGGTATCGAGATGTTCCATCTCGCGTCGTCGGGCGGCATCCTCACAACCAGTCAGTTCAACGAGATCATCGGAACGATTCTGGAGATCTTCATCTTAGTCGAACTGTTCCGCATCGCCATCGCTTACATGAAGCACGAAAATGTGATCCCGACCGTGCTCGAAGCAGCACTTGTCGCTGTCGCCCGGAAATTCGTTGTCTTCGAGAGCTCCGAGAATTACCTCCAGACGGCCCTCGGCATGTCGGCACTCCTGCTGGCCGTCGCAATCTCTTGGTGGATGCTCTCGCGCTCGCAAGCGTGCGAACTGCGCGAGTAGCAGCCACGCACTACCCCGTCCCTGCACCTCACCCGAACTCAAGGAGTGTCTCGCCGTGACCGTCCGTGTCCGCTTCGCCCCCAGCCCCACCGGCCATCTCCACATCGGTGGAGCCCGCACCGCCATCTACAACTGGGCGTTCGCCCGCAACCTCGGCGGCACCTTCGTGCTCAGAATCGAAGACACCGACCCGGAGCGCTCCACTCAGGAAAACACCGATGCGATCGTGCGCGCCATGGAGTTCCTCGGCCTGGACTACGACGAGGGACCCGGCGTGGGCGGCGACTACGGCCCCTACTTCCAGACGCAGCGCTTCGACCGCTACGCCGAGGGGCTGGAAGAGCTGAAGGCTTCCGGGCACGCATACCCCTGCTTTTGCTCTGCCGAGGAGCTCGCGGCCAAGCGAGATACCGGTCGCGCCAAAGGCGGCTTCGCAGGCTATGACCGCACCTGCCGCTCCGT
Organism: Coriobacteriia bacterium; assembly: GCA_038249135.1. Classification (GTDB taxonomy): domain Bacteria; phylum Actinomycetota; class Coriobacteriia; order Anaerosomatales; family JAAXUF01; genus JBBRWO01. Next base: position 28,399 of record JBBRWO010000013.1, read on the forward strand.
CGACGCCGAGAATGCTGCGGCACGTGTCGCTGCCGGCGAGCCACACGTGTGGCGCCTCAAGGTTCCCGAGGACCGCGGCGACATCGTCTTTGACGACGCGGTGCGCGGCGAGACGGTCTTCTCGGCGGATTCCGTGGACGACTTCGTGCTGGCTCGCACCGACGGCTCCCCCACCTACAACTTCGCAGTCGTCATGGACGACGCGGACATGCTCATCACCCACGTCATCCGCGGCGACGACCACCTGTCCAACACGCCCAAGCAGATGCTCGTGTTCGAGGCACTCGACCTGCCGGTTCCTACGTTCGCGCACCTGTCGATGATCTGGGGCGCCGACGGCAAGCGACTCTCCAAGCGTCACGGCGCGACCAGCGTCGAGGCCTATCGCGACCTCGGCTACCTCCCCGAGGCGATCATGAACTACCTGGCACTCCTCGGCTGGTCACTCGACGGCGAGACCACCATCATCGACGCCGAGACTCTCAAGGCGAACTTCTCACTCGACCGCATAAGCAAGAACGCCGCGATCTTCGACGTCGAGAAGCTGGAGTGGATGAACGGCGTCTACATCCGCGAACTGTCCGCCGAGCAGTTCCTGGTGCGGATGGTTCCCTGGCTCGAGGCTGCCGGGCTCACAACGGTTGAGGAAGCAGAAGCTCGCAGTGAATGGCTCCTGCGCCTCGCCCCGCTGGTGTCAGAGCGCATCAAGCGAATGGACGAGATCGTCCCGATGGTCGCGTTCCTGTTCCGCGACGTGACGCCATCTGAGGCCGCAGTCGCAAAGACGCTCGCCAAAGACGGTGCCCGAGCCGCCCTTGTCGCCGCTTCAGCCGCACTTGCGGATGTTGACTGGGACGCTGCATCCATCGAGGCCGTACTGCGCGAGGTGCCGGCTCAGCTCGAGCTCAAGCCCAAGGTAGTGTTCCAAGCGATTCGCGTGGCGGTCACCGGTGAGCTGGTCTCTCCGCCCATCTTCGAGTCACTCGAGCTACTCGGCCGAGAAACGACGTTGGCTCGACTTGCTGACGCCGGTGCGCTCTGCGGAGAATGACCGGTTCTCCCCACCGCCGAAGCTGCCCTGAAACCAGGGGTTGACACCCTTTAGGAGCGTCCGTAACATACCTTCCTGCGCCCTTCACTGGCGTGCGAGTAGATGCTTCGCCGTTGGGGTGTCGTCTAATGGTAGGACAGCGGCTTCTGGTGCCGTATGTGAGGGTTCGACTCCTTCCACCCCAGCCAGGCGAGACCACTGCATGGCCCGTTCGTCTAGCGGTTAGGACACCGCCCTCTCAAGGCGGAGATCACGGGTTCGAATCCCGTACGGGCTACCAACTGTATCCAAGAGCCGCCCACGAGGCGGCTCTTGTGCGTCCTACCCACTATTCGGCCTTGGGTCGCGACGGCCTTTCGGCGGCCTTGGCTGGGCC
>JBBRWO010000014.1:0-28464 GCA_038249135.1 Coriobacteriia bacterium
GGTACGAAGGAGTCCGGCGTTCATCAGAGCTACTATTGTCTTAGACGCTCTGAGTTGCTTCCAGATGAAGAGGCCTGTGTTGTCCAAGAAGAAGGATAGGCTGACGAGAATCAGACCCACGACAATTAGCAGGGCAGCGCCGAGCTTAATTGTCAGTCCTCTGACTTTGATCAACTCGTAGTCAAGCAGGCGTCGGTCGGTGTCGTGATGTGACAAGAGCCCTCCTCGGATGGTGTTCCTTCACTAGACAGTGACGTTGGCATCCCCGAACGGCATTATAGGCCTTGAGACAATGTCGGGGGGTGGCGTTGCCAGTGGTGCGCAGTCAGCCAAGTGTACTGGTGCGCGGAGGCACGTTACTACCCGTCCGCGTCTGTAAGCATTCTGTCATCAGAACGCGCTAGAATGGCCTACATTCACATGCGCTGACATGGAAAGGCCCTCCAACCTTTCCGCAGTTCAGAGGGCCTATCCTGTACTCACATCGACTGACGTCGATTTGTTCCAGGCTCCTTTGCAAGCCAGGGGTCGAGGGTTCGAGCCCCTTCGTCTCCACCATGCGAATACGCAGGCCGGAAGCGTGCATCGCTTCCGGCCTGTTTGCGTGCACACCATGTTGCGATGCGCGCCAGGTCGCTCTGAGATAGGAAGCTCTAGATGCACACCAGCGAATCGACCGTACTCAAGCAGGCTGCGCGACGACGCACCTTCGCCGTGATCAGCCACCCGGACGCCGGTAAGTCCACGCTGACCGAGGCGTTGGCGCTGCATGCCCATGTGATTGGCGAGGCCGGTGCCGTGCACGGCAAGTCCGGGCGCCGAGGGGTCACCAGCGACTGGATGGCCATGGAGCGCGAGCGAGGGATCTCGGTCACCTCGGCGGTTCTGCAGTTCTCCTACGACGACATGGTGCTGAACCTGCTCGACACGCCTGGCCACGCGGACTTCTCGGAGGATACGTATCGCGTGTTGTCGGCGGTGGACTGCGCGGTGATGCTTCTTGACGCGGCGAAGGGCCTTGAGCCGCAGACGCTGAAGCTGTTCGAGGTGTGCCATCACCGGCGCGTGCCCATCATCACCTTCATCAACAAGTGGGATCGCCCGGGTCTCGACGCGCTTGAGCTGCTCGATGAGATTGAGTCGCGGCTGGGGATTCGGCCGACGCCCGTGACGTGGCCGGTGGGGATCGCCGGCGATATGCAGGGCCTCATCGACCGCCGAGACCCCGAGACCGTGATCCGCTTCGAGCGCACGCCAGGCGGTGGGGCGGCGACCGAGTCCCGCATGGCGAGCGCGGAGGCCGCGCGTGAGCTCATCGGCTGGCAGGCGGCCTCCGACGAGCTGGAGCTGCTGGACAGCGTCGGCGCCGACTTCGACCCCGAGACGTTTCTCGCGGGTACGTCCACGCCGGTGTTCTTTGGGTCCGCGGTGTCGAGTATCGGGGTGCGGCAGTTGCTCGACGCGGTCGTTCGCCTCGCGCCGGCACCGGCTCCTCGACAGACGATCGAGGGTGATGCGCGGCCGGTACAGGCGCCATTCTCGGGGCTGGTGTTCAAGGTGCAGGCCAACATGAATCCGGCGCATCGCGACAGGATCGCGTTCGTCCGCGTGTGCTCGGGCGTGTTCGAGCGGGGCATGGTGCTCAGCCACGCCGCGACCGGACGACCGTTCACCACCAAGTTCGCCAACGCGATGTTCGGCCAGGAGCGCACGGTCGTCGAGCGCGCCTATCCGGGCGACATCGTGGGGCTCGTGAACGCGGGAGCGCTGCGTCCGGGCGACACGCTTCACGACGGTACGCCGGTCAAGTTCCCCGGCATGCCCGTCTTCGCGCCCGAGCACTTCGCCACCATCCGCACCAAGGACCCCAGCCGCTCCAAGCAGTTCCGCCGAGGCATCGACCAGCTCGAAAGCGAGGGAGTCGTCCAAGTCCTCGTCTCGGACCGCCGAGGACCCCAAACGCCCGTGCTCGCCGCCGTCGGTCCGATGCAGTTCGAGGTGGTCATGCACCGCCTGGAGCACGAGTTCAGCGCGCCGGCCGTGCTCGACCATCTGCCGTACGGCCTGGCCCAGGCGACCGACATCGAAAGCCGGGATCGCCTCAACCGCACCCGCCAGGTCGAGGTGCTCACCCGGACCCGAGACGGCGCGCTCATCGCGCTCTTCATCGACGCATGGCGCAAGGATCGAGTCGTCGCCGAGAACCCGGAACTGACGATCGAGCCGCTGAGCCTCACGACCGAGTAGCGGGCTGAGCCGCGCCCTGCGCAACCCCTGTTTGCCGTCCCACTCCCAACGGGAATATCGACTGCAAGAGAGTCGATCCGAACCGGGTTGGCGCAAGCCGATTCGATGCGAGCGGATTCCGACCATATAGGCGGGCTCGGACGCACAGAAGGAGCGCATCATGACCTCATACATCGACACACAGGACGACGGCGTGATTCCTGAGCGGGATTTCGCCCCTGACGACTACACTGCGGATCCGGAATCCTCCTCCCATATCGGCCCCGGAACCGTCGACGATTTGCCGCTCGACTATGGACAGGAGATGTCCGAACCTGCAGATCAGCACCTCATCCCGGATCACGCGAAGCTCCGCCGAGGCGAATGCCGCGAAGATGAGATCGCGCGCGAGGATCTCGGTTTGGCCGACGAGGACGAGTTGTGGTCGGCGCAGCAGGGGCTTCTCGGCGAGGATGCGCACTCAGGACTGCGCCTGGAGGGGCTCGCGGAGACTCGGGTCGATGCCGTTCTCGACGCAATGGGAGACGACGCGGCGGAGACGCTGCCGGACTCACCGGAAGGCACGAGCGCGACCGGCTCCGATACCGCCTAGCGCTTTGGGGCTTCCCCGCACGCATGCGCGACACTATCCTGAGCAGATGTAGTTTGCAGCCGGAGGCGTGAGAGCTCGCCGCCGCGTGCGCCCGAGGGCGCCATGGAGTATCGCAAGAGAGGGTCACCGCGCATGCCGAGCAACGTGAAGTCCATCTTTCTGGGTAAAGCGATCCACAACGAGGAGAGCGCCCATCAGCGACTCTCGAATCCCATCGGGCTGGCGGTCTTCTCGAGCGACGCCCTCTCGTCGACAGCCTACGCCACCGGCGAGATCCTGCTGATCCTCGCCGTCGCCGGCACCAGCGCGCTGAAGCTCACCTGGCCGATCTCCATCGCAATCGGCATGCTTCTGATCTTGGTGGTCACGTCGTATCGGCAGACCATCAAGGCGTATCCCAAAGGCGGCGGTTCCTACCGGGTCGCGAGCGACAACCTGGGAATCTACGCCGGATTGGTTGCGGGCGCAGCACTGCTCGTCGACTACACCCTCACGGTAGCCGTGTCGGTGTCCGCGGGTACGGCCGCTGTGACCTCTGCGCTTCCGGAGGTCAAACCGTTTCAAGTAGAGATCGCGGTCGGGTTCGTCATCTTGCTGGCACTCGCGAACCTGCGGGGCGTGAAGGAATCCGGTGCGATTTTCGCCGTTCCTACCTATGGTTTCGTTGTGCTCATGGTTCTCACGATTCTGACGGGCTTCTATCGCTACTTCACTGGCGGGCCGGATGCGATCGCGGTCCCCGCCGCAGCCGAGCTGATCAAGACCACCGCACCGCTGACGCTCTTCCTGATCCTCAAAGCATTCGCCTCGGGATGTGCGGCCATGTCCGGCATCGAGGCCATCGCCGACGGTGTCGCCGTCTTCCGCGAGCCAACGGCGAAGAACGCCCGCCTCACGATCACGTGGATGGCCGGCATCCTGTTGTTCCTCTTCATCGGCCTGTCGTGGCTTGCGGTTCACGCCGGCGTGCAGGCATCCGAGGAGACCGTCATCAGCCAGCTCTCGAGGACCTTCTTCGGGACCGGCCCGCTGTACTTCGCCATCTCGGCGTTCACCGCAGCGATTCTGGTGATCGCGGCAAACACCGCGTACGCGGACTTTCCTCGGCTGGCCTCGTTCATGTCTGCCGACAACTTCTTGCCGCACCAGATGCGTGACCTCGGCCACCGCCTGGTGTTCAGCAAGGGCATCATCATGCTGACCCTCGTGGCGATCGCGCTCATCATAGGGTTTGGTGCGGAGACTTCGCAGCTGATTCCGCTCTACGCCCTAGGTGTGTTCACGTGCTTCACGCTCTCACAGGCGGGCATGGTGATGCGCTGGCTCAAGAACAAGGAACAAGGCTGGCAGCTGAATGCCGCCATCAACGGCCTTGGCGCCTTTGTGACGCTCATCGTGTTGGGCGTGGTGACCGTGACCAAGTTCCGGGACGGCGCCTGGATCGTCGTGTTGCTGATTCCGCTGATGTGCCTGTCGTTCCTGTGGATTCGCCGTCGGTACGGACGTGTGGCGGCGGAGCTCGCGCTGACCTCGGATGAGCTCGTCGACCTCAACTATCAGGCGTACAACCGCATCCACAACCACGTGGTCGTTCTCGTCAAGAACATCGACCGTAGACTCGTCCGCGCGTTGCAGTACACACGAACGCTTCGAGCCGATGAGATCGAGGCCCTCTACGTCGACGCGGCAGGCGAGGGAAAGGCCGCCGAGATCCAGCGGAAGTGGGACCAGGCCGGATTCGGCATCAAGTTCACCATCGTCGAGTCTCCGTACCGCGAGATCATGCAGCCGATCATCGAGAGGGTGCGCGCCATCCCGCGTCCGTCACCGGACTATGTGGTGACCGTCGTCGTTCCCGAGTACGCACCCACCAACGCGGCCGACGCCATGCTCCACGACCAGACGTCGTTCTGGATCAAGCGGCAGCTCTTTGGCGAGCCGGGCGTCATCGTGGTCGACGTCCCGTACCACTCCAGCTTCGATGCTGACGCAGTGGTCGGCCCAAAGGCCGAGAAGGTCTAGTCCTCGGCGTCCGGAACCGGCGTGTGCTCCTCGGCGGACTCTTCCGTCGCGCGAGCCGACGGCTTGTAGCCTTCGGGCCGCTTCGCCGAGACGGCGAGACCCAGGGCCTCACGCACCTCGGCGTCACGCTGGCCGTCCGAGATGAGAAGCAACTCGTCGCCGGCTTCCAGAACGGTGTCGCCCTTGGCGATGGTGAGTCCGACGCTGGGCGTGATGATCGCCATGACGTGCGAGTTCTCGGGCAACTGGATGTCCATCAGGCGCTTGCCAACGGCTGTGGCGCTCTCCGGAAGTGTGAGCTCCTCGATTGAGACGTTGTCGGCCTGCAGACGCAGCAGTGTGACGAGGTCGCCAAAGCCGAGCTCCTTCTCCACGAGTGAAAGTAGCATCGAGGTCGACGAGACCGGCACGTCGACGCCGAACTCCTTGGTGAACAGCCACTCGTTGCGCGGGTGGTTGATGCGCGCGAAGACCTTGCCGCTGCCGTAGTGCTTGGCGAGCATGGCGACGACCAGGTTGTCCTCGTCGTCGCCCGTTGCGGCGATCGTCAGGTCTGACTCGGAGATGTTGGCGTGCTCGAGAACCTCGGGCTCACACGCGTCGCCGTGCATCATGCGGATGCTGGGAAGTATCGCCGCGACGGCTTCTGCGCGATCGTAGCGGCTTTCGATGAGGGTGATGTCGTGCTCGAGGCGAAGCTCCTGGGCGAGGAAGAGTCCTGACTTGCCCGCTCCGACTATGACGATGCGCACGGTTGCCTCCTACTTCATGCCCAGGAGCGTGCGAAGCTCGTGGACTGATTCGCGGACAACGGCGAGGTACAGGCGGTCGCCCGCCTCGATGGTATCGATATCGGTGAGCAGGATCGCACGATCTTTGCGCTCCACGGATACCACGGAAAGCACCCGCGGCAGCTCGATGTCGAGCACGCGCTTGCCCGCGAGCTCCGGACCCGCCTCGAGCTCGATCAGCAGCACCTCGCCCTGACCGAATGCGTAGTCGCTGCGGGCCTTGGGCTCGAGCAGCAACGTCAGAAGCCGAGAAGCCGACCACTGCACCGCCGAGACGGTCGGGATGCCGAACTGCTCGTAGATGGCTGCTCGGCGAGGATCGAAGATGCGGGCGACCACGAGCGGTACGTTGAAGCGCTCGCGTGCGACGCGGGCCGCGACGATGTTGCTGTTGTCACCGCTGGTGACCGCTGCGAAGGCGCCCGCGCGCTCGATTCCGGCTTTGATGAGCGTGTCGTGGTCGAACGCCTCGCCTGAGAGCCGGCGTCCCTGGATGGCCTCGAACTCGTCGAAGACCTCTGCGCTGCGATCGATGACTGCGACGGTGTGCCCCTGCGCCTCAAGCTCGTGCGCAAGGTACCTGCCAACGCGTCCGTACCCGCCGATTACGACGTGCATTCGTTCCAGCTCCCTCGTTGACCGCCCATGAATCGGGCGTCTGGCATCAGGTGTATCGGAACATCGTAGTACCCAAGTGGTGCCGCGTCATTACTGCGGACCCAGATAGAGTCCCGATTCAGCCGAGGAAAGATCCGGCTGACGGGCCACGCCCAGCGACGAGGGCGCCCTTGGCGGGTACTATTGGGGCGGAAACGCACACGCACGTCAGGGGTCCGACGCGAGGAGTCGCGCATGCGCGTACACGTCATCCAGCACGTCCGATTCGAAGTCCCCGGCCTGATCGCCGAGTGGGCCGAAGAGCGCGGTCACACACTCACGATCACGCGCGCGTGGGCGGACTCGTTCCCCGCTCAGGCGGAGGAGGGGTTGCTCGTGGTCCTCGGCGGACCGATGGGTGCGGCCGATGACGATGCGCTGCCGTGGCTCCGACCTGAGAAGCACTTCATCGCCGAGACGATCGCCGCCGGCGGACCGGTACTTGGCGTATGTCTCGGCGCGCAGATACTTGCGCTGGTGCTGGGTGGATCAGTGCGGCGCAATCGCGAGACGGAGATCGGCTGGTACCCGGTCATGCTCACGCCCGAGGGCGGGGAGTCACCGCTGTTCGCCGAGTGGCCCCGCGAGGTCGTCGTCGGGCACTGGCACGGCGACATCTTCGAGCTTCCTGAGGGGATGCAGTCGGTCCTTTCGAGCGCACACTGCCGCAACCAGGCCTTCGTGTTCGCCGAGCGCGTGGTCGGTCTCCAGTTTCACCTTGAGTGGACGCGCGCCCTGCTCGCCGGGATGGTCGAGGCGTGTGCCGATGAGCTCACGGAGTCCGGGCCTGCGATCACTCCGGCGGCCGAACTGCTCTGCGGGGTTGAGACGGGGCAGAGGCAGCGACGAGAGCTGCTGTTCGCGCTGCTGGACAGGTTGGCGCTGATGGCGCCCGAGGGGTAATCGACGTCACCGGATGTCGGAGCAAGAACCGGGACGCGAGACCCGACTGTTTCGTACTAGACTGCCCAGACACCCGTTCGCAGACCCGAAGGACCTCCGTGCAGCACAAGACCGAGCACAAGACCGAGCACGAGACCGAAACCAGGACCTGGCTCGCCATCGCCATTACGCTCGTGCTGTGGGCCTCGGCGTTCGCCGGGATCCGCGCAGGAATGCGCATCCAACCCGACGGCACCATCGGCGCAGGCGGTTACGGCCCTGGTGAGGTGGCATTGCTGCGGTTCGGCACGGCGTCCCTCGTGCTCGCGGCCTATGCGCTCGTGACACGGATGCGCATGCCCAAGCGTGAAGACCTCGGCCGCATCGCGTTGGCGGGGCTGCTCGGCATCACGATCTATCACCTGGCGCTGAACTTTGGCGAGGTCACGGTTGAGTCAGGCGCGGCATCGCTCATCATCGCGGCCGGCCCGGTCTTCACCGCGCTGCTCTCGGCGGCGTTTCTTCGTGAGCGGCTGAGCCTCCTGGGGTGGCTCGGCATCGGGATCGCATTCGCGGGGGTCGCCGTCATCTCGGTATCCGGCAGCAAGGGGCTGCAGTTCTCCCCCGGCTCGTTGCTGTTGCTGCTCTCGGCAGTGGTGACCGCGGCATACTTCATCGTTTCCAAGCCGGGACTCAAGAGGTACACCGCCATCGAGTACGCGGCGTACGCGATCTGGGCGGGAACCATCCCGATGCTGGTGTTCCTGCCCGGCCTCCTGCGGGCGATTCCCAACGCCGAGCCACCCGCCACGATAGCCATCGTCTACCTGGGCATCTTTCCGGCTGCGATCGCCTACGTGCTGTGGAGCTACGCGCTTGCCCGGATGTCCGCCTCGATGCTGTCGTCGTTCCTCTATCTGTCGCCGGTGCTCGCTATGGGTATCGCCTGGGTGTGGCTCGGCGAGATGCCGACGTGGCTGACCATCGTAGGTGGGCTGGTTGCGATCATCGGTGTCGTTCTCGTGCAGACCAAGGGCTACGCCGGCAATATCCCCTCCTCTAAGCCCGCCGAGGATCCTATCGCGGCATCTGATCTGTGAGCGCCATTCCGAGAACCGACCGCTGGGTATAGTATTCAGACATCTCGTCACAAGGAGTCACACATGCCGATCGTGCGAATCGACATCCAGTCCGGCAAGAGCACGGCGTACAAGCGCGCGATTCTGCACGGGGTGCGCTCGGCGATCACGAAGGCGCTCAGCGTCCCCGACGACCGCGTGATGCAGCGCCTCATCGAGACCCCCGCCGAGAACATCGACACCCCTGAGATCCGCTCGGACCGACTCACCGTCATCGAGGTCTCGATGCTTCCCGGTAGCGGTCCGGAGCTGAAGCGCTCGCTCTACGAGGGCATCGTCCGCTCGCTGGGCGAGGAGCCCGGTATCCACGCACACGACATCATGGTGCTGGTCAACGACCCGGTCGCAGAGTGCTTCGCCCTCGGCGGCATCATGCAATGCACCCTTCCCGCGACTGACGAGGACGAATGATGGAAATCGAGCCGATGGGCACCAGCAAGGTACGCCCGTACACGTTGGGGGAGGAGATCGCCAACAGCATCATCCACGGCCTCGGCGCCGCGTTGTCGATCTCCGCGCTCACGATGCTACTGGTCTTCGCTGCGCAGGGTGGCAACCCGTGGGCGCTCGCCAGCGCGCTCGTCTACGGAATCGCGCTCATCCTCGAGTACACCGCCTCGACGTTGTATCACGCGTTTCCGCAGGAGCGCGTGAAGCACGTTTTCAAGGTGCTCGACCACTGCGGCATCTACCTGCTCATCGCAGGAACCTACACGCCGTTCTGCCTCGTGACAGTGCGCGACGGCCGAGGGCTTATCCTCTTCGGCGTTGTGTGGGGGCTCGCGATCATCGGAATCGCCGCCGAGGCATTCTGGACCTATCGGCCACGCTGGCTCTCCGCCGCCGTGTATCTGGGCATGGGCTGGCTCGTCGTTGTCGCCATCAAGCCGCTCTCCGCGGTACTGCCGCCCGCGGGCCTGTGGCTGTTGGTCGCAGGTGGTCTGTGCTACACGTTCGGCACTGTGTTCTACGTGCTGAAGAAGGTCCGGTACATGCATGCGGTATGGCATCTGTGGGTGCTCGCCGGAAGCATACTTCACTTCCTCGCGGTTCTCTTGTACGTGATTATTCCTGCGTAAGTGCCGCTTGTCGGTGCTTGCTCGCCGCCTGTCGCGACTTCCGTCACACAGCGGTCAAGCGAAGCGCTCCGCGTGCCGAAGCACGTAACAGGAGACCGCTCGCGGTTTTCATCGGCGCATTTCCTCGCCCCCGCACAGAGGAGCCGGACCCGAATCGTGATACTGAAGCGCACACAGCATCGTCGTGCGTCGCGTGTTCTTTCCGCGACGCTTCTGTCGTGCGCGCTCTTGGTCGCCGCTCCCTTCATGGCCGCCGCCGACACATCCGGGGCGACGACCATTCCCGGCGTTCTGATCATGCCGCCGGCAAGCCCGGCGACCGGCCCCGAGGGGTTCTGGACCACACCGACGTCGATCACCCTCATTCCCGAGGCACCCGGGCAGATCTACTACCGCTTTGGTGCTGGCCCGGGTACGTGGACGCCTTGCACCGGACCGGTCGCCGTCCCCGAGGGCAAGCAGGTTCTCAGCGTCGTGCTGGTTGCGCCGGACGGTACTCCCGGCGAGACGGTGAGTACCGTCGTTCGATCTGACTATTCCGTTATCCCGATTGTGGGCGTTGGCGCGAGCGGATCGTCCAGCATGACGTACTCGGGCGCCAGTAGGGTGTCCGGGGGCGTGACCGTGAAGGTGCTGGTTCGCGCACAGGTTGGAGCTACCGTGCGCCGATTGGGCGGTGCCGATCGCTACGAGGTCTCTTCGCTGATTGCCGATACATCCTTTGGCTCCGCCCAGACCGTCATCATCGCGTCCGGTGAGAGGTTTCCTGACGCGCTGTCCGCTTCGGGGCTGGCGGGATGCTATGGTGCCCCGCTTCTGCTCGTGAAGCAGAACTCGGTCCCCTCGGCGATCAGCGGCAGGATCAAGGCGCTCGGTGCCACGAAGGCGATCGTGTGCGGCGGACCCGCGACGGTCTCCAACGGGGTGGTTTCGATTCTCAAGGCGAAGGGTCTGAGCGTCGAGCGTATCGGCGGGGCAGATCGCTATGAGACGGCCACGATGATCGCGCGTCGCATCGCGGGAATCACCGGTGGAGGAGGGACGGTATATATCGCACGCGGAGACGCGTATCCCGACGCCCTTTCTCTCTCTCCACTCGCATATGCACAGAAGGCGCCCATTCTGTTGACCGAACCGCAATCGCTCAACAGCCGAACGCGCTCCCAACTGGACACTGGCGGCTACCGCGCGGCGCGCATCGCCGGCGGCGCCCTCGCGGTCGGCTACGGCGTCGAGAGCAAGATTCGAGCGTACGCGCCCGACACGGTCAGGTGGGGTGGCGACAATCGTTTCGAGGTCGCGGTCACGTGTGCGACCCAGGGCGTTGCCCAGGGATCCAACAGCTGGGTCTACGTCGGCGTCGCCCGCGGCGATGGTTTCGCTGATGCGTTGGGCGGCGGCGCCGCGGCCGGCAGTCGTCGTGGCGTTGTCCTTTTGACCACGACCGCCAGGTTGAACGCCGAGACATCGAACGCGATGAACGCGCACGCGGGGGAGATTCGGGAATGCGATGTCTACGGTGGGACCGTCGCCGTCAGCACCACGACCTACGAGCAGATCCACGGCATCTTCCGCTAACCGTTCTGCTCGAAGGGTATGTTCCTCCTCGCCACGTATTTCATTCCGAGGAGACTCCCATGACGGTTCGCCACGAAGTTCGGCTGCTCGGTCGCGAGCCATGCGGGGACGACATCCTCACATTGAGGTTCTCTCGGCCCGAAGGCTACGACTTCAGAGCCGGTCAGTGGTTCACGCTCACCATTGATACCGCCGACGGAAGCGAAACCAAGACGTTTTCGCACTGCTCGGCTCCGGCCGATGCCTATCTTGAGACAACCACGCGGCTCAGCACCTCGGCGTTCAAGAAGGCGTTGGCTCACATGGCGCCGGGCGACCGTGCGGCGATTGCAGGACCGGGTGGGCGGCTCGCACTGGCCCCCGATGCGGATCGCGCATGCTTCCTCGTCGGCGGCACCGGCATCACTCCCGTGCGAAGCATCTTGCGAGACGCGATGCATCACGACCGCGTGTTCGTCGACGCCCTTCTGCTTTACGGCAGCCGAGATGAGAACTGCATTCCCTTCGCAGAGGAGTTCGCGCGGATGTCGTCACACGGCGTGCGGCTAGAGCTGTGTTTCGAGGATCCGCCGGTCGGCTGGGCCGGTGAGTCCGGATTCATCACAGCGGAGACGGTGCTGCGCCATCTCGATGACGTACGAACGACCCCGTTCTTTGTTGCCGGGCCACCCGTCATGGTCGCTGCCATGGAGCGCGTGCTTGATGACCTAGGAGTGCCCGCTGCGCAACGGCACATAGAGCGCTTCGGCCCACCGATCCGACACGGCGTGGGAGCGGAATGAGGATGGTGGTCGTCGCGAACAGGCGCCCTTCGTCTATCCGCTCGTCCGAGAGGGGTACCGTTCACACTGGAATTGCGACCTTTTAGCTACGTCTACTGGTGCTGGGTGATTGTGCCGATACACTGAAAGCAGTTGGTGGCGTTCCATCCGACACCGAGCTACTACTCCCTGCACACACATGGAGCCGGTGTTTGACTGGCTGGTAAGGGGCGAACGAGCGGTTGTACGATCTCGAGGGGGTCTTGGGACCCACAGTCACGAAGTTCGTTGAGCGCTACGTCAGGTCTCTTCTGGCGTGGGATATACTCGTCTTCTTTCATCGCAACCCTGATGCCGTGCTGGATGTCGCCGGACTCGCTTCGCGACTTGGTCGTCGTGTCGAGGAAGTCGCACCTGAGGTCGACGTTCTCTGTGACGCGCATATCCTGCAGTGCGCCGGCGGCCTCATTCGCTACAGGCCCGCGCCGGAGGTTCGCGAAACCATCGGGGAGTTCGTGGCCGCATGCCAGGATCGCGGACGCCGATTGGCGCTCATCGCGCTGGTACTGCATCGAATCGGCAAGGGCCCCGGCGAGTAGCACAGGCTAGATCTTGTCGGAGACTTCCACGTTCAGCGCTTCCTGCGCGATGACCTCGACGATGAGCAGATCGCTTTGGGCCAGATCGACGTCGCTCGGATCGTCAGGCTCTGCTCCCCGTACGTCATAGGCGATGCGCACCACGGGAGCCAAGGGGTCTTCTCCCGGCTTGACCACTATCGCGACGGACTGGTCCGACAGCCGCACCATCGAACCCACCGGGAACACGCCCATGGCGCTCGCGAACAGCCGAGCGAAGAACGGGTCGAGTACCGAACCGGTCTCGCGGAGGAGCTGCACGATCGCCCTGTCAGGAGTGAGTGCATCTCGGCCGGGGGCGACGTTGGTGAGGTTTTCGTAGCGATCAGCGACCGCGACCATTCGGCTGTACGGGTGAGCGATGTAGTCTGCGGGGCGCTCCGGGAAGCCCCCGCCGTCCACGTGCATGTGGTGTTCATAGGCGACGAGCATGGGCGCGGGATCATCAAGCGCGACGCGCTGCAGGATGTCTGCGCCAACTTTGGGATGCAGCTTGTGCATCGCTTCGAGCTGCATCATGTCCCCGGCGTCGAACGCCGACTTGCCGACGTCGTGGAGCAAGGCCGCCGTGCCCAGCGCGGAAAGCCCTTCCTCGGGCAGCCCAAGCCGGTTGCCCAGTGTCAGCGTGTAAATCATCACGTTGAGCGAGTGGAACAGCGTTCGATCGCCGGCGCCGCGCATGGTCGCCAACCCCATGATTGCAGACGGGTCGGTCATCATGCGTGCGAGGATACCGCCGACGAGTCCGCTCGCCTTGCTCACGTCTGCACCGGCGCCGCTCGCCACTTGCTCAGACAGCTGCCGCAGTGCGCCGAGGATACGCTGGTACAGCGCTCGATCCGCCTCGCGAACTCGATCGCGCTCCTCACGCTCCTCGCTGTCTGGTGCGGTCAGGAAGGAGACGCTGATGGCGTCGACCCCTCGGGAAAGAAGCTCGGCTTCGATGTCGAGGGATGCGGAGGGCTTGAGTGAGAGCACCTCGGTAAGGGCGAGCGCGTCCCGTGCGCTGAAGGACGGCTGGAACGTCAAAGAGTCGATCGAGCGAGTCTCAAGCATCTTTGAGACGGCGGCTGCTCCGTTGACGTCATCGCTGATGACGGTGCTGCCTTCGTACAGGTGGCCCTGGTGCACATTCAGCGTGAACTGGCTGCCCTGCGCAGTGTCGACGACCGAGTGCTCGAGGTCTTCGACGGCCTTCTGGAATTCAGGGTGCGACGGCGGATAGAGCTGTAACGCACGTCGTGAGGCCGCAAGCGCCGTGACCAGATCCGCGATTCCGTGACTCATTGCGCCACCCCGTCCCGAGCTCGAACGGCCTGTGCGCGTGTGACCAACTGCTGGACCTCAGCGAAGTGACCTCGCTTGATCAGTGCGCGCCGAGAACCCAACTTGGCGAGCGCCGCATCTGCTGCGGGCTCGGGCGTTCGTGCGAGACCGGTGATGAGTTCGCGCGCAAGCAGGAAGTCGCTGGTGTCGACATCGAGTTCGCCGAGACGTCCCGCGAGAAGCGCCGCGGAACCGGGCACGCCGCTCTTAGCGATAGCTCGAGCCGCGACCATCGCGACTTCGGGACTGGGGTCGCGCAGAGCCACGCCCAGCAGCCTCACCGCGGCAGGACTGCCGAGACCGGCGAGACCGGTCGCGACTTCTCGGCGCGACTGCTCGTCGGGTCGCGCGAGGAGCGACTCGATCGTTGCTATGGAGCGTGGGTCGCCGGCATCTGCGAGCCGAGTGACGATGGGGGTGAGCTGGAACCACTGTGCGGACCCGGCGGCCGCGTGCAGCAAGTCGATGAGGCGCCTGCCGAGGAGGCGCTCGGCTGCTTCGAGACCAGCGGCCTTGTGGGTGATGGCCGCCGCTGCCAGCTCCGCTCCGCCGGTGTCGCCGGCGTGGCGAACGATCTGGAGCGCGGAGGGCTCGAGTTCCGGATCGGCGACAACGGCGTCGAGCAGCGCCGCCATGGAGCGCGCGCCGGCCGCAGTGGCGATCGCCTCACGCAGGCGGCCGGAGAGCTCCGGCCACGGCCCGGTGTTGCGGGATTCTCGGTTGGTGAGCTCGGCGAGAACCCGAGAGGCGAGCGTGAGATCGCCTTGCTCGATGAGCTGCGGGACCATGCGGGCCAGGTTGTCGGCGCCGGCGCAGTAGAGTTCGAAGTCCTGCTGCTGGTCGAGCAGCGCGAGCATCGTACGTACGCTCGCCGCGCTCAGCGCACCCGCCGATGCGGTCAGCGCGCCGCGGGCACGCGCGATGTCTTCGTCTTTGAGGGTGGACGCCTGCGCGACAGCCTTGTACGTCCGGTCGGCATCGATCAGGGACTGCTCGGTCTCCTTGCGACCGCGAACCTCCAGCATGTGCTCGAGGAATGCGGACTCCTTGGAGGTATGGCCCGCCGAGGGCAGCATCGCCTGCACCTCCGCTCGGACTTGGGCGGTGGCCTGCTCAAGCGGTAGCGACGTGAGTGCACTGGACAGCGAAAGCATGTTCTTTCCAAAACAGCCGCCCAGCACCGACTCTGCGATGTCCGGGGCGCCCAGCATGCCAAACATGTGACTGGTCAGATCGCGAACGGGGCCGTCGTCCATCGACAGTCCGAGAAGCGCGTCCTTGCCATCGCTTGACTGAGCGAGGAAGGCGCTGCGCATGGAGTCCATGAGCTGCGCGAGGCCGTTGGAGCCAGCCGCCCGCGTGAGTTCGATGAGTCCGTCTTCGAAGGCGGCGGGGTCGCCTGCCGACGCCGATGAGAACCATGTGGTGAGCTTGGCGGGGTCTTGCACCAGATCCCGCAGGAAGTCGCTGTAGTCCGAATCATCGACGGGGGCGCTGGTGTCGACGACGGTCAGCTGCACATCGACCACGCGGACGTGTTCGACACCTGCAGCGGCGGCGAGCACCGCGAGACCACCCTCCGCGCCAATCATTTCGGGGCTACGCGCGGAGATACTCAGAAACTCGAGGAGCTCGTCGGCGGAGACCCCGGGCTGGAAGTCGATCTCGGCGACGCCATGGGCGCGCAGCTCACTGGCAAGGTCTGACGCACCCGGTACATTCACCGCGATGGGCTCATCGGCGAACGCGAATCCGTCACGAGCCAGTGAGATTGAGAGCACGGGGAAGCCGGAAGCGAAGAAATGCTCAAGCGCGATGACCGCGACGGATACCGTTTCGTGAGGAATTGGACTCGTGGCAGGGTACAGCCTAAGCGAACGGGAGGCGGTGGTAAGAGACCGCACCGCATGCTCCAGTCGTTGCGCTGTTGCCGGCTCGAGAACCGTTCCCACCTCCGTCATCCGTCGCATACATGGCTCATGTGAGCGTAGATAAGCGTAAGCCCTGCGTAGAGCCTACAGAACATCTTATCGGGCTTTCCGCAAATATGTTAAGCCTCGGCAAGGTTTCCACCTCGATCCGAAAAGACGATACGGTTTGCGGCTCCCTGATGCTGGTAACCTACTTCCTATGTCCAGTATCGGCGTTCAAGTTCTTCTGATACTCGCCCTCGTGCTCCTCGAGGGCTATTTTGCCGCAGCTGAAATCGCGCTCATCTCGGCGCGCCGTGCGGCTCTGAGGCGTCGTGCCGATGACGGGTCCAAGGCCGCCAAGAGCGCTCTCAAGCTCACCGACGATCCAACTCGGCTGCTTGCGACGATCCAGATCGGTATCACCTTCGTCGGATTCCTCGCAGCCGCAGCAGGTGCGGTCGCGCTCGCCAAGCCGGTCGAGGCGTGGCTGCATTCACTCGGCATGAACTGGCTCGCAGCTGTCGCCCCGGGACTTTCGGTGCTGCTGGTCACGCTGCTCATCTCATACGTGACGCTCGTCATCGGCGAGCTGGTTCCAAAGCGCATCGGTCTGCAGCGCGCCGTCAACGTGGCGCTCGCGGTCGCCGGTCCCATCACCTGGCTCGAGAAGGCGTTCGCGCCGCTGGTCTGGCTGCTCACCGTCTCGACCAACGCTCTCTCGGCGCTGATCGGCGTGCGCGGTCAAGGTGTTGGGCAAGGCGTCTCGGAGGAGGAGATCAAGCTGCTGGTCACCGAGCAGGGCTCATTGCTCGAGGACGAGAAGCGGATGATCCACGAGATCTTCGAGCTTGGTGACACGGTGGCTCGCGAGATCATGGTGCCGCGTGTGGACATGATGCTGGCCCAGGACACCGAGACGGTCGCGGAGGTCGCCGCGATCATGCAGGGAACGGGCTACTCTCGGCTGGCGGTGTTCCACGAGGACCACGACAAAATCGTGGGCATCGCGCTGCTGAAGGACCTCGTCGTGCCGATCACTCAGGGGCGCAGCGACGAGCCGATAACCGACCACATGCGCCCGGCGGTGTTCGTGCCCGAGACCAAGGGCATTCTGCCGCTGCTTTCTGAGATGCAGGCAACGCGGAACCAGATCGTGATCGTCGTCGATGAGTACGGCGGCACCGCCGGCATGGCGACCATCGAAGATATCGTCGAGGAGATCGTGGGTGAGATCGCCGACGAGTTCGACCCTGATAACCGCCACATCCAGCAGATCTCACCACACGAGTGGACGCTTGATGGTCGGTTCTCGATGGAGGATGCGGTCGAGCGGGGATTTCCGGTCGAGGAGTCCGACGAGTACGAGACCATCGCCGGCTGGCTGCTGACCAAGCTCGGACACATACCCCTGCCCGGAGAACGCTACCAGCAAGATGGCTACGAATTCCGCGTGCTCGGGATGCGCCGCCGCAGAATCGCGCGGATTCGCGTGAAGGCGCTCGAGCCCAGCGCGACGGCCGGGGAGGAGAGCGATGACTGAGCAGCGCAAGCTTTCCCGGAGCCGAGAAGACCGCGTGATCGCCGTCGACACATACTAGGAGTGCCTCATGGATGAACATGATCGCAGAAGGAACACCGGGGTCATCGCGGGCGGGGTCCTGATCCTGCTGGGCCTGTACTTCATCGTCGAGCGCGTCGCCGGCCCGCTCCTCAGCCCGCTCCGCTCGGCGCTGAACTTCGTCTGGAGTATCGGGTGGCCGCTCGCGCTGGTCGGACTGGGCGTACTGCTCATCGTTCGCCGAGACGCACTGCGCCCCACGGGCGGCGTTGAAGGTCGTCGCCTGTATCGCAGTCGCAGCGACAAGATGATCAGCGGCGTCCTCGGTGGACTCGCGGTCTATCTGGGTGTCGAGTCGACGATGCTACGCATCGGGTTCGTGCTGCTCGGCGTGTTGAGCGGCTTTGGTCCTGCGCTGGTCGCCTACATCATCGCCTCGGTGATCGTGCCCGAGGAGCCCGTCGTCAGAGAAGACGGCGCTAAGGTCCCGTCGGCGCCTCCCATCCCGAGTCCGCCGGCAAGCTAGGAGATGCCCCATGCCCAGAATCGCCGCTGCGAAGCCGACCAAGCCCGGCGACGTGATCGATACTCACGTGCACCTGTTCACGCGTCCGCTCATGCTCGAGATCGCCGACAGGCCCGAGACCCCGGAGCGATTCCGGCAGGCCATCAAGGAGGGCAAGTGGGGTCGGCGCAACGACACCCTGCCTGACATGAAGGCCGAGGAGGTCGCGGACTTCTACGTCGAGCGGCTGGCTGCGGCCGATGTGGCCAAGGCGATGGTCGTCTCGGTGATGCCGGACTCGCAGTACATGCGCGACTTCATCCGCGCCGCCAACGGCCACGTGCACGCGCTGTGCAACGTCGACCCGCGCGATCCCAGTGCGCCCGCATTGCTCGAGCGTGAGATGGCGGCAGGATTCCGGGGCGTGAAGCTCTACCCGGTCAACCGCTGCTTCCGGCTGAGTGACCCGGCGTGTCGACCGTTCTTCGAGAAGGCCGACGAGCTGGGTGCCAATCTCATCATCCATTACGGCGTCACCGTCGATCCCACCGGTGACCTCGGGTACGCCAACCCCATCGATCTCTCGCCGGTGGCGCGCGACTTCCCCAACCTGCAGTTTGTCATCGCGCACTTTGGTGCCGGCTGGCTCGACGACGTGTTGCGTCTCGCGTACCAGTGCAAGAACGTGTGCGTCGACACCAGCGGCACCAACAACTGGATGGACTACTACGTCCCCAAGATGACTCTGACCGACGTGTTCGAGCGTGCGCTGATGGCGCTCGGTCCGGAGCGCATCCTCTTTGGTACCGACTCCGGCACGACGACGCCGTACCGCACGTGGATCCGTCACATGCAGCAGCGCACCATCGAGGAGATGGGGCTCTCGGACGGTGACCGTGACCTGATTCTGCGCGGTAACGCCGCGCGCATCTTCCGCATCGATGAGCCGCTGCCGGAACTGCCGACGACTGGCAGCTAGCCTTGGTCCTCCACAGCGGGGTCGCCCATGCCCTTGGGGACGACTACGCCGACCACACCTGGCACGATCGACACTTCGATCGGCGTCGTGCGCGCCGCCTCGCCATCGGCGAGCACCGGCTGCGCGGGGCTCGACTCGACGCGAATCCTGCGGCCCCGCCACCGGGTGAGGTTCTCGGAATACTGACCGGCCGAGGCGTTCGCCGCGCTACCCGCGAGCGACAAGAAGTCCGCGCGCTGGACGACGATCACGTCGAGCAGTCCGTCGGAGACGTCCACTCCCTCGGCGATTCGCACGCCGAGCACGCCGGTGCTCGCCGAGTTCGCGATGATGCACGCGACGCCCGCAGCCTCGACCACCTCACCGTCGACGTCGATCCTGTAGGTCGCCGTGGGCGGGGCGGCGATGGTCTGCATGCTCGCGAATGCGTACGCGAGCCACCCGAAGCGGTCCTTGAGTTCCTTGGTCGCAGCCTCAACGAGGGATGCTTCGAATCCCATCGTGAGCCGAAGGATGAACCACTGGTGTCCTGCTCGGCCCATGTCGACGGCCCGCACGTCGTACTCGCCGCTGGCGATCAGTACCGCCGCCTCCGCGAGCGTCTTGGGGATGCCTAGGTCCTCGGCCAGCGCATTACCGGTTCCGCCGGGTAGAACGGCCATCGGTGGTCCGCCGAGCGCCAGCGCCGAGGCCACCTCCGAGACGGTGCCATCCCCGCCGTACACACCGATGAGGTCGTAGTCTGCCTCGGCGGCCTTGCGCGCGGCGGCGTACCCGTCACCGGAGCCGTGTGTGACCGAGACATCCCACTCGATACCCGCAGCGCCAAACGCGTCGTTGAGCTGGCTCAGGATCGGCTCCGGCTGACCTGCGCCCGGATTGATGATCACGTTGATGCGCATGAGAACTCCTCTGTGAGCGGCGCTGATATGAAGTGTCAGACGGCGTCGAGTGCGACAGCGTGTCGTTTCACCCAGTCGCTTTCGAAGGCTCGGATACGGCGTTCGATGTACCAGGCGCGGGGGTCGGCGACTGGTCGCTTTTGCGAGACGAGGTTCATCGCATCGTCTGCCGACATGCCTTGCGCGATGAGGATGCAGCACATCATCGCGACACTTCGATGCACGCCTCCTCGGCAATACACGAGGACGCGGCCGCCGTCGGCGAGCACGGGCAGGGCGGCCTCCGCACCGCGCCGCAACAACCACAGCGGGAGCGGGAACAGCGGGTAGTCGATCATGGGAAGGCGCCTGATCTGAAACGGCGGCCGCATGAGCTCCCTCGGCGGAGCGAACCACAGCATGCTGAGCACCAGCTCGATACCGAGGTTGCGCACATGCTCAACGTGCCGGGCCTTGGGCCGAACGGCGATGAAGAGCTGGTCAGTGATTGCCGAGAAGTCGTAAGGGGCCAACTCGGCGCGTACCGCTGTGTTTGCATCCATGAGTCGAGCATACGCGCTGCGAGCCCAGGGTGCGCGCAGGAATGCGAACCATCACACAATGAGCAGACGCCTGAACGCACAGGATCGCCCCGTCTCGGTACACTGGCGATGACGGAATCGCACCACCATCGCCGAGGAGGCATCACCCATGTCCGCCGAGAAGACCCCGCGTGTCGCACCCGCATCCGACTACGACACGTTTGTGAACTGGGACGCGCGACTCGCCCGCGAGGTGCCGTTCTTCCGGCGCGTCTTCGAAGACATCGGCGCACACACACTGATCGACGTCGGCACCGGAAGCGCGCGCCACGCGATCGAGTTCGCTGCGCTCGGCATGAGCGTGGATGCGGTCGATCCCGACGACTCGATG
Organism: Coriobacteriia bacterium; assembly: GCA_038249135.1. Classification (GTDB taxonomy): domain Bacteria; phylum Actinomycetota; class Coriobacteriia; order Anaerosomatales; family JAAXUF01; genus JBBRWO01. Next base: position 20,482 of record JBBRWO010000014.1, read on the forward strand.
CTCGCACAAGCCGAGACCAACATCGCGGCGGCTTCGGAGCGCATCGCTGCCGCAGGTGGTGAGCTACGACTGGTCCGCGGCGGCTTTGGTGAGCTCGCGGCTCGCGGGCTCGGGCCGGCAGACGCGCTCATCTGCACGGGCAACGCGCTCCCGCACGTGGACGGACTCGCTGGTCTGCGCGTAGCGCTCGCGGACTTCTCGGCGGTGGTGAGGCCGGGCGGCGTGCTGGTGCTGCACCTGCTCAATCACGCCAAGCTGCTGGACAAGAAGGTCCGCGCGATCACGCCGGTCGTGCGTGAGACCGACGAGGGCACGCGGGTATTTCTGCGGCTGATCGACTATCCGGAGTCAGGCGAGTTCATCGGCTTCGACTTCGTGACACTGACGCGCGATGCCGCCGGCGTATGGGACCTGGCGTCTCGCATGTCGCCGCACACGGCGCTGCCGTTCGAGCTGCTTGCCGAGGAGCTGGCCGCGGTGGGCTTCGAGCACATCGAGGCGTTTGGCGGGCACGACGGCTCCGCGTTCGACCCGGCAGCGGCTGAGAGCGTGATCGTGGTGGCTCGGCGCAGCTAGTCGCGCGCGGTTTGCGTGAGTACGCAGCGTAGGGAGGGCCGGCCTCGGGTGTTCAGCCGGCTCAGGCGCCTAGCGCCCTCTGGTCACCCGCGGCCCCAGCCGACACCTGCGGCCCAGCGCCGCGTCGCAGACAGCGACAGGGCTTCTTGGCGCACCGGCGTCGTGAGCCGCGGCCAAGCCGCCCTCATCGGCAAGCGCCGCGTACAGGTGACACAGAGGCAGCCCCGCGACGTTCTGGAAGCACTCGTCTTCCGTGACCGACGCGACCTGTGCTTCGATGTTGTAGGCGCCGGCGCATCCCATGAATTCGCCGGAGGCCATCCAGGATTCCATCGCCGCGTCGTCGAGTGACTTCATCTGCACCTCGGTGGTGACCGCGAACGTATGGGGCTCCAGCGCATCGGGGGGCAGAAGCGCCACGCCGGTCACGACCTCGTGCGTGCGACCCGAGAGCGCGCGCAGCATTCGCTGAGCATCCTCGACGTCCTTTGGCTTGCCGAGCACCGCGCCGTCGAGCACCACGACGGTATCGAAGCACAGCGCAAGCGTTCCCGCGCCCTGACCGCTCACTCGAACCGCCTCGGCCTTCTCGGCGGCGAGCGAGATGGCGAGCGCCGGCGGGTTGGTGGCGAGCGGCGAGTTCAGGTCTTCCGGTGTGTCGACCGAGGTCGCCGAGAAGGGCAGGCCAAGCCAGCCGATGAGCCGTCGCCGGCGCGGTGACTGCGAGGCCAGCAGCACACGTGCCGGGCGCAGGGTGGAGGTATCGAGTTGCTGTGTCATGCGCCGATGATAGCGTGTCGTCGCGATGAGCCGGCAACGCCTATACTGAGAGAGAAGCGCCGCACCGCGACGGCGCGGGGGATAACGAGGAGGACTGGTGGCTTCGGCAGACGACCGCGTACCTACAGCGCCGCCGATAATCGAGCAGTTCGTCAGGCAGCTCCTGGTGACGAACAAGGCGGTCGCGCTCTATCCGCCCTCGAGCACGATTCCTCGAGACACCGCTTCTGACACCGTCGACCTGTTGCGCGAAGCACTCCGCGAACAATCCGACGTGCGCCTAAATGTCACCAAGCACGGGCTCTTCTACGACGGCGCCGCCATCTTCCCGAGGCAGTCCGCGTTCATGGCGTTTGCCCACGAGCTCTACAACCGCCGTATCGCAGACGTCCGTTTCCATGCCGGCATCGAGGCCACCGACATCATCTCGTTCCTCCAGATGGTCAAAGTCCCCGCCGAAGAGATCATTGCATCGGGTGGGTTCGAGACGCGGCTTTGGGAGCACAATGTAGGTACGATCACCGTCACCGAAGCCCAGATCACGCTGGTGGATTCCGAGGTCAGTTTCGAGGACGCAGCGATTCAACAGGCCTCCACGTACTCGCGCGAAGAAATCGACATCATGCTTGAAACCGCTATGGCTTCGCGGTCGCGCGATACGCTCACGCTGGCTCGTGTCATAGGACAGCCGCAGCTCGTTCGCGACTATCTCCGGGCGACCTACGAAACCGAGGAAGGCGAGCTTGGCCTTGCGGCCGCCGGCACGCGGTTCGCGGAGCTTGCGCAGGTGGCGTCCGACATGGACCCCGCCGAGCGCGACGAACTGATGCGTTCGCTCGCCGAGGCTCTCTGGGAGCTTCCTCCCACGATGCGACGCGATCTACTGGTCGACCGCGTGCTACCGGAAGCGAGGACGTCCGTCGCCCTCTCGTCGGTGGTCAGGCAAATGGACGTCGACGATGTCTGCCGTATGTTCGTCGAGGGTCTCGGCACGGGCGATGTCTCGCGAGACGGACTGGTTCGCGCTATCCGCAACCTGTCACTCATCTCGGCAGCCGACCGCGATGACGTGGTGAACGCCGCCGGAGCCGCGATGCTCGGCGCGGGGCTCGGGCCAAGTATCATCTCCGACGTTCTCGAGGGCGCTTCCCCCAGCCGACTGACCGTACGGGAGCGAGCCGGCAACCCCGCCGGGACCGAGCGGCCTGCCGACACGATCTTCAAACTCATGGACCTTGCACCGCTTCCGAACTCCGTTGACGCGGCGGGCGATCCGGCACTCGAGGCTTTACGCGAAGAGGCACGCCGCGGCATCACTGACGGAGACATCATCGGCGCGCTCGTATCCCTCGTGGGCATGGACATACGCGAGGTGCAGTTCGCAGCGACTATGTCGATGCTTGAAGACGCGCTCGACCTACTGATCGCGCGAGGCGAGATCGACGTCGCTGCCGACTCTGCAGTCTCGATGCTTGCCGCCGCGGAGAACCCGGAGCTCGTGCCTGGGCAGCAGCTTCGCATCCAGCGTGCGGTGCAGAGATTCGCGCGGCCAAGTGATATACGTGAGATCGCGAAGGCCATCCGACTCTACAAGGACGGCTCGGTCGAGCACGACGCGGCCCGACGCCTGCTCGAAACGCTCGGCCCGCTGGCTATCCCGCCGCTGCTTGAACAGCTTGCCGATGAACCCGACATGTCCGCCCGCAAGGGCATGGTCGACCTGCTGTGCCAGCTCGCAGGCCGATACATCCCGGAGTTGGGTGAACACGTCGGTGATCCGCGCTGGTATTTCGTGCGCAACGTGGTCAGCATTCTCGGCTCCGCAAAAACATCGGCGGCGCTGCCGTATCTGGAGCGCACGCTGCGTCATCCGGACGCGCGTGTGAGACGCGAGACGATGCGCGGGCTGTCGACGATCAGCGACCGCGTGGCAAACGAGATGCTCATTGCTGCCCTCACCGATGATGATGCACAAAACGTGCAACTCGCAGCGCGCTATCTGGGCGCGAGCGGCGCGCGCGTCGCAATCTCGTCGCTCGAGCAGGTCGCGCGCGGCGAGGGTCGCGGCAACCGTGAGAACGGTCCGCGGGTCGAAGCGATTGAGGCGCTCGGTAGGTTGGGCGCGACCGAGTCGCTGTCGATGCTTGAGGCAATCGCGGGCAAACGCAGGATTCTGAACGCTAGCAAGGCGCGTGAGTTGCGCGCGGCGGCTGAGGCCGCAATCAAGCGCATCCGTGAGAGCGGAGGGGTCCGATGAGTGACGATTTCGACGTCGTGCAGGACGAGGAAGAGCCAGCGCCCCAGCCGCTCGCCGATGAGGCCGCCGTCGCGGGGCCCGCAGGTCCGACGGTTGCAGCCGCACCGATGTCTCAGCCAATGGCACATGATGCCGCGCTGCTCTCAACCGAGGCGGCGCCGGGCGCCTTCGATGCCGCATTCCAAGCGGCCGGCGGCACCCGCTCGGCCGATAGTAGGCCTGATGGAATGGGCAGTTTCGGCGAGCTGACCGAGCTCGCGGCTGCGATGGTCGATCGCGATGTCGTGCATTATTCGACACGGCAGATGCGACGGGCGCGAGAGGTACTGACACGCATCCACGCCGTGAGGCGAACCGCTCGGTTCTACCCGCTCGAGCACCCCGCTGTCGGCGAGGGCGTCGAACTGCTCATGAACTCGCTTTCGGGCTACTTCGACGAGGGTGTCGACGTGCAACTCGCGTTCTATGAGGGCGAGGTGCTTCTCGGCGAGCAGTTACTGACCGAGGAGAGCGTCCTCTTCGACCAGCTGGTCCGCGACATGACCAGTCTGGGAGTGGGGTCGCTGGTGTTGCGGCGCGGCATCGATCGTGATGAACTCGCGCGTGCGATGGGCATCCTCGCAGTCGACACACAGGCCGCTGACCACGATGGCGGCATCGAGCACATGGTGGACGAGGCACAGTTCGAGCACGTCCACATCGGTGGCGTGGTCGCCCTTGAGCGGGCAGCCAAGCCGGAGGGCGAGCCGACCGATGCGGCCAACGCTGCGTTTGGCAGTGCAGTCTCGCTCATGCGTGAGATCGATAGCTTGTTGCGCGCGAACCGTCACGTCAGCTCAGCAAAGGTCAAAAGCGTGGTTCGCTCTCTCGTGGACAACGTTCTGACCAATCGCTACGCGATGCTGCAGCTCACCGGTCTGAAAAACTACGACGAGTACACCTTCTACCACTCGGCGAACGTTGCGATCCTGTCGCTTGCTCTGGGCTCGACCATCACCAACGACTACCGATTCCTGTCGTCGCTGGGTGTCGGCGCGCTGCTGCACGACATCGGAAAGCTCACGGTAGAACTCCGTATCCTCAACAAGCCCGGCGCGTTGACTCCCGAGGAGTGGGCCGACGTTCGTCAGCACCCTGTAGGTGGTGCGGAGATGACCGCGCTGTTGCCGGGCGTCGACAAGTCCGCAGTGGTGACGATTCTCGAGCATCACATGCGGTGGGACGGCGCCGGCTACCCGTCGCGGACGCCGCGTCGCAGACAGCACCTGGCCAGCCGTATCGTGGCGGTCGCGGACTCGTACGACGCGATGACATCGCGTCGGAGTTACTCGGCGGCACGGGTGCAAGATGAGGCGATAGCATTGCTCGCAGAGAGCGCGGGGACCTCGCTTGATCCGGAGCTTGTGAAGCTGTTCATTCAGATGATGGGGCTGTATCCACCGCGTTCCGTGGTCAGGCTTTCAGGTGATGAGGTCGCGATTGTTCTGCGCCCTGATGATCGAGATCCACTCAACCCCACGGTTCGCGTCATCGCGACGGGTGCGGGCGACTTTATCGAGCCGCGCGACATCGAGCTATCGAAGTACCCGGAACTTAACGTCAAGGGATGCCTTGATCCGCGTACGCTCAACATAGAGATCGACGACTACCTCTGATCCGCTGACCCAGGAGGCACTCATGGCTGGACAATCCCGGCCTCGCGTTGCAATTTTGACGACCATCGCCGCGGCCATCGTATTCGTCGGCATGCCCTTCGTGACCTGGCTTGCCGGCGTGTGGGTGGACTGGCGCTGGTTCAGCGACCTCGGTCAGGGGGCCGTGTTCACCACCCGGATCGTGTCGCAACTGGCGGTGGGCGCCGTTTTCACGCTGCTCACGTTTATCATTCTGTTCGCGAGTATGCGGTTCGCTCGCACGATGGCGCCGCGCCTCGTGCCGGTCAACTTCCCGGACGGCATCCCCGAGCAGCTTGAAATCGTGCTGTTGGCGATCCGTGGCAAGATGGGTCCGATTCTCGACTTCGCGATATTCGGCGGCGCAGTCGTGTTGGCGTTCTTGAACGGCCTCGGGATGTCGTCGAACTGGGAGACGTTCCGGATCGCGCTCGCGTCGGTGCCGTTTGGCTACAACGATCCGCAGTTTGGACGCGACGTCGGCTTCTTCGTCTTCCAGTTGCCGGCGCTGAATCTGGTCGCCGACTGGCTCACCGGTGCGCTGATGCTGACCATCGTTCTGAGCTTCGCCGTGCACCTCCTCGACGGCGCCATTCAGCCGTGGGAGCGCCTCAAGGGATTCGCCCCGCACGTGAAGGCGCACCTCTCGGTACTCTTGGCACTGCTGGTGGCGACGTTCGGCTTCAAGTACTGGATCAGCATATGGGAGCTCAACTTCTCCAAGTTCGGCCAGATCGTGGGCGCGGGCTACACCGACATCCACGCGCGCATCCCCGCCTACCAGATCCTCATCGCGGTCTCTCTGGCGACTGCAGTGGCGCTGCTTCTCAACATTCGCTACAAGGGTTGGCGGCTGCCGCTCATATCACTTGGGGTGTGGGTCGCCGCTTCGATTCTTCTCGGTGGCGTCTGGCCTGCGCTGATGCAGCAGTTCATCGTCGCCCCCAACGAGGCGTCCGCCGAGGCGCGCTACATCGAGCGCAACATCAGCATGACGCGCAAAGCGTTCGCGCTCGAAGACGTCAAAGGTCAGAAGTTCCCCGCAGCCGAGACGCTCACCGCAGCAGATGTGGTCGCCGATCGCGAGACACTCAAAAACGTGCGCCTCTGGGACCCTTCGATCGTGGCGCAAAGCTACAGCCAGCTGCAGTCGATCCGTCCCTACTACGAGTTCCCTGACGTCGACGTCGACCGGTACACCATCGACGGCAGGCGCCAGCAGGTGTTGGTCTCGGCTCGCGAGATGAACAGCTCGCTGTTGCCGGATCAGGCACAGACCTGGGTCAACCGGCATCTCGTCTACACGCACGGGTTCGGTCTGGTCATGAGCTCGGTGAGCGAGTCGGATTCGCGGGGCATGCCCAAGTTCATCATCGGCGACGTGCCGCCGCGCACCGCGACCGACCTTGAGACCAAGCAACCGCGCCTCTATTACGGCGAGGCCACCAAGGACTACGTCATCGTCGACACCGGCATCAAGGAGTTCGACTACCCGTTGGGCGACAAGAACGCCGAGTACCAGTTCAAGGGCAGCGGCGGCGTACCCGTCGGCGGGTTTGTGAGCCGCGCGGCATGGGCACTGCATCTGGGCTCGAGCCAGGTGTTGTTCTCGAAGTACGTGAAGCCTGAAAGCCGCGTGCTGTTGCGCCGCGACCTGATATCACGCCTCGAGGCGCTCGCGCCGTGGCTCGAGTACGAGAACGATCCCTACCCGGTGTTGGTCGACGGACGGATCGTCTGGGTGATCGACGCGTACACCTCGTCCGAGTACTTCCCGTACTCCGAGGGGCTGCCTGATTCGCCCACCAACTACCTGCGTAACTCGGTCAAAGTCACCGTTGACGCATTCGACGGCACCACAACGTTCTACGCGTTCGATCCAAACGACCCGGTGTTGGCCGCGTGGCGCACCGTGTTCCCGACGCTCTTGGTTGACGGCGACAAGATTCCGGACCAGGTTCGCGACCACTTCCGTTATCCGGAAGGCATGTTCACCGCCCAAGCGGAGATCTACCGCACCTATCACATGACCGACCCGCGCGTGTTCTACAACAAGGAAGACCAGTGGGAGATCCCCGGCACCCGCCAGGGCAAAACCATGCAACCGTTCTTCGTCTTGTTGAGGCTGCCAGGTAAGACCGACGAGCAGTTCTACATCATGCAGCCCTATACGCCGCGTAATCGCGACAACATGATCGGGTGGGTCGCCGCGAACTCGGATCCCGAGAACTACGGCGAGCGCATCGTCTACCAGTTCCCCAAGGAGCGCGTGGTCCTTGGCCCGGAGCAGGTCAGCGCGCAGATCAACCAGGACTCTGTGATCTCGCCGCAACTCTCACTGTGGAGCCAACGGGGGAGCAAGGCGATCTTCGGCAACATGCTGGTCGTTCCCATCAAGGACTCGATCGTCTACATCCAGCCGCTCTACCTCCAAGCCGAGCAGACCGCCATACCCGAGCTCACTCGCGTCATCGTCGTGTATGCCGACAAGGTCGAGATGGAGCGCACGCTTGAGGCTGCGCTACTGAAGGTGTTCGGCCAGGAGTCATCATCGACAGCCACGGGCACCGCGGGTGGCGGGTCCGGACAGACGGGCGCGGGCGGCGCGGATGCAGCCGCAGCGCGCAAGTTGTTCACGGAGGCGGTGGACGCGCAGAAGAAGGGCGACTGGTCGCTCTACGGCACCAAGCTGTCTCA
>JBBRWO010000015.1:0-28202 GCA_038249135.1 Coriobacteriia bacterium
AAGCAGGGCGTCTTGCGCGCGCTCGCCGAGATGTGGGCAGGCAACATGGCCGGCTTCGCGGTCAGCGCCGTCCCCGACCCGGCCGACACCTTCGGCACGCTGCGCACGCTCGCGGCGCTTGAGGTGCGCCAGGCCCGCGACTTCGGGGCCGCGGCTCTGCGACTCGCGCTCGACGTGCGCTCGATGCCCGAGGTGGCCGAGGTGCTCGGCGACGGGACCGGCCAGAACCTCGAGGGACTGGCCGACTACCTGATGACGCGACAGGCGGCAGGCGATCTGCGTGCCGACCTCGACCCGCACGTGATGGCCGACGGCTTCTTCAGCCTGACGTCGTCGTTCGTCATGTCTCGGCAGGTGCTGGGCAACGGGTTCGCGGACTACGACAGAGAGCTGGACGACGTCGTCGCACAGCTGGTGGACATCTACCTCACAGGAATCAGCACGAAGGGAGCCGCATCATGAGCAAGATACTGGTCGTCTACGGAACCGGCACCGGCTGCACCGCCGGAATCGCCGAGCGGATCGGGGCGAAGCTGACCGAGACTGGCGCCACGGTCGAGGTCGTTTCGGCCAAGGACGCGCCGGCAGCCGCCGGCTACGATGCGGTGGTGGTGGGCAGCGGCGTTCGCGCGGGCAGCTGGCACAAGGCCGCAAAGGAGTGGGTCGCCGCCAATGCGGGGACGCTGAAGGCCGGCGCAACGGAGGCCATCCCCGTCGCATTCTTCACCGCATGCCTCACGATGGCCGACCCCGAGAAGGCCGACCAAGTCCGCGTCTACACCGACGCCCTCATCGCCGAGACGGGCGTCGAGCCGGTGGACGTGGGACTGTTCGCGGGCTGGAACGAGCCCAAGGAGTTCCCGTTCGTGGAGCGCACGATCCTGAAGCTGATGAAGGCGCCGACGGGTGACTTCCGCGACTGGAATGCCATCGACGCCTGGGCGACCGAGGTCGCAGGGAAGCTGGGGGTCTCGGCATGAGCCACGTCACCTCTGGAGCCATTCTGGTCACCGGTGCCAACGGCAACGTCGGCAGCGAAGTAGCGCGCGGGTTGATCGCGGCGACGGAAGGCGCCGGCGGCGCGGCGGTCCGCGCGGCCGTCTCGGACCTCACGCGCTGCCCCAACGTGCCCGGCGGCGTGGAGTGCGTGCGCTTCGACTTCCTTGACACCGACACCTTCGCCGCAGCCCTCGAAGGCGTCGACCGCGTCTTCCTGATACGGCCGCCGCACATGGCCGATGCCGAGGCGTTCCGGCCGTTCCTGACCGCGATGCGCGAGAGCGGGGTGCAGCAGGTGGTCTTTCTGTCGCTCCTCGGCGTGGAGAAGAATCCCGTCGTCCCCCACCACGCCATCGAGAAGGCCATCGTTGCCAGCGGGGTCGGCTACACAATGCTGCGTCCGAGCTTCTTCATGCAGAACCTGTCGACCACGCATCTCGAAGACATCGTCAGCCGAGGAGAGATCGTGGTGCCTGCCGGCAACGGCCGCACCAGCTTCATCGACGTGCGCGATATCGCTGCGGCCGCCGTCGCCGTGCTGACGCAACCGGGACACATCGGTCGCGGATACTCGCTGACGGGATCTGAGGCGCTGACCTACTCGGACTGCGCGCGGCTCATCTCCGAGGCCAGCGGACGCACCGTCGTCTACACGAAGCCGTCGGGTCGCGAGTTCGCGGCGCACATGGCAAAGCAGGGGCACTCGGCAGACTTCATCAAGGTGATGCGCGCGATCTACCTCGTGGCGAAGCTGCGCATGGCGGGAACGATAACGGGCGAACTGCGCGAGCTGATTGGCAGGGAGCCGATCACGTTCGCACAGTTCGCCCGAGACAATGCAGCGCTGTTTGCCGAGAAGCCCGACACGGCGCTCGATTCCTGACGCGATGCCGAGCTAGTCGGTGCGGTTGGTGACCTCGATGAGGTGGAACCCGAACTGGGTCTCCACCGGACCGTGGACCACGCCGACCTCGTCGTTGAAGCAGACGTCGTTGAACGCGGCGACCATCTGACCGGGCGAGAACTCACCCAGGTCGCCACCCTGACGACCCGACGGGCACGTTGAGTGCTCGCGAGCCATCTCGGCGAAGTCAGCGCCTTCTGCGATCTGCTTCTTGATCTCCTCGGCCTGACCGGCGGTGGGGACCAGGATGTGGCGGGCGGATGCTCTAGCCATAAGGACGCTCCTTCTGTTCGATAGCTTTCCGGGAACCAGTGTAGTTCAGAGGTGTGACATTGCCACCCACTCGGGCGACGGCTGCGGGTCGACGGCCGCGGGTCACGCTAACGGTTGAGCCACGAGATCGAAAGCTGCAGCGTGGACGCGGTCGCCACCCAGATCAGGTATGGCACCAGCGCCAGGCTCGCCCACCGCGCGTAGGGCCAGAACACGACCATGCACCACACGATGGTGATGAGCACCACGACGATGTCGAACGATGCGAACCCGAGGTTGCGCAGCCCAAACTGGATCGGCGTGAAGGCGACGTTCGCGACCATGTTGATCGCCAGCGGCACCAGCACCGACGCGGGCATCGTGCCCCGCACCACTCGGAAGATCACGTAGCCGAACACCACGATGATGATCGGATACAGCAACGACCAGATGGTGCCGATCACCCCGGGCGCAGGGGTCCACGCCGGCTTGATCAGACTGTTGTACCACTCCATCTGCACGTGCATTCCTTTCCTCGCCGAGAACCCGCTGGGTGCCCCGTGGGCGTCAGCCTTACGCGTCAGCCGCCGACTAGTTGACCGAGAGCAGCTCGACCTCGAAGAAGAGGGTCGCGCCCGGCGGGATCACGCCGCCGGCACCCTGGTCGCCATAGCCCATCGCCGGCGGAATCGTGAGGTTGCGCGTACCGCCGACCTTCATGCCGGCAACGCCCTCGTCCCAGCCCTTTATGACTTCGCCGCCACCGAGGTTGAACGTGAACGGCTGGCCGGAGTCGAGCGACGAGTCGAACTTGGTGCCATCGGTCAGGTAGCCGGTGTAGTTCACGGTGACGCTCTGGCCGCTCTTGGCCTCGGCGCCCGTGCCGACCTTGGTGTCTTTGATGACGAGCTTGGTGACGTCCTTGGTGACGGGACCCGTCGCGGGGGCGGCGGCGGGCTGCTCGGCAGCAGGCTGCTCGGCGGGCGCGGTTGCGGCGGGAGTCTCCGCGGCGGGTTCAGCGGGCTTTGAGCAGCCGGTGACGGACAGCGCCGCCACCATCATGAGTGCTGCCAGCAGTGCAAGAGATGATCGCTTCGACACTTCGACCTCCTGGGGTTCGGTTCAGCGCGCACCACGCGCGCCTGCCAAGTTTAGCGCGTTGGGAGCGCGATGCGTGCCAGTCAGTACACACCACACACCATCGCCATAGTTCGCAATGCGTGGCGAAGCCCCCGCCATTGCGTGCCCACCGCAACCAGAGCAAGATTCGGGGTGCGCGTTTCATCGGCTCGCGAGAAGATTGCGACATACCGCAACGCGCTTCCCGGAAAGGTCCGTCGATGGAGTCCATCAGCCGAGAGTCATCACCCCCCGTATCGCCTGCCGCGTCAACACCCCTGGCGGGCGACGGTTCACGCGTCGCACTGGTCTCCGAGGTCTGCCGCGTCATCGAGATCGCCGAGCGCCCGCCTACCCTCATCGAGCTGGCGGCGCACGTCGGCCTGAGCGAGTCGCACCTTCACCGCGTCTTCAAGGGCGTCACCGGAGTCACTCCTCGGCAGTACGCTGCGCAGGTTCGTGCCAGACGCGTCCGCGACAGCATCGGTCACGCCGAGACGATCACCGACGCGCTCTACGACGCCGGTTTCGGCTCGAGCAGCCGCTTCTACGAGGACGCCGACCACGTGCTGGGCATGACGCCGAGCGCGTATCGCGCAGGCGGGGCAGAGGTCGCGATCCGGTTCGCGGTGGGCGAATGCTCGCTCGGCTCGATCCTGGTGGCCCAAAGCGATCGCGGTGTGTGTGCGATCCTGCTCGGCGACGATCCCGATGCGCTGATCGCGGACTTGGAACGACGCTTCCCGCGCGCCGAGCTGCTCGGCGGGGATGAGGGGTTCGAGCAGGTGGTCGCCACGGTGGTCGGATTCGTGGAGGCACCGCGCGTGGGCCTCGAACTGCCGCTCGACATCCGCGGGACGGCGTTTCAGCAGCGTGTCTGGAGCGCACTGCGCACGATTCCCGCCGGCGAGACCGCCAGCTACAAACTGATCGCCGAGAAGATCGGCTCGCCTACGTCCACTCGCGCGGTGGCCCAGGCATGCGGTGCCAACTCGATCGCGGTCGCGATTCCCTGCCACCGAGTGGTGCGCACCGACGGCGGCATCTCGGGCTACCGCTGGGGCGTGGAGCGCAAACGCGCGCTGCTCGAACGCGAGCAGGCGCCCACAGCCGACTAGCAGCGTCGATACTGTGGGCGTGGTCGAGCTAACTCCAGGATTGGAGCTCGATGATGTTGCCCTCGGGGTCGGTCATGTAGCAGAGCGTGACATGCGCGCCGGTAGCGGTCGTGAGGGTTGCGATTTCCCCAACGTCGGTACCGCCGGCTCCGAGTACCTGCTGACGGGCTTCCGGCACCGAGTCGACCTCGAACGCAAGATGCGCGAGCCCGGGCCGGTTGATTGCCGCTGGTGGCCCCTCCACCTGAGGTGTGACGCTGTAGATCTCGAGCGTCGGGCCGCCCGGCAGAGAGCCCGGGAGCCGAAGATGCACGCCGACGAGCCCCGCCTCGGCCAGACCGGTGATCGCCTCGAGCTCAGGGCCGGAGTAGTCCCGCTCGGGCGGTACCGGCGTGCATCCCATAACGAACTCGTAGAAACCTGCGAGTGAACGCCAGTCTCGCGCGATGATGTTGGTGTGCGTATAGCGAATGCCATCTATCACGCTGCCTACTCTCCAATGTGGTCGCGCAAGTGTAGCGCTATGTGATGGCGCGTCGCGAAGCGGGGAACACACCTAATGACTCAACGCCCCTTTCGTCCAAGGAGAGCCCGCCGTGATCGCCCCCGTCGCGAACCCGCTCGATGCGAGATGCGTGCTTGTGATGGGCGCAACCGGCTACATCGGCAAGAACACCCTCGGGCCACTGGTCGCCGAGGGGTACCGCGTTCGCGCAGCGGCGCGCAATCCCGCGCGAATCCCGGGACCCGAGAACATCGAGCGAGTGGCAGCCGACGTCTCAGACGCTGCCAGCATCCGGGCAGCGCTCGTCGATGTGCAGGTCGCGTTCTACTTCGTTCACACGCTGGGCGGAGGCGCTGACTACCAGACCCGTGACCGCGACGCCGCGCGGATCTTTGGCGAGGAGGCCGCTCTGGCCGGCGTCGAGCGCATCGTCTACCTGGGCGGCTTGGGCGAGGATCGCGCCGAACTCTCTGAGCACTTGGCGAGTCGCCACGAAGTCGGTCGGCTGCTCGCCGCAGGCGGCGTCCCCGTGATCGAGTTCCGCGCGTCGATCGTGATCGGCAGCGGCTCGACCAGCTTCGAGATGATCCGCAACCTGGTCGAGAAGTTGCCCGCGATGACCACTCCGCGATGGGTCCGCATGCCCGCGCAACCCGTCGGCATCGACGACGTGGTCGCCTATCTGCTCGCATCGATCGAACTCGGGCTGGCGCCCGATGAGTCGCATCGCGTCTACGAGATCGGCGGCGCCGACATCACGACCTACGGCGGTCTGCTCGCGCTGCACGCCGAACTCCGCGACCTCAAGCGTCTGGTGATCCCGGTGCCCGTGCTCTCGCCGGGTCTCTCGGGCTGGTGGCTGTATCTGTTCACCCCGCGCGAGGCGACAGTCGGTCGCCAACTCGCGGAATCGCTGCGCTTCCCCACCGTGGTCACCGACGACTCCGCCGCGCGCGACTTCCCCGACATCCACCCGATCGGCACGCGCGAGGCGGTCATGCGGGCCTTTGCCGCCGAGGACGCCGTGTTCGACCGCACGCTGTGGGCCGAGGAGTTCGCCGGCGACGACAGCGTGCAGCAGTTCCAGCGCAATGGTCGCTACGTGGACTCGCGGGTCATCCGCGCGGCGTGTCCTCCGGAGGCGGCGTTCGATCCGGTCGCCTGCATCGGTGGCAAAGAGGGCTGGTACGCCTACGACACGCTCTGGGATCTGCGCGGCTTCATCGACATCCTGCTGGGAGGCCCGGGACGTCGGCGTGGACGACGCGACCAGTTCGCGCTCGTCGAGGGCGACCACCTCGACTGGTGGCGTGTCGAGCGTCTCGTGGCGCCTCGGCTGCTCAGATTGGTCGCCGAGATGAAGCTGCCCGGCCGAGGATGGCTCCAGTACGAACTGCGGCCCGACGGCGATGAGACGATCATCCGGCAGACCGCGATCTATGAGCCCAAAGGCGTTCTGGGCCGGGCGTACTGGTACCTGGTGCTGCCGATGCACCACTTTGTGTTCAACGGCACGCTCAAGGGCATCGACACTCGCTGCCGCGAGCTGGTCGAGGGCCCCAACACCTGCCCGCTACCCGATGAATACGGGCGTCAGCTCGCGAAGCGCCAAGAGCGGTAGCGTCGTGCCGCATCGCGCCACCATGCCGAGCACGATGCGCCGCAACGGGCGCGCAGGGGTGCAGGGGCTACAATCCCGTCACCACACGGTGTCAGACGACTCCGTGCCGAGGAAGCTGAACTCGCCGGTCTTGGGATCCTCATGGAAGACGAAGGCCGTGCGTGGCTCGCCGAAGTCTCCTGTGTTCATGTCGACCGAGTCGCCCTCGATGATCTTGCCTTCGACGGCGGACCACAGCTCGCCCGACTTGTACTCCTTGTTGCCGATGATGATCTTCTCCGGAGTGGTGCTCGGACCGTCCATCATCTCGGACTGATCGTTGTAGCGGCGAATAGTGCCTAGGGGTGACTTGGTCTCGGCGGCATACGCGGCGAGGATGCGGGAGAACTGCTCGTCAGTCATGCGGCTGGCAAGCGTCCCCTTGGTCGGGATCATGCCTGAACCCCGAGGATTATTGCCAAAAGGTCCGCCGAGAACGTCGGCGACGACAACCGGCGAGCTCTTGAGCCGATACTCGACGTAGATGGCGCTTTCGCCACCGGAACCACCCGAAAGGATCGAGAAAGGAAACGGCGCATCGCCAAAGTTCATGGACACCGCACGGACCTCCAGCGACTCGAGGTCGTCGCCCAGCGCGGTCTGGAACTCCGCCTTGACGCTCTCGACCTCCGCCTTGTCGACCTGCGGACCACCGGAGTCCAACCCGGCGATTCCAAGTACCGCCGTAGCGACGATACCGCACGCCCCGATCAGCGCGATGCCCATGATGACGCTGAGAATCGTGAGCCAGATCTTGATCCGTCGCACCGAGGCTGCAAGCGCTGCCGGCGAGATCTCCTCGGCGTGCGGCTGGGGAATCTCAGGGGTGGCAGGTGCATCGGTAGCAGTGGGAACCTGGGCTGATGGCGTATCGGACACGTCGGCTGCCTCTCAGACGGTGCGCCCTGTGCAGACGCGGGAACGGATGCTTGAGATTGGGTGTTATGCGACGACCCCTCGTCGCCAGGTTCACAGTACCTGACCTGCGTCACCTTTGTGATCGCATCAGACGACTTTCTTCCGGACGCGCGCTAGCCGAGCAGCGCCGACATCCAGCCGAGAAGCCACAGCGCCGCCCCCAGATTCGCGACCACCGTGAACCAGAAGACTGCACGAAACGGCTGTTTCCTGGTCTTGTGGCGAAACACTCGCTGTCCGAGGAGCGCACCCGGCCAACCACCTACTAGCGACACCAGGTGCAGAGTGAGTTCCGGCGTGCGCCACCTACCCTGCTTGGCGGCGGACTTGTCCCGGCCGTACAGGGCGAACGCGACTACGCTGGTGACTGCGTACCACGCGATGAGTGCCAGCTGGGCAGGTCCCAATGCGCGCACCGTTAGCCGAGAAGCGAGTAGATGTAGACGACGTAGCCGACGACCAAGACCGCGCCTTCTCGGCGGCTGAGAATCCAGCCTCTCCACATGAGCAGCAGGAGCAGAACCGCGCTTCCCAACAGAACCGCCAGATCGAGAGGGCGAAGCCCTACCGCGTCGAACGGCCGGATGATCACAGCCGTCCCGAGAACCAGAAGAATGTTGAAGATGTTCGAGCCGATCACGTTGCCAAACGCGACGTCGGCTTCCCCTCGACGCGCGGCAGCAACTGAGGCAGCCAGCTCCGGAAGGCTCGTCCCGAGCGCAATCACCGTGAGCCCGATCACGACCTGGCTCATGCCCACTTCGGTCGCAATGAAGACCGCGCCTTCCAGCAATAGACTCGCACCGCCAAGCAGCGCGCCTAATCCCACTGCAAGCTGTAGGGTATCGATCCACGGGCGACCCGCACGACCCTCTTCCGCCACTTCCTCGATTTCATCGATAGCATCTTCAAACTGGTCCACGGTTTCCTTGGTATCCCCCTGCTGCGCAGAGCGGTACGCGCCGACCATATACAGGAGCCCGCCGACAACGAGCACAATGCCGTCAACTCGGCTCAGGGTCCCGTCGATGAGCATCAGCATGAGCAGGACCGTGCTGCCGATCATCAACGGCATCTCTCGGCGAACCAGTTGCGAACGCACGTGCATCGGCTTGACCAGCGCCGCCACCCCTAAGACAAGGGCGATATTGCTGATATTCGAGCCGATGACGTTGCCTAGGGCGATTGCGCTGTTACCTGCTGCGGCGGCCTGAACACTCAGCACCAACTCGGGACTGCCGGTTCCTACGGCGACGATGGTCAGGCCGATCGTGAGCGCGGAAACGCCGAGGCGTAGCGCGAGGCCGGTAGCACCGCGGACCAGCCCCTCCGCCCCGACCGCAAGCAACACAAAACCGATGAGTATGTACGCCGAGTGCAGAAGCATTGCGCGGTCAGCACCTCCCCTTCGTTTGTAAGTTCCTACCCGTGCCGCAACGCGCGCGGTTCACCGGATGGGCACGCCGTTCACCGTTCCCGTCGAACCGTCGGCGCGAACCTTGCTTCGAGTGTGACCCATACGGCTCGTGCTTTGTGACAGACTTCGCTAGCGAACTCATTCTGGGGCTATTCGAGACGCACGCATCTGTCGTCTCGGTACGGATTACGATGGAGACAACAAGGAGACACCATGACCGTCAAGGAGCTCGACGCAAAAGGACTGCGCTGCCCGCAGCCGATTCAGCGGATCATCACCTTCATGCACGAGACGCAGCCGGGCGATGTGCTCCAGGTGACCGCCGACTGTCCTTCCTTTGAGGATGACGTGCGCAAGTGGGCTGAGCGCACCGGTCGCACGCTGCTCGCAATCACCCATGAGGGTGGAGCGACCGTAGCGCAGATCCAGCTTTAGGCGCCCGCCGATATTCGGCCGAGCCACTCCGTGACGTCGGCGACCAGCTGCTCATGGCCCAGGTCGTTGTGCGGCTCGTGGATGACCCCGGGGTAGACACGCAGGGTCTTGTCGGCGTGGGGAATCGCCTCAAAGAGCGAGCGCGCACCAGCGACGAGATTCAGATGGTCATCCTCGCCATGCACCACGAGGAGCGGGAGATCGATGCCCGACATGCCCGCTTTGATACGCGCCACCGCGTCGAGGCTCTCGGTGCCCCAGCGCACGGTCGCCTTGCCCGTCACGAGCGGGTCCGCGCGATACGCGGCGAGCGCTTCCGGGTCCCGCGTGAGCGCCTCGGCCTCGATGCCTAGGTTGATTGCGAGCGTGGGCGTTACGTGCGTGAGAACCCGTGCCATCGCGATCATGCCCGGACTGCCGACGCCAGCCGGCTGCAGAGCGGCCCCGCTGATGATGGCTCCCGCCAGGCCGCTCGGCTTCTGGAGCAGATAATCGAGAACGACCAGCGATCCCATGCTGTGCCCGTACAAGATGACGGGCCGACCGGGCTCCTTCGAAGCGACGATGCCCAGGAACGTTCTCAGATCATCGCGATACTCGGTCCAGCGGTTGATGTGAACTCGACGTCCCGGAGACGCACCGTGGCCGCGCTGGTCGAAAGAGTAGACCGCGTACCCGGCCTCAACCAGAGGTGCGACCACGTTCCTGTAGCGGCCACAGTGTTCGCCGACGCCGTGCACGAGCACAACCACCGCTCGCGGCCGAGTGTCCGGCAGCCACGCCTGGGTGTGGAGCTCCAGATCGCCGACGCCGGTGAAGCCGCTCTCCAGGTGCTGCATGTTCGCTCCTCGACGACGCACGGTCTGTCTCCCCGAAAATGCTCCCACGATTCGCGACCCGCCGCCAGCAGCAACGCCGGAAGGTCACCGCTCGTGAGGATGAACTGCGGGCCCAGGGACGGTCGCCACGAGCAGGCTGCAGATCAGCATCACGAAGGCCACAGGCGCCCAGATCATGCGCTCGCCAGCACTGGGCGTGATCAGGTTCAGCACCAGACTGACCGCCGAGAACGCGACGACGAACCAGATGAGCCAGCGCGAGGGGCGCTCCCACCGGGGCAGCGCCACGCCGGCACGCGCAAGGACCACACCGGCCCAGACGAGGAGCAAGACGGCCTGGACGACTGCGGCGATGCGAAGAGCAGGCGGAAACTGGCCGGGAAATGCGCCGCCCATCGCGAACGACCCCCATGGTGCGCCGGCCGCCAGAGCAATCTGGAACCCCACGACGCCCACAATCACGACCGCATAGATGATTGCGGCAATCCCTCTGATGTTCACGCGACCCCTTCCCCTCACCCCAACGCATCTGCGCGCGCCGTTCGCCCCGACCCGCTCACATGCACCGTACCCGTTCTCCCGGCC
Source organism: Coriobacteriia bacterium (assembly GCA_038249135.1). Lineage (GTDB taxonomy): Bacteria > Actinomycetota > Coriobacteriia > Anaerosomatales > JAAXUF01 > JBBRWO01. The sequence continues at coordinate 10,752 of JBBRWO010000015.1, forward strand.
GTGCCCTCTCGATTCCGGCGACTTTGAACGAATCAAGCGAGCACGCCTTGGCCTCCCAACCGCTCCCTATTCCGGCTTGCGGACTGTGAGCGCGAACATGAGCGGGATATCGCCGGTGTCCGGCGGGAGCCGCCAGAGCCCGTCGTCGTCCTCGACCATGAACTCGAGCGCCTTCCACGACACGACGGGGTACTCGCGCATCGACTCGACCACCAATCCACGGCTCGCGAGCACGCCGATGATCTCTGCGAATGTGTGCTGCCATGCGTACGAGTCGGCTGTGAAATCGGCGTCGGGATCCGCGTAACTGCCGTGCTCCTCGAAGTGGAGCGGCTCGCGCGTGAAGTACGGGTAGAGCACCCGAAGCGGGGGCTCCGGCGAGAGGTCGTCGAACACCGACAGGAACGGATGCGCGTCGATGATGTGGAACGCGCCGCCAGGAGCCAGACGGGTCGCGATCGTCTCGGCCCAGAGTTCGAGGTCCGGGAGCCACATGATGGTGCCGTAGGAGGTGAACACGACGTCGTAGCTGCCGCGCGTCACGCTATCCGGCAACGCCGTGACCTCGGCCTCGACGAAGGTGGCCGGCAGGTTCATCTTCTCGGCGATCCAGCGGGCCGAGGCGATGGCCTTGGGGGAGAAGTCCACGCCGGTCACGTCCAGCGCGCCGCCGCGCACGAACCGCAGCGTGTCGATGCCGATGTGGCATTGCAGGTGAAGCAATCGCTTGCCCGCGACGTCGCCAACCACTTCGCGGGTGACCCAGTCGAACGGACGCGAATCGGGGTCGGCGATGAAGCCGGCGACGTCGTAGTCCGTGCCGCTCATGTGCAGATCGGCCCAGCCCTCCCACAGCTGCAGGTTGGTAGCGGTTTCGTCACGGTACATGGGTCGCCCTTTCAGAGGGTGGTCGGTTGCTGGTCGGTCGCGTCCGGGGCATCCGGCGCGTCGGGCTCCTCGGCGGGATCCAATGCCGACTGGAGCGCATCGTAATAGGCTGCACACATCTCCTCGCCCATTGCTTCCAGCAGGTCATCTTGGAGCTGCTCGGGATCGAGCTCCGGGCCTGCCGGGTTGCCGACGGTCCAGTTCACACCCGCGAGAACCTCGTCTTCGGCCATGCCCGGGAGCCACTTGAAGGTGAACTCGAGCAGCGAGACCTCAGCGACTTCGTACTCCTTGAACTGCGTCTTGCGAGCGCGCTTCGCGTCAGCCCGGTCCGACCAGAACAGCAGAACGATCTCGTCCTCTTCCGTGGCGGACTCGACATACGCAGCCGCTTCGTCGCTCTCGAGGAACCAGACGACTTCCTGTTCGATCGCCCGCGCGATGAAACGCTGACGGCTCTCTGCGCTGGCGGCGGCGGGGTCGACGGCGGGGTCGGCGACAGGTGCGGCCTCATCGGCGGTTTCGACCACCTCTACTGCGTCAGCGTCGTCGATCGGGAATTCTGGTATTGGGTGGTCCACGTCTGTCTCCTCGGGCATCGGTAGCGCATGTTGCTGCGCGGTGTGTTCGCGTGTGCCTTGATAGTAAACGACGTGGACTCCGCAAACGGTGACAAGGTGCGGGTCTACACGGCGTAGGCAATTCGCCCGCCCCGGGGTAACGCGGGGTGCGCGGATCGCCGCTCCTTACGCGCGCACCAACTCGAACACCGTGATCTCGGGTCGGGCGTTGAAGCGCACTTGGCGCAGGAAGCCGAGCCCTCGGTTGATGTACATCCGACGACCGCCCTCGAGCTCGAACTCGCCCGACGTGTAGCGCTTGTTGACGACCGGAAGCTGCGGCGGCGCCAGAAACGGCGGCTTGCACTGGCCGCCATGGGTGTGCCCGGCCAGGATCCATCCCTCGTACCCGTCCCAACCAGGCTCGTCCACCGAGTCGGGGTTGTGGCTCAAGCATATCGCCGGCGCCGACAGGTCGGCGGTGGCCAAGGCCTTCTCGGGATAGAATCGTCTCGCCCACAAGTCATCCATTCCGATGATCTGGAGGCCGCCTACGTCGAGCGTCTCATTCCTGAGTACCGTCACGCCGTGGCCCCGCAGCATCGCGGCGAGTGCATCGGCCTTCTCGGGCTCGGACCATCCTCGGCCGTAGTCGTGATTGCCCAGCGTGCAGACGGTGGCCAGCCGTCCGCGAGGGATGTGCGCATAGACGCTCGATGCGTGGGACGCACCACTCGCCTGCGTCAGGTCACCGGAGATCACAACGATGTCGGGCTTGAGCGAATCGACCTGCTCGAACGCGTGCAGCACGTAGTCGTCAGGAACGCGCTCCCCCACATGTATGTCCGAGAGGTGCACGAGCCGAGCGCCCACCAACCGCGCAGGCAGACCGCGAACCGGGAGCGGACGGCTGGTGATCTGCACCCAGAACGGCTCGGCCTCGGTGGCGTAGACCCAGAGCCCGGCACCCGCCGCAACGGTTCCGACGCATCCCGCTATGAACTGCCTGCGTGTGAGCAACTTTGCACCGTTCCGCATCAGACGACGATCACGACTTTGCCGCGCGAGTGACCCGAGCCGATAAGCCTCAGCGCCTCGGCTGTGTCCGCGAGCGAGAAGGTGGCACCGATGACCGGCGCCAGTCTCCCCTCGTCGATCAGCCGCTTCAACTCGAGCAGGTCCGGTTGGTTGGGAGCCGAGAGGAACGGCTTGGCCTGCTGGCGATCGTAGAGCGATCGCACGAACGCCATGATGAAGTAGCCGATTCCATCGTTACCGCTGTTGGGGATCACCCGGCCCCCAGGAGTGAGTGCACGGCGGAGCTCCGAGAAGGACCGATTGGCCACGTTGTCGAGAATGACGTCGTAGTTTGGCCCGGTAAGGGTGAAGTCCTCTCGGGTGTAGTCCACGACATGATCGGCGCCCAGTGACAGCACCATCTCGACGTTCCCCGTGCTGCAGACACCGGTCACCTCCGCTCCCAGCGACTTCGCGATCTGCACGGCGTAAATCCCAACGCCACCCGACGCACCGTTGATCAGCACCGCGTGTCCTGACCGCACGTTGGCGGCATCCCGCAGCCCCTGGAGAGCGGCCAGCGCGGAAATGGGCACCGCGGCCGCCTGCTCGAAGGTGAGACCGGCCGGCTTGGCCACGAAGCGGTTCTCCTCGGCGCACGCGAACTCCGCGCACGCTCCCCCGCCGCACTCGCCAAACACCTCGTCGCCGGGCTTGGACAGCGTCACATTCTTGCCGACCGCCTCGACGATCCCCGCCACGTCGTACCCCGGGATGTAGTTCTTGGGCTTGGGCCACCCCGCCGAGAACCTCGCGAGGTAGGGCACTCCCTTGAGTATGAAGTAGTCACCGGCGTGCACGCTTGCCGCCTTGACGCGCACAAGCACGTCTGAGTCTCCGACGCTGGGCCGCTCGATTTCTCGGAGCTCGAGAACATCAGGTGTGCCGTACGCCGTCTGAACGATGGCCTTCATCCGTTACCTCCCGATCGTGGTCCGAGGAGCCCAGTGCGACCAGATGCCGTCGCCCACCGGGCGTACGCCCGCAGCTCCGGTGAGTTCCATGTCGCCCGACTCAATGATGCCCGAGCCCATGACGTCGCCCAACAACCCCTCGAGCTGCCGAGTCGTCACGCCTTGGGTATGCGATGTGAGCAGCACGAACGCGGGCGTATCGGACAGGAGCATCCGGCATTTCTCCAGCGTGGCGGTGAGATCTCGGTCGATCTTGTATTGCTCGCCCCTGATGCCGTGCCCAAACGACGGCGGGTCGAGCATGATCGCGTCGTACGTGCGTCCTCGGCGAATCTCGCGGTCGAGGAACTTGCTCACATCCTCGACGATCCAGCGTATCGGAGCCTCATCGAGCTGGTTCAAGCCGGCGTTCTCTCTCGCGCGCTTGACCATCGATCGCGAGGCGTCCAGATGGCACACCGAGCAACCCGCGCGCGCTGCGGCGAGTGTCGCGCCTCCGGTGTAGGCGAACAGGTTGAGAACGCTGGGCCCAAGTTGGCTAGCCTTGAGCGTCTCGGTGATCCAATCCCACAACTGACGCGTCTCGGGAAACACGCCGAGATGCCCGGCGGGTGAGGGTTGGAGCCGGAGCGCGATGCCGTTGATCGTGACGACCCAGCTCGATGGGAGCTCGGCCCCATCGCGCACCTGCCATCCCGCTTCGCGGTCGAAGGACGCGACCGCGCGCTCCCACGCGGCAGGCTCCGCTCGCTCCCAGGCCGCCTGAGCGCACGGGCGCGACAGAATCACGTCGCCAAAGCGTTCGAGCTTACGCCCTTCGCCGCTATCCAGGAGTTCGTACTCGTTGAGCATCGTGATGTTCGCCCTCTGGCTGGCTGTGGTCATGTCAGCGTGCGGGATGCGATCCCCCCGCGTCTCTGCAGCTAAGGATACCTTCCGACGGCTCGGGGGGCCGCGCCATCACCAGGTCGTGTTGAATGTCGCTCCCGACTACGAACTCCTGCTCGCCGACGGCGACGAATCCCGACTTTGAATAGAACGCGATCGCCCTGAGATTGCGCTCCCACACGGCGAGCCACACGGCGTCGCAGCCGGGTAGTGCCGCTGCCATGTTCAGGCATTCCGCCATCAGTACCTGTCCGACACCGGCGCCAATCCACGGGCGATCAGCGTAGAAGCGCACGATTTCGAGAGGGACGATCCCCTGGACATCGGTCGGCGCATCACCGCTGCGCAACCGTGCATAACCGGCGGCCACGCCGTCAATCTCGGCAATCAGGAATGTCGATGCGGGATCCGCGAGTTCCTCCGCCTGGATCTCCGGGGAGAATGCCGCCCCGAGATACGCCGACATGTCGGCGTCGGTGTTATCGGCAGAAAAGGAATGGAAGAAGGTGCGTCTGCCCAGTTCCGCGAGCAGCGATGCATCGGCGGCCATGGCGACACGAACAATGATACGGCTCAAGTCCACTCCAGCCTCCTCAATCGGGTTCCCCCTCTGATGGATACCAGTTACTCACAAAGCCCTAACCGCCCTGGGTGACGGTGCAGCCTCCTCCGGGAACCTACCATTCAGAGACCGACACGCCGAGAGGAACCAACTTATGTCTCAGTACGGAGTCCTGGTCTACTCACCTGCTCCCGCAGACCCCCTGGCGCTCACGCCCGAGTATTTGGAGTTGCTTGACGGCTATCCGGCCCAAGCCAAAGCGCTCGGGGCGAAGGTGCTTGGCGGCTCGTACTACTCGAAGGAACGCGGATTCGCGTTTGGCGCCAGCACCAGCACGATGACGATCGGCGACGGAGCCGTACGACCCGGGCAGTTGCAGGAGTCCGACCTCGTTGTCGCTTCATTCCACATACTGTCGGCGCCCGACTTGGACACCGCAGTGAGGGCCGCTCAGACCCATCCGGCCGCACGCGACGGCGCACTCGAGGTCAGGCCGATGTTCGAATCGGCGGGCACGTAGATCACCGCCACCCACAAGCCCGCCAGGGCTATCCTCACATCAACCATTGGTTCTCCTCAACGTCAGTACCGCATAGATGCCGCCCGTCACCAGGGCCCCAAACAGACACAGCCACCCGAGCGGGATCAGCGCAAACGGCTCCTGCAACACGCCGGCGGAATCCACTTCTGAGCCGATGAGCCCGTACGCGACCCAACAGGCTACCCAGCCGACAACGAGCAGGGCACTCGCCCAACCAAAATACCGTCTCACGTGGTCACTCCATTGCGATTGACGACGATGCGCTCGTCCTAAGCATGATACGCACCCGGCCTAAACGTGCGGCTCGACCGCGTTCTCCTCGTTCTTCGAGTTCCTAGCGGGATCCTTCAGGTTCGCCACGACGCTCGCGTACCGCCACCCAACGACCGGCACCAGCGGCCACCAGCAGCAGCACGGCGGTGATCCACGCGCCGGCAGCGAACGGCAGCGGCAGGTAGAGAGCGAGCACGATTCCGGCCGTCACCAGCAGTGCGGTGAGTACCGCGAACATCCGCATCCCATAGAGGAACACAAACGGGAGATAGTGCGCGCCGAGCACGATCATGAACGCGGGATAGAACCAGTCCAAGCGATACAAGGCGGCCGCACCGACCACAGGCAAAGAGAGCGGGAGCACGAAGGCGACCTGCATGCCCAACGCATTCAGCGGGTTACCAGGCGTAATGGCGACCGGACGACCGATTACGCGCAGGCCGAGCCGAGTCATCGGGAAGATGAGACATCCGCCCAGGACGATGAGAATGATTGCCGAGCGGGGAGAACTCCACGTCGCAAGAGCCGCCGATGCCAGCCAAAGGAGCCCCGACACCAGCTGCCCCATGAAGCCACCAACATATGCCTGCCGGATTTCGTACTGCGCGTCAGCTACCTGCATGATTCTCCTTTGCTCAGTCAGACGGAACCTGCCCAGTACTTCCAGAACGCAGGAATCTCGCGCAACATCAGGTACGGCGTCTGCGTGATGGCGGTACTTGTGGTAGCCGGAACCGTGCTCACATCCCACCCCGCCTTCAGATAGGCGAGCTTCACGCGGGGCAAGTGCCACGACTGGCTGACGGTGAGCACTCGTCTGATGCCGAGTCCACGAAACGCTGACGTGGTTTGCGCAACACTCGCATCAGTATTCACACCCAGATTGTCGAGGACGATCGCACGCGAGGGCACGCCGAGCTCAATCGCCCGCCGACGCATCGCGACCGTCTCATCCACACCGTTGGTACCGATGCCACCGGACATGACGAGCCGTTTCACGAGACCCGCCTTATACAGATCAGCGCCAGTACGAACACGATCCTCGAGCGCCGTCGAGAGGACGCCATTGTCAAACACTCGCGCGCCGAGAACGACCGCCGCATCAGCCGGACGCCGATAGTCGGTCGTCCCGAAGAAGACCATCTGCACGAGCGGGAATGCGACCATGAAGACACCGACCGCGATAGCTACGCTCAGGCCTTTCGCACGCTTCTTCGGCGAACTATGAGCCGAGATCCTGCGCGCCAACCACACGAATGCCGCAGCGTAGAGAAGTGACGCCGGGAATGGCACTGCTGGCGCGATTCTGCCCGCATTCCATGCACCGTAGAACGCTGTCGCATTCGCGATCGCGGCCACTGACAGGAGCAGGCACGCGCCGGCGGTCGCCATACGGCGGGCGCGTGAAACCTGCGGGGCAAAGCCCCAGGCCACGAGCAGCACTGCGGCTGTCAGGCCAAATCCGCCGGCAAGCCATCGCGGGAGAAGCGATAGGTCGATCCACCAAATGTCTTCATGCCGCGTCCCGTTTCGAAACCAGCCAAGTGAGTTGGCCAAGGAGAACAACCCGAAGAAGAGTGCGAGTCCACGAGCGGATGCGTCCGTGAAGACGCCGCGCAGTGCGACGACCCGCGCCCTGCGCGAGAGCGAAGTAGCCGATCGCGGTCTCTCTTCACGGCCACCCCTCCGACGGCCCCTCAGACGAGCCACCAGAGTTCTCCTTTGTCTATCGAACTTGTCAGGCATGAGCGGTGGCCGAGACAACTCAGGACTCCAGCTGCAGACTCCCACGTGACACCCGTTTGCCCCGGTACATCGCCTCATCTGCAGCGAGTATGGCTGCATCCGCCGACGCTGGAGCAGCCTTGAACACCACAGCGCCGACCGTCGCCCCTACGCCATCGACGTCCGGTGCGGCGGAGCGCATGGTCTGAGAAATCGTCCCTTGGATGCGCTTGAGAATGGTGGATGCGTCGTCCGCGTTGGTCTCCGGCAGCAACACGCCGAACTCATCCCCACCGAGCCGAGCTACGACATCGGTCTCTCTGACACCTGCGACTATGCAGGCTCCGACGCTCTGCAGGATCTCGTCGCCTGCGGCATGACCTCCACAGTCGTTGATTTCCTTGAAGCGATCGAGGTCGACGTACGCCAGCGTGAAGACCGAACCGTATCGACGTTGCCGCAGAATCTCATGCTGAAGATCGTCGTAAAACGAGCGGGAGTTGGCGAGGCCCGTGAGCGAGTCGGTATGCGCCAGAGAGCTGACCGTGCGGTTTGCAAGCTGCAACGAGTGGAGCAGCCATGCGGCCAGAAGGAAGAACCCGAGTCGCGTCGCGGAGTTCCACACAGGGATGAGCCATATGGAGTACCGGGAACCGGCCGCAACATCGAGGAAGCCCCACGTTGCCGCAGATCCAAGCGCCACCAGCATCCCCGCACCAAGACCCGCGTACCAGGTCACGTACAGGACGGGGGCCAGGTAGAAGACCGAAAAGCTGAGCTGGATACCCGTGACATAGTCGAACACCCCGAGTACGGCCACAAGGACCACTCCGACACACAGCGTAGCCCAGGAGGGCATACGAATGAGCACGTCAGCCGCGACCGTTCTCGTCTCGCGCCTCACCGTCACCGCATCCAACCCCCGTCTGAGATGTGGAAAATAGGCTTGATACCCTTGAGCGTGAGCATACCTCACCCGCCAGTTTGGCCTGACGTTTTGTTGGACGGCGTGTCTTAACTGAGTTCAAGCACAGTGACCGCCCACATGGATCCGAGCACTGCCAACGCGAGCCAAATCGTTACGATGACCGCAGCGGCCGCGCGGCTGACGGGACGCTCCTCATCGACCACCATCCTGGCGCGCGCACGGCAATCCATCAGGACTTCCGGCGGCACCAGTTTGATGGTCGCCCAAATACCCGCAGGGATTATGAGCAGGTCATCGAGATAACCGATGACAGGAATGAAATCTGGGATCAGGTCGATTGGGCTGAACGCATAGGCCGCGACAAGTCCAGCGAGGAGTTTCGCGTACCAAGGAGTTCGCGGATCTCTGGCTACAAGGTACAGCGCGTACGTATCAGCCTTCAGGCGACCGGCGCGCGCCTTCAACGTTTCGAGAACCCGGATCACCCATTCGGTAGCTCGGTCTAATGTGTGGTGCATGCGCGACAGCACATGCTCTCCATGAGTCTAGCGCTTTCGCTCCCTGCGCTGGATTGCCACTACGATGATATCGTCGCGCGGTACAGCGCCACCCTCATGCGAAGCATCGAACACAGAGTCGACCACCCGGTGAACGCCGAATGGAGCGGAGTCGCCCAACAGCTCGGAGAGCTTCGAGACTGCACGCCCGATAAACGGCACGCTCTCAGTCACCCCGTCGGTCACCACAAGCAGCGCGTCGTCAGCCGAGAACGACGTACGCGCGCACTCGACCTTGATCCGCGCCTGGATACCGAGCGGGGGCATGCCGCCGCCTTCAAGTCGGTCGACTCGGCGTCGTCGCCATTTCGATACAGTAACGGCGGCTCGTGACCAGCGTTCGCATACGTGATTCCGGTGTCGTCGATCATCGCCGCGAACAGTGTCACGAAGCGGTCGGACGGAAGTACCTCAGTGAGACGCGCGTTGACGCTCTCAAGAACCGCATCAACCGCGGGTGAGATCCGCAGGGCCTGCGCAACAGCCTGCGCAAGCGCCGAGGTGAACAGCGCCGCCGAGACTCCCTTCCCGGCGATGTCTCCCACGCAGAAGAAGAATCCCTGAGTCGTGTCTGCAAAGTGCGAGTAGTCTCCACCGATCTCTCGGATGGGCTCAACGCGCTGACTGATACTCAGATCATCCCTCGCCGTCTGAGGCTCCGAGAACAGCGCCTTGTGCGCCTGAGCGGCGAGCTCAAAATCGAAGTCACGCTGGGCCTTCAGAGCTCGAATCTCGTTGAACTGCCTAAGCACTCGGTCGAGCGCTACGACGAGCGCGGCCCTGACCAAGAAGTGCGTGATTCCGTCCAGCAGCACAAGGCTCGAGGGGAATACGCCTGCAGATAGCAGGGGAATCACTTCCACGACAAAAGCGACTACCGCGATTGCTAATCCGGCCGCAAGCCCAACGAACCCCGTCGCGACAGTGATGAGGATCAGGTAGAGCACGGACAGGTCGAGGACCGGCCCTGTCACGACGTCAAGAAGTCCAACGCCGAGAACGCCGACCAAACATGTCGACAAGACCGCTATACGTCTGACCGGGGTCATCTGATGTCCAATCAGCCGTGTGAGGCATGTCGAACCTTCGTGCGGTCTGCGCACTGCTCAAGTGTGTGTGAGCGGACCCGTGTGCCTTTAGGTCAGGTCATCACGAGAGAATTCCCTAGTCGGACAAAGGTCGCCATGCGAGCCGCAATCTAAGCGAAGCATCCGTACCGTTCCTGACGGAACGTGTTCCCCGTCAGTGGACCGGGGGAGTCTCGTCCTTGAGCTCAATCATAACTACATGAGTGTCAGTTGTTCCGATGTTCTCCCCCATGTGCGCCTGAGCCGGCGACCAAAGGACCTGACCCGTGTCGAATTCACGGATGATCGTTGAACCGTCCCCCAAAGTCAGCCTCCGCTTGAATGGCGCCAAGGCGTAGAGCACGAACGCGGGATGATGATGAGTCGACGTGCTCTGCCCTGGGGCATCCACGTAATCGAGGACGCGGACTCTCTCGTTCTCAAAGATCACCGTGTATTTGTCGCCGTCGGTAACAACCGGATCATCTCGCATGACAGCTGCCTCATTTCGATCAAGCGCTCATGAGTATTCATCGTTACTCTGCCCACTTCTGCGGGACCTCTGACGGGAGGTGGAGCAGGCGCCGCAGTTCTGGCAGCACCGACTCTGCGGCCCGTATTCCTGCGTCGTAGGCGATCGGCACCTGTGAGAAGTCCGAGAGTGACACTCGCACAACGTCAGGCGTGATAACGATGTCGGCCCGCGCGGGAGTGGACGTCGTCGAGCGTTCCATTGTGTTCCAGCTCAACAGCAACATGTCGCGAACGTCTTTGGGTTCATAAGAGCCGTCGAGCGGCGGCATGATATCAACCGCCACGATCAGTGTCGCGCCCAAGTCGTGCACCGCTTCGATGGGGAGGTTGTCGGTCAGCCCGCCATCTACCAGCAAGCGACCGTCGAAACGGACCGGTTCGAAGAGTCCGGGAATCGCCGACGATGCAACAAGCGCCTCGCGTAGTGGCCCCGTAGTGAAAACAAACGGGGTCCCCCTCAGGATGTCGCTCGCCACCGCCGCAAATGGCAACGCGAGCTGATCGAACGTGGCCGCCTCGGTTATACGTTCGAGCAGTGCGCCCAATGGACCGGTATCGAACAGACTGAGCTTCGAACCCCACGACGGCTTCGCGAGATTCCTCCACCGTGCGGTCTCGAAATAGCCAAGCATCTCGGCGGCCGAGACGCCCGCGGCCACGCCTGCGCCGACGATTGCACCGATGCTCGTCCCGGCAACCACATCGGGGCGAATGCCCTCCCGTTCGAGAACCGAGAGAACACCCACGTGCGCTGCGCCACGCACAGCACCGCCCCCGAACACAAGCCCGAGCCGCACCGGTTGCTCCGGCTGAAGCTCGTGTACGGTTCGTGCCCCTCGATCAAAGAGCCACTTCAGTGACAACGGTGCACTTCCTCGCTGATGCAAGCCTCTGCGATCCCATGTCTACCGGGCGTGTGGGGCATGAACTGACGCGCATGCGCCATCAGATCAGTCTACCGTTTAGCGTTTTGCTCGGTGTCCTTGTCGCGCGGTCTGTCCAGCGTCGCGTAGTCCTCGAGCCGGAGAGCTGAACAGGAGTCCGAGAAGCCCGCTGGCGGCACGCCAAGTCCCTGCACGAGGCGGGTCCAGAAGTTCACCTGCGCGATCGTACTGGCGAGGACAACCAGCTCTCGTTCCGAGAACGTCTCCAGCAGCTCGCACAACAACTGGGAATCCATACTCACGGGAGTTGCGGTGAGCGCACGCGCATAGCGTAAGGCAAGCGCCTCGTCACGGCTGAAGCTCTCCACCTCACCCGACGCACCCTGTCTTTGCAGGGCCTCAATCTCGCCGCCAGTGATACCGGCACCGACAAGCTCTGCCGAGTTCATGTCGATGCAGAACGGGCAAGAGGCAGTGAACGACACCTGCATCCGCACAAGCTTCAGCAGTCTTGCAGTCGCCTTGCCGTCCTGATGCGCGACGAGACTCTCCAGTACGCCAGCGCCGATAGCCGCCTTGGGGTACCACGCCAGGATTCGCGCAATCAGGAGTGGCTTACCGGTCTTTCGCTCCGCCACCCACGTGCCAAGACGCAAGAGAACGGGCATGCGTTTGGGCGGATCGATGTAGCTCGTCATCTCGAGCCCCTCTCGCCAACATCCCCACAGTTACTGCACGTGCGGCGAACCTCGTGCGCATCAGCGGACGCCGATATGCCGTCCGGTCAGTTTACCTTGTGTCGTTCCGCTGGATGCGCTGACTACCACTCTCGGCGGGTGCTCCAGTCAGCGGGGCGAGGCGTCCCATCGCAGGCTGATGAGATGTGATGCAGGTAAAAACGGGCATTAAGGAGACAGAGCATGTGAGCCCGTCCGGAGCGGAGGCCGTTGATGAGTGACCAGAAGCCCAGCGTGTGGGGTCGCAAGTGGCCCTATGCGGCGATTATGACCGTGGTCATCGTTGCCGGACTCTTCTTCGCCGGAATGTGGTTCGACGGTCGCGGCGCACGATCTGTTTCAGATGTGGTCGATTCGTACACGAAGGTCTACGCAGGGAGTGACAGCACCAAGGACGTCGTTGACCTCGTCCCACTCTATGCAAGCGATGCTGTACTCCAAGATTCTGCGGCAGGCAGGACCTACAAAGGGGCCGAAGCGATCAAGGCCGCGATGGACTCCTTGCTCGCCACACCGGCCTTCAATCTCACGATCGAGCACACGCGGATCGGCCGGGACTTCGCGGTTGTGGAGTGGACCGCGAACGGCACACGGGTTGGCACCGGCCGTCTCGCTCAGGTCAGTGGAGTCACCGTTCTTGAGATATCAAAAGGGAAGATCGCGCGCGAGTTGTGGTACTACGATCCGGCCAAGGCGCCCTTCTGACCCTGAGATTCTCCCGCGCGACATGCGTCGCACGTGAGTGTCTGCCCAGAAGCCTTGGCGAAGGCCAGTCCGACGGAAAGGGCCTTGGCGAGGAATGGTTCAACGGCGCGGCAGGTCCCCGGTATCGCGTGGTGGGCATGAGCGGAGCCAACGCCAAGCTGGTTGATTCTATCTAATGCCGCCCGCTCGACGCCCCCGCCGGCACCTCAATCAGTCGCGGTTTTGCGGCCCGCGATAGCGACGATAAAGCCGAGTGAAGGTCGCCCGTGCGAGAAGGAATCGAAGGCCCGGGACGAGTAGGCCTGCCCACAGAACCCCGTAGGTCACCCAGACGGCAATCACAATCCAGATGTATCCCGATACCAGCCTGACGACAGCGCCCGTCAGGCCGCCCGTCACCCCGAAGGCACTCGTCACCTTGGTGGCTGCGATTGCGGCCACCGGCAGCGAAATGAGCCACACGTAGAGCAGCAACCACGCTTGCCCACCCTGAATCGCATCAGTCGGGCAGTTCGACATGCAGCGCATGCAGTTTTGGCAGTGGTAAGTCCAATAGGGACGCCGCGCAGAACCGCGAAGATGCACGGCGCCTTGCGGGCAGTGCTTTTCACACGTCCCGCAAGAAGTGCAGCGCTCGTCGGCGAAGAAGAGCTTTCCGAGCATCAGCCGTGCGATGAGCATGTATCCCAGCGACAACGGTAGAATCAATGTGCCGACTACGAGTTGCGCGACCCCCTGGAAAGCGGCCTGGCCGCTGAGGACGCGGCCAGAGAACTCGTCGACTTGCCTGTCTCCTCGGGCGACAATTTCAGAGACATCACGGGGTCCAGCAGCGGGGACAACGACGGTCCAGTTCAGAGGCATGTCAATGGCACCGACGCCGCGAACCCGGGCTCCCCGAATAGCGAGGATGGCGGCTGGTATATAGGCCGCCGTGCCCTCAAACCCCGCGAGCGTTCTGCCCGCGATCCGGGTGCCGCCGCGGGTGACAAGTACGAACACATCAGTCCCGCGCACATTCGGTTGCGTGATGGCAGCCTTGACCAGAGGCCAGGGGGCCGTGAACCCGTGAGTCGGCGCGAGCAAACCGAGAAGCCGGCTCGGTGAAGAAGCCCCATCGGCCGAGGACTCCATCCTCAGGACATGCGCACTCGCGCCCTGCGATCGAGCGGAATCCGCGATGCGGTCAGCAACGTGACGGGTATTTCCCGTACCACTCCACACGATCAGGTCGACGATGTCGTACGCCGTTCGGCTTGCGTTCATGAGCTGTCCTCGAAGTAGCCGTGCGTGGATGATGCTGACGCCTGATAGATAATTGCTGAGTCACGCGATGAGACATACCTTCTTCATCGCTCGCCGCCGGCGATGAGGTGCTCTATCTGGCGAGATGCAGAGGAGTCGAGCCCCAGGTGCCGCCGGGGAAGGCGTTCGCTGGAATATGACAACGTCTGACGACGGTGTCGCCGTGCAAACTGTAGTCAGGCAGGCGGCTACATCGGCGTCGAGAACACGCTGCTGTCCGAGCAACATCCTGACGATGTTCTCGATAACCGTCTCCGGTTCAGCGATGATTCCTGTGAGTACAAGGAACACGGTCGCAGCCATCGCGAGAACGAGCACCCCTGCGACGATCGCGACGATTTGAAGCCAGCGCTGACTCCCCGTTTCTTTCGGTGACATGAGACCCCCCAGTCCTACCGCTTGCTAGAAGGGAGCCATCATCGTCAGCGTGTCGATCAGCGGCAGCGAGCGAACTGGTTCGTCCAGTTCACAGAACTCCAGTCCTGAGACCGCGCCCTTGCGTTCCCAGACTATGAGAGCGGCGACCACACCATCTGCAGTGGTGCCGTATGCACTGGCAATCGGAAAGGCGCCTGAGCCCTGTCCGTTCTCGACGAACTCGACACTGTTGCAGCCGCAGCTGCAACGACTCACTACCCTCAGATCGTCGACCGAGCTGGAGCGCGCCGCCGTGTCGCCGCCCATCTGAGCATTGAGCAACAGCCAACTGACGAGGGCAGCTTCCGTCTCCGTGATTGGTCGATCCTCAGGGATTGAATCCGCGTTCAAGCCGATGCCCTTCTCTGTCTAGAGTGCTGCGCATGGACTTTGGACGGTGCGCCTCACTCAGTACGATACCCGTTGACGAGCTGGGGTGATGCACTTGTTCGACGGACCCAGGCAGTTCACGTTCCGGAGTCGCCCGGGTCTTCTTGATGAACGCATGAAGGAGCCTAGGTCGTCCCCTATAGCCCGCCATCCCCGCGAGGCACACTCGTGTCGATACCACGAAGTGACCCACGACTGCTCAGGATGTCGGCTGAAGACGGTCCTTCAGGCGCAACACCCGTACCCTCGGCAACTCGGCCCACTGTGCTCGCCGCGACATACTCGCGCAATGCCTCGTAGCAGAGCCGGTCGAGCGACCACCCGAGCCGACACGCCAGCTCTTTCGCTGCGGTGAGCAGATCGTCTGGGATGTCGACGGTCACCTTCACTGCTTGATCTGCCTGGTGGCGCGCAGGTACTCGACCGTGGTCTTCTCGGTCATGGCCTTCATCACATCGGCCACGGCCACGGCGATCAGCTCGCAATCGCCATCATCGGCGGCGGCTTCCAGATAGGCGGTCATGTCGGCCTCGTTCCGCAGGTAGGTGCCGACATCCCACACCGACATGCCCTGACCTGAGTTCTTCAGCAGGCAATCCCGCACGTGGCGATTGACCTCGTTGTTGTGGACCGGCTTCCTGAGGTCTTCCTTGGTGATCTCGACGACACCCCGGCGCTCGCCGAGAACTGCGGCCGTCGCCTCGGCAACCTCTTTTGACTTGAAAGGCGTCGCGTGCAGAAGATCCGGGGTGTAGGCGTTCCTCTCCAGCCAGCCGTCAGCAGATCCCCCGAACAGCTTCGCGAGCCGCAAGGCCATATCCGCATCGAGTGGCTCGAGGCCGGCGAGCAGACGCTCCGCCCGCTCGGCGGGAACACGAATCGCCACCGCGAACTCCTCGGCAGTCAGTTCGTAGTCGTCGAGGAACCGCGACTGCAGCATGCGGCCGGCAGGCTCCGGCTCGAACCGTCTACGCATGTGCCAGTCCTCCCGCGCTGGTGCTGGCCGCCGGGTTGATCACCCACGTGTGTGCATGCTCCCGCTCGGGCGGCTTGGGCAGCACCACGATGTGGATGTCCTCGCCGAGCAGGTTCAGGTACCTCACGAGTCGGTCCAGCGAAAAGCCTTCAACGTTCCCGCTCATCAGCGCAGAAACCCTTGGCTGGGCAGTCCCCAACAACTCCGCGGCTTCGCCTTGCGTCAGCCCACGCGCCGAGACGATCCGGGCGATCTCTCGAGCCAGCGCGAGGCGCACCGCGTGCGGCTCTTGGTCAGCGTCGGGGCGGGCGGCTCTTGCGCTCATCGGGACTCCTCCGGTGGGGACTTTCAGCAGGACACGGCCCACGTCTCGCGCAGAACCGCTCGCATGACGACGTCGAGCTCGTCTCGGTCTGGCGGCTCTGGACGTTTCTGGTTCCGGGCGACTTCGCCGAGCCGGACGATCTCCTCGGCTAGGAACTCACTGACTGCGGGTATGCGCGGGCCACGCGTCAGCTCCTCGCCGGCGCGCTTTCGCACGAGGAGGTCGGCCACCGACGGGCGCAGCTGCGGGGGCAATACTTCCTCCGTCAGCTCCTCGAACTCGACCGGAGGGATGCTGCCGCGGGTTTCGATCCACCTGCACACCAACACCGGCCGCAGAACATAGAAGTGCTTCTTGAGCCAGACCTCTTCGCCCTGCAGGTACTCTCGGCAGTTGCGCTCGGCCATGTGGAGGTAGTGATACAGGCATGCGCTTGGTGACGCGAAGCGGTCTGCCAGGTCGCGCATCCGCTCGGCCAATGTGCCGCTCTCCACGTAGACGATCGGCGAGCGCAGCCATTCGAGCAGCGGTGGGTTCGACTTGCCGAGGAGGCCCAACGCCTTGGGCAGATCCCAGCCGCTGACATCGAGTTCGTTCCTGATGGGTCGCTCGATGACATCGGTGCGTCGCTGGGTCGTCAGGTACCACTCGGGTCGGTGGGCGTAGATGAAGCGGACATCGTAGTCCGAGTCCGCTGATGCGAAGTCCCAGGCACGACTGCCCGACTCGACCGCATAGAGCACGCGGACGTCTTCCTCGACTTCGATGCGAGCAAGCGCATCGCGAATACGTTCGGCAGAACTCATCTCAGGCTTATCGGCATCTATACCAGATGCGGCATCGGCGATGGCCTGGGCGCGCAGCCAGTAGCCGGGCGAGGTCCCGAACGCCGCCGAGAGCACGGCATCATCTGCCGAGGTGAAGCGATTGGTACCATTCGCGAGCGCTTGGAGCCGATTCGGTGCGATGCCGGGTACGACGGTGAGGTCGGGTGACACGCGGCCGGTTCCGTCGGCCAGGGCCTCGGACAGAAGGTCGGCAGGGGTGGTTGTCCGCATCCAGTGGCGCCAGCTCTCCTCGTCGCCCGCGCGCGACACATCCCAGCCTGTATCGGAGATGGTGCGCACCCGCATGAGGTCGGGTCTAAGGCGGCTGCGCGCCTCTGCCAGATCGGTGTCGCGCTGCAGGTTCATCCAGA
>JBBRWO010000016.1:0-28021 GCA_038249135.1 Coriobacteriia bacterium
ACCGGAGCCGCCATGGGGAGCTCGACCTCGAAGAGCAGTCGGAAGCGCTTCATGCCCACGCCTCGGCCCGCGTCGAGCACGGCCGGATCGAGCGTGGTCATCGCGGTGTAGGAGTTGCGGGCGATGGGATACATCGCGTAGTCCGTGAGCACGATGAGCACTGGCGCCCAACCCACCCCGCGCACGTTGAGAGTCGCGAGCAGCGGGATCCTCTCGGAGAGCCCGGTGAGAATCGGGTTCAGCAGGCCGATGAACGCGAGCACCGGCAGCACTTCGAGGATGTTGAGCGTGGTGAAGATCGCAGGCTCGGTGGACGGGCGCCGCGCGGCGATGAGCCCCAGCGGCATGCCGATGACGAAGCCCAGCGAGGTCGCGCCCAACACGTAGAGCAGCTGCAACCTCAGTTGCGCCCAGAACTCGAGTGAGTTGTTCTCGTACTCGCGCATGATCGAGAGCGAGGCCAGCGAGCCGCTCATGAGCAACAGCAGCACGCCCACCACCGGCAGATACGACACCAGCAGCCGAGACCATCCCGGTGGCGTCCATGCGCTCGCGGCGAATACCACGAGGTACGCAGCCAGCAGCAGGATCCAGAACGCGCCACCCAGCGAAAGCCGGGCGACGTCACCCTTCTCGGCCAGGTAGGCGACCGCCTCGACGCCGACTCGCCACGTGGCCACGACCGCCGCACCCCCACCGAGCAGCCCGACGATCAGGCCACGCCAGCGGTACGGGATCGGCACCACCGATAGTCCTGCGGCGGCGACCATCATCGCCAGCAGCACCCAGCCCCATATGCCGAGCGCGTTGATGGCGGACTCGGGCACACCGTTCACGATGCGGTTGGGCCGAAAGGCGACAAACGAAGGAGCGAAGATCGTCGCGATCCCGAGCAGACTGCCCGCAACCGCGACGACCCTCGCCTGTGACTTCGTGTCTCGGACGCCTTCGTCCACGCCGCTCACTTTCCGGTGGAGGCGCACGGAGCGCCCCACATGCTACTTGAGGAAGCCGCCGGCAGTCAGGTACTCCGTGGCGACGACCTTGGGATCCTTGCCGTCGATGGCGACGGACTTGTTCAGCGCCTGCAGCTTCTCGATCGTGAGCGTCTTGAACACCGGCGCGAGGATCGATTCGATCTCCGGATACGCCGTGATGATCTCCTCGCGAAAGACCGGCGTCGGTGCGTAGACCGGCGGGACGCTCTTGCTGTCTGTCAGGACGACGAGACCCAGATCGGCCAATCCGCCATCGGTCGCATAGACCTCAGCGGCATTAGCGCCGTTGGTGCCGTTGGCGAGCGCCTTGATGAACTCCGAGGTCACGCCGTTGGAGAGCCCGATGAGCTGGTCGTTCTTCATCGTGAATCCGTAGGCCTTCTCATAGCCCTTCAGGCCCAGCGGATTGTCCATCCACACCTGTGCGCCGATGAGCTTCACCTCGCCGCCCTTTTTCACATAGGCCGCGAAGTCCTCCATCGTCTTGATGTTGTTCTTGTCCGCGAACTCCTTGGTCATCGCGATCGACTCGGTGTTGTTCGCTGGAGCGGGCGTGGTCCACACGACCTTGTTCGCAGCGAGATCCTTGGCCTTGACCATCTCGTAGCCCTTGATCGGGTCGCTCCAGACCGGGTCGGTCTCGGGCCCGACGTAGAATGCGCCGCTGCCGGTGTAGTCGATCGCACCGCTCAGGTCGCCCTGGAGATATGCCTTGCGAACGACGTCCGGGGTGCCAAACTTGGTCTTGTCGACGACCGTGATGCCGTTGGCCTCGAGCATCTGCACGACCATCGCTCCCAGAATCGAGCCCTCTGAGTCGATGTATGACCCAAACTTGACCTCGGGGCCTGCCTTGGGGGTGACGGGCTTTGTGGAGTCGGTCGGCGTGGTCGCCGTCTTCGAACCACACCCTGCAAGCATTAGTAACGCCACGACGAACAGTGTCACGAGCGCAAATCTGCTCCTACGCATGTGAATCCTCCCGAGCCGATGAACAGAGAAGTCGTGCGGCGCCACTTGCGAGTATCAGTATGCGTTAAACGTACTATAACCGCTAACCGCAAGTAACGCATGCACGTAGGAGTTGTTCCCGAGAATCGGGTTCAAGCGACGGGAAGGGATCGAAGAGCCCCTAGCTCCCGGCCCGGCGCCAGCGAGTCGCCCAGACTTCCACCGCGTCCATCGCCTCGTACAGCATCACGCCGAGAAGCCCCATGCCGATGATCCCGGCGAACATCGCCGGATAGTCGATGCGGCCCCACGCGTCGACGATGTAGTAGCCGATGCCGCTCGAGCCGGCGATTGACTCGGCGAGGAAGAGCACGGCGATGGCGGTGCCCGTGCCGATTCGAAGCGCCGTGAAAATGTCGGGCAGCGCGGCGGGGACCACAACGTGGCGATAGACGTCCCAGCGCGACGCGCCCAGCGAGCGAACCGACAAGACGCTGGGCTCGGGCACGGCCTTGGACGCGTCGCGCGCGGTCACGAGTATCTGGAAGAACACGATGATCGCGATCAGCACGATCTTGGGCGCGTTGCCCAGGCCGAGCAGCACCATCAGTACCGGCAGGAACACGACCTTGGGAATCGGGTAGGTGATGTAGATCAGCGGTGCGAACACGGAATCTGCCCGCGGGGAACGGCCAAGCATCAAGCCGAGCGGCACCGCGAACGCCGTCCCCAGCGTCATCGCGATGACGACCCGCCAGAGGCTGATCAGCATCTCAGGCCATATCGCGGGCCACTGCTCGATGAACGTCTCGATCGCGATCACCGGCCCCGGCAGCGCGGGCGAACCGACCGCTGCGGATACAGCCGCCCACCCCAGCAGCAGGACCACGACGGCTCCGGCGTAGCCGAGGAGCTTGCGGATGCCGGTCCGTGGGCCACGGCGGCGGGCGGCTGCGCTCGTGCCGGCAGCGGCGCTGGTCCGACGGGAGGTGTCGCCGCTCACAGCGCACCCTCCTCGGCCAGTAACGCGCGCAGATGGGTGCAGCGAGCGAAGAACTCGTCGCTGGCGCGGTAATCGACGGTGCCGGCGCCGGGGTTATCGACGATTGCGGCGACGCGACCCGGCCGCGGCGTCATGACCACGACTCGCTGGCCCAGGAACACCGCCTCCTCGATCGAGTGCGTGACCAGCACCGACGTGTGACCTCGGCGCTGCCAGAGCTCGAGCAGGACGCCCTGCAACTCCTCGCGCTTGAGCGCGTCGAGCGCCGAGAGCGGCTCGTCCATCAGCAGCAGATCCGCGTCGAGCGCGACCGCACGGGCGAGCGCGAGTCGCTGGCGCATGCCGCCGGAAAGCTCGGTCGGATAGGCCGCAGCGAACTCGGCGAGCCCCACGCGCTCGAGGGCGGTCGTTGCGCGCTCACGCACGAGGCTGCGTCCGAAGCCCCGGATCTGGAGCCCGAGGCCGGCGTTCTCGGCGACGGTCTTCCACGGGAGCAGGCCGAAGTCCTGCAGGATGAGCGCGGTTTCGCGGCGCGGACCGACGACCGGCGCGCCAGCGACGGCTACGCTGCCGGCGCCGGTGTCAGCGGGACCGACTGGTGCGGCCGATGCGCGACTGCCGGCGGCAGCAGCGGTGGCGTCAGGCGTGAGCAGCCCCGCTGCGAGCAGCAGGAGCGTCGACTTGCCGCAGCCGCTCGGACCGATGATGGCGACCGATTCTCCGTCGGCGACCTCGAGCGTCAGGCGGTCGAGTGCCTGGACCTGACGGTCCGAGCCCTCGTACGTCAGCGAGACCTGATTGAAGGAGAGGGCTGCCACGCCGACTACATCTCGGCCGGGAGCAGGTCGGCTGCGGTCACTTCGCCCTTGAGGTACCCCTTGGACTTCATCCACCCAAGGATTGCATCGACACGCTCAGTCGTCGGCAGTTGCGCCATCGGATACACATTCACCTTGTACGTGGCGGCGAGCGACTTGGGCAGACGCGCCTTCTCAACCAAGAGCTCGCGGTACGCATCGGGTGCCTTGTTGATGTCGTTGACGGCGAGGTCCCACGCAGCGAGCACGGCGTCCTTGGTTGCGATGCCGCCGGTCTTGGCGAGATAGTCGTCGGAGATGACGAGCACGGTCTGCGACAGATTGGCCGCGGCCTTGGTGTCGTCGCCGGGCATGATGGTGGCGATGGAGTTCTTCGCGCCACCCGCTTCGAGATTCGCGCTGGCGATCATGTCGCCCATGAAGCCGTCGATGGCGCCTGAGGCAAAGGCGACGTCGCGCTCCTGCGCGGACTGGAAGCTCACGATCTCGACGCTGGGAATTCCTTCTGTGGCGAAGTAGCCCATCTTCTCGGCGACCCAGAGTGGGAGCGAATCCTCCGTGGCGAGCGTGCCCAGCTTGATGGCGACGGGCTTCTCGGCGGGGACGCCGGGCTTGGCGGCGGCGGTCTCACCGGGCGTGGTGCAGCCGGAGAGCGTGGCGAAGGCGAGCATCGCGACCAACGCGAGCGTGACGATGCGGCTGCTTCGGGAGGTGCGGGTAGTGCGGATCATGCGAGTTTCCTTTTCATGCGGCAATCGTAGCCGGCGGTTACTAGCTGGCGCACACGGCGCGGCGAAGGCGGATCTCGTCTCGGACGGGAATACCCGAGAAGCCGGGGGTTGCCGAGCCAAAGCGGTCGGCGACATCGCCTACGGCGACTTCATAGATAGAGAAGCCGTGACGCTGATAGAAGTAGAGCTGCGGGATGTCGTCGTTGGTGACGGCGACGCGCATGAAGGGCAGCCCGCGCTTGGCTGCGAACTGATCTGCCGCGGCGAGCAGGGACGATCCCACGCGCTTGCCCTGGAAGTCCGGGTAGACGCTCAGCAGCACCACGGCGAGCTCGCCGCGATCGATTGCGAGGGAGAGCAGGCCGACGAGTGCGCCGTCCGACTCGGCGATGAGGTTCACACCGGACAGCACGTCGAAGGCTTTGCCGAAGACGTCGACGTCGGTCTCGCCCAGCGCACGTTCGCACAGCAGCGCGACCTCGTTGCGGTCGGCGTCGATGGCCTTACGCACGGCGAATTCGACAGGCTCACTCTGCGTGTGAGACGCGCAGGTGACGGTCATGCGTGCTTCGCCAAGCGGGAGATCCTTGCCGCACTGTGGGCATCGATACTGCGGGAATGGCAGCTCGAAGGCGTCGTTCATGGTGTGGCTCCTTATATGGACCGCGCGGACTGGAAAGACGAGCATTGCGCAGCGTGCTCATGTTATACCGCGACGACGGTCGCGTTTGCGAGAGGTGAGCCGCTCAACGGGCGAGATTGTTGGTCCCGAGCGGACCGCGTCCGACGCGCGACTCCGCCGGCAGCGGTATCATCGCACCATGATGAACACACCGCTCCTCACTGAATCGTCCGAGGCTCTCGCCGCGCTCACCCGCGTCGAGGTGCTCTACACCGACCTCGACGGCACGCTGCTGGCCCCCGGAGGCACGCTCCTCTCGGATGCGGCCGGCGCCCCGTCGACCACGACGGCCGAAGCGATCGTCGCGCTTCGCCGAGCAGGCCTCACGGTCGTGCCCATCTCCGGTCGCACTCGCGTCCAGCTCACCGAGCTCGCGCGACTTCTCGGCTGGAGCGACTTCCTCGCCGAGATGGGCTGCGTGCGCGTGCAAGGGGCCGGCCCCGGTCGCACCATCAGCTACAACACCGGGGCGTGGCCCGACGGGCTTCTCGGCCAGGGCGAGACGCCGTACGACGCGATCCGGGACTCCGGCGCGCTGATTGCATTGCAGGAAGCGTTCCCCGGGCGGCTCGAATATCACACGCCATGGCATCACAACCGAGAAGCCACGCACCTACTGCGCGGCTGTGTGTCGTGCGCCGAGGCGCAGGCGGTACTGAATACGCTGACGCTACCGGTCGAGATACTCGACAACGGGCTGGTCCACCCGCCGGCCCACGGGCTGGCCTGCCTCGAGGCGATTCATGCGTATCACCTGGTGCCTGCGGGGACCAGCAAGGCGCAAGCTATCGCTCTCGACCTCGTCGACCGCGGACTCACTGCAGATCAGGCCGCCGCAATCGGTGACTCTGCGACCGACCTGTCGATGTCGACCTCAGTCAGCGTCACCGCGCTGGTCGCCAACGCCTTTGACAGCCCGCGACTGCTTGAGGCTCTCCCCCACCACGCCGCCGAGACGATCGTGCGACTCGAAGGCGAGCGTGGCGACGGCTGGGCGCAGTTCGCGGAGGCCTGGCTGGCGGCGCGAGGGGAATAGCGCGCAACGAACGCGCCGCACATCGGCGAACAGGTTCCGCGAAGCCATCGGCAACCGCCGGGGTGCCGTCACTTACGACGGGCCTTGGGCGCCTTTGAACGCGTCGATGCCCCTGACCCACGTGGCACTGGGCACGATGGCGAGCAGTGCCTCCAGCATCTCACGGTAGTCATCCCCCTGGGCCGCTTCGACAAGATGTTCGACCTGCTCGGCAAGGTCCACGCCCACGGTTTGCACCGCGTCCAGACGGAGGATCCTATCGCTCGCGGTGGTCACGAGTGACTCGTGCTCGTACGTGAGAACCTCGTGCAATTTCTCCCCGGGACGCAGCCCGATGACGTCGATAGACACGCGACAGTCGTTGAGTGCGATCATCTTCCGTGCGAGCTCGATGATCTTGACAGGCTCCCCCATGTCCAACACGAATATCTCACCGCCAGAACTGAGCGCGCTGGCCTCGAGAACCAGTCCAGCCGCCTCAGGAATCGTCATGAAATACCGTGTGGCATCGGCGTGAGTGACCTTCAGCGGCCCTCCGCGACGGATCTGCTCTTCGAAGATAGGTACCACGCTGCCTCGACTGCCGAGCACGTTGCCAAAGCGGACCGCGCAGACATCCAGATCGCTTTGTACGGCGTTGAGCATGATCATCTCGGCCACACACTTCGTCAGGCCCATGATGTTGCGCGGCTCCACGGCCTTATCTGTGGAGATCAGAACGAATCGCTCAGCACCGCAGTCGATCGCTGAGCGGATGACGTTCGCCGTACCGCCGATATTGGTCCGAATCGCCTCTTCCGGAACCAGTTCCATCATCGGCACATGCTTATACGCCGCGGAGTGCAGCACGACACTCGGCTTTTCACGCATGAACAGGTTGTTGAGTCGCCTCGTATCGCGAATGTCGCACAGACACATGACCGGAGCCGTGCTGCTGATGGCCGAGAGTTCCAGATATGTCTCGTAGAGCCGACTCTCGTCGATGTCCACGAGCAGCACACGCGCCGGGTCGGCCGAGATGACCTGTCGCGCCAGCTCCCTGCCGATCGAACCGGCCGCGCCTGTTATCGCGACCACCTTGTCGCGCATCTGGCTCGTGATCCGCGCGGTGTCTATCCTGACAGGCTCACGCCCGAGCAGGTCCTCAAAACTGACGCTCTTGAGGTCCGCGAGCCGCAACCCGGCAGACCCGGCCACAGGGCTGGCCACGACCCGCGTCCTCAGCTCCTCTGCCGCGCAGATGTCGAGTACCTCGCGTCGCCGGTTCGCAGATGCGCTCGGTATCGCAACAAAGACCTCGCCGATCTTTTGTTTCTCGACGATAGTGCTCAGCGCATCGATGTTGTCGAGTACGGTGATCGAACCGATACTGCGTCCGATCTTGCGCGGATCGTCGTCGAGAAAGCCCACAATCTCGAGGCCGAGGTCCGGTTGGCTCTGGATATCTCTGAGCAGAAGCGATCCCGCATCGCCAGCACCGATGATCAGGGTCTTCAGCCCACCGCGCTGCGAACGAGATGAGCCGAGATATGCGGCCGTGCGGGCAGTGCTACGCCATGCCGCCGCACCGATGAAGGTGAGAACGCCAATCATTATCACGACACCGATCGGAACCAGCCGGGCGCCCGTGAGTGATGTGTACATAAGGTCGAACCCAAGCACGAGTGCATCGACGATCACTACGCACGATGCCAGGCTCATGTACATCCCGACGCCGGCGTATCTCAGGACATGAGTGTAGAGCCTGCCGATCGCGAACGAGACAATGAACAAGACCTCGAACATCACAAGCACGAGAATGAGATAGCCGCTGAACTGACTGGATATCGCGCCCTCAAAGCGCATCAGATATGCAGCCAGAACCGCCACGAGCACAACGAGGGCATCAAGGCTTATCGAGGGGAGCACCGTTGACATGGGCCCGCGAAGAAATCCTTCGCGGCCGTCATTCGGGCTTCCATGCTGGGTCTCGAGTTTCAGAGTGTGCCGTCCTCGGTCGCGGAACTAAGAATATCAATCAGAACGGACGCAGCAGCCTCGACATCGTGCCGGCTCATGGTCGGATGAACAAGCAACGCGAGCGAGGTCTGCCCTACTTCCTTGGCCACCGGCAAACGCTCTCGCGGCGCAAAGCCGGCATTCGTAAATGCCTTCTCTCGGTAAATCTCGGGGCACGTCCCGATTCCAGAGCGAACATCTGCGGCGATCAGTTCGCCTAAGATGCGGTCACGAGTCCAGCCGACCTTGAGGACTTCGGGACGCAAGAACACATAGTAGCGATAGTAGGCGTGAAATACCTCATCACGAGGACAGACGAGGCGCAACGCCGGATTATCTGAGAGCATTCTTTCGAACGTCGCCGCGTTCTCGCGCCTCCGAGCCACCCAGTCGTCGAGCTTCCTCAACTGCAGCCGACCCACCGCTGCCTGAATCTCGGTCATCCGCCAGTTCGTCCCAAAGCTGTCGTGCAGCCATTTGAATCCGGGAGTTCCTGCTTCCTCGGCAGCTTGAAGCGCCTTGAGGCTCTTGCCGTGATCCTTGTACTCCCGCGCCCTACGCGCAACATCGCCGTCGTTCGTGGCCACGAGTCCACCCTCGCCACACGTCGACAGAATCTTGTCCGTGCAGAACGAGAACGCGGCAGCATGGCCGAATGAACCGACAGGCTTGCCCTCCCAACGAGCTCCGTGCGCCTGGGCGCAATCCTCGATCACTTTGAGGCCCCGGTCGTTCGCCAGCCGCATGATCGCATCCATGTCACATGGCCAGCCACCGTGATGCACGGGGATGACAGCGCGGGTGTCGGGGGTCAGCGCCGCGACGACGGTCTTGGCCGTGAGGCACTGGCTGTCTGCGTCGACGTCAGCAACGACCGGACGGGCACCCACCGCCACGACGGCGCTCGCAGTCGCGATGAAGGTCCGCGACGGAACGATCACGTCGTCTCCCGGCCCCACACCTAAAGCGCGAAGAGCTGACTCAAGGGCGACCGTGCCGTTCGCGACGGCAATGGCATCAGAGACACCAAGGTAGTCGGCGTACTCGGCCTCAAAGGCGCGGCCCTCGCCACCACCCCAGTAATTCACGCGACCAGAGCGAAGCACCCGCTCGACGGCTGCAATCTCATCTTCTGCGAAGAAGGGCCAAGCGGGCTCAACGCGGGATGGTTCCCCTGCGTCCCGCTGCGTTCGCGCATCAACCGTCACTGAGCTACCACCCGCTCTCCTCCTGAATCCGAATCTGCCTCGCGGGAACGCCAACGTATACGGCTCCATCCGGCACGTCCCGCGTAACGACGGCTCCAGCTCCAATGGTACAGCCTGCCCCGACGGTCACGCCCGGTAGCAGCACTGAGTTCGCGCCAAGGAGCGTGCCATCGCCGACAACACAGCCGCCGGAGATTCTACACCCCGGAGCAACGTGAACGTACTCTCCCACCAGGGAATCATGCGCCACGGAACAACCCACATTCAGAATGGTAGCCACTCCGACACGTGCCCCGGCACTCACCATCACGAATTGCATCACTTGGCATCCGTCACTGATACGTGCATGGGGGCTGACCGAGGCCCGTGGATGCACCAGTGCAGGCATCGCACACGCTTCTCGCAGCGCGAGGAACTTCTCGCGACGTCCGCGAGCATCACCGATCGCGATGACCCCCGCCTCGAACTCGATTCCGGCTACGTCGGCCAAGATGGGAGCACCGCTCGTCACGTGGGACCCCACCACGTAGTCATCTTGGAAGGCGACGATCTCGTGACCGAGGATGCTCAGAAGATCAGCGACTTCGCGCGAGTGCCCTCCTGCCCCTATCACGACGTACCTCATTGCGATGACTCCTTGTCCTTCTCGGAGGTCAGGCCGGCACTCCCGCCGATGCCCGTGAACCTCGTCATGCTTGCATGCCCGGGTTCGTTCACTCCCTTGCCGCCGATCACACTCCATACCGTCATCCACAGTATGCGCGCGTCGAGTCTGATGCTCTGATTATCCACGTACCACACGTCGAGCCTGAACCGCTCGGCCCATGGAATGAGATTTCGTCCGCTCACCTGCGCCCACCCGGTGATCCCGGGGCGCACATCGTGGCGACGCGCCTGCTCGGGGGTGTAGAGATCCAGATAGTCCATGAGTAGCGGCCTGGGCCCAACGAAGCTCATCTGGCCTCTGAGAACGTTCCACAACTCCGGTAGTTCGTCGAGGCTATAGCGCCTCATCACCCTCCCGAGCCGAGTCAGGCGTCCGTCGTCCCCCAGTAAGAAGCCGTCTGCACCACGCGCCCGTGTCATCGTGGAGAACTTGACCATCGAGAACGGCTCGCCGTGCAGACCGGGACGCACTTGGATGAAGAGCGGTGCGCCTGTCGATAACCACGCGAGGATGCCGAGCAGCATCAGCAACGGCGACAGCAGCACCAGGAGTGTGAGCGCAACCGCAACATCAAAGATCCGCTTCACTGGCCGGCCTCTTCACGTTCGGCCATAACGCTCGAATACAGTTCGTCCATCATCGCCAAAACATGCGACAGCGAGAGATCGCTGACGACATAAGCACGCGCTCGAGCGGTGAGCGATGCGACAAGCGCAGAATCAACAAACGCCTTCTGCATAGCAGTGGCAAGTGCGGCAGTGTCGCCGACGGGAACGAGGAGCCCACGACCATCCGCGAGCAGATCGCTGGTACCGCGCGCGCTGACAGCCACAACGGGAGCGCCGAGGCTCATCGCCTCCATGACCGAACGCGGAAGGCCCTCTCGTTCCGAGGCATGCACGAGCATCGCGGCTCCAGCCAACACCTCACGCACATCCAAACGCTGACCGGCGAAGGTGACGAGCCCGGCTATCCCCAGACGGTCCGCCAGTACCTCGCACGCACCCCGCTCCGGACCCTCTCCCAAGAAGATGAGACGGGCGCCCGCGAGCCGCGCTGCCGAGAACGCCTTCACGACGTCCGCCTGTCGCTTCCCCGGATTGAACTCACCGACACAGACTATATGCCGCTCGCCCGGCAAGACGCCGACATCCTGAGCAGCCGCTGCCATGGCCGCAAGCGAAATCGCGGCTCTGTCCCAGACGTCCGGATCGATTCCCACGCCCGGTACTCGGAGCACTGCGCTCGACGCGACGATTCCGAGAGACCGCGCCTGCTCTTCATCCTGCTCGTTGATCACCACGAGCCGATCCGTCCACCGGCCGGCAAGACGTTCGAGTGTGCCGAAGACGGCGTTGGCGCGCGCAGATCTGTCGAGCGAAAAGTGGAATCCGTGCGCAGTGTAGATTACATGCGGAGAACCCGGACCCGAAAATCGATGCAGCGCGTACCGGGTCACAAAGGAGGCAACCGGCGTGTGAACGTGCACGATGTCGTAACCGCCTGAACGAACGACATCGGCGACCTGCTTGACCGCTCGGATATTGGCGAGGCTCAGAGGCCGTCTCGACCAATCAACCTCGTGAACGGCATCGAAGGCATCCACGCACGCCGATGAAGCCGTGATTTCCGACGACATCCCATCCACAGTCCACCCCAGATTCCTCAGATGTTTCACATGAGGAAGAAGGAACGCCTCCATTGTCATCGTGACAGTCGTGGCGACCAGCATTCGTGGCACGGCGTGCGACTCCTTTTGGCAAAGAGGCGGAAGATCCCACGCGTTTACCAGCGGCTAGGGTGGGACCAGCGAACGGCTTTCGCAAGAGAAGCAGTATAGTATAGGCGCATATCAAGTCCCCAATAGCGGACCGGCCCAGCAGCGGCGCGGCACCGAACGGCTGCTCTGGAAGGATTACGTGAAGCGCCTCTGGGAACACGGACGCCGTCTCGCCTCATCTAGAGTCGCCCGCTCTGCGGCTACGATGTCCGGTGCGACTCTTGTGGCGCAGGCGCTTCCCCTCATTGTCACGCCGTGGCTCACTCGGCTGTTCACCCCGGCGGCCTTCGGCGTCTACGCCGTGTGGTTTGCGGTGGTGATGGCCATCTCGATCGTTGGCTCAGGTCGCTACGAACTTGCCGCTGTCCTGCCGGACGGTGATGACGAGGCCGCTGGCGTTGTGGCCGTGTCCCTGTTCGTCCTGGCTGGCGCGGTCACCCTCGCGGCGCTTGCTTCCATTTTGGGATATTTCGTTATCGGGGCCGCATCCGTGCGAGGTCTCGGTCTCCTGCTCGCCCTCGCACCGGTTTCGATTGCCGCCATGGGCGTCTCACAGTCTTTGGGTTATTGGTATACGCGTCATGACATGTTCACCGGTTTGAGCCTGTTGCGCATCGTCCAGGCCGCCGGGGTCGCCGTCGCTTCGGTCGCTGCCGGATACGTGATGCCGAATGCCGCGGGACTTGCTCTCGGCTGGACGATAGGGCAGGTTCTCTCGGCGGTAATGGCGGTGCTCGTAGTCGGACCAGGCCTCTCAAAGAGCCTGCGCGGACTGGGTATCTCCGACCTTCGCGGGCTCGCCGTCATCCACAAGGACTTCCCGCTGGTCAACGCGCCCCATGCACTCCTGGACGGTCTCCGAGAAGCAGGCTTCGCCGCCCTCTTCGCTACAGCGTTCGGCGTGGCCGCCACCGGGCAGTTCAGTCTTTCATCACGAGCCGCGCGAATCCCTGCCAGCTTCCTCGGCCAGTCGATCGCGCAAGTCTTCTACCGCTGGGTGTCCGACGTGCGCGAATCGGGGGCACTTCTGTCTGAGCGCATCAGAAAATCGATGCGCTTGTTGGCGCTCACCGGTGCCCCGGCCGCCGTGCTTGTGGCCATCTTCGCACCAGCGCTGTTCGCCTTGGTCTTTGGACCGGAGTGGCGAGTGGCCGGTGTCTACACGGCGATCCTGTCGCCCGCGCTTCTCGCGTCGTTCGTGATCGCGCCGTTCACGTATGTCCCGGCGGTGACGGGCAACCTCAAGATCGCATTCCGGCTCACTCTCGCCGACCTGGCCCTGCGTGCGGTGGCGCTGGGAGTTGGCTACATGTTTGGCGGCCCGCTACTGACGATTGTCGTGCTATCGGCCACTTGGACGAGTATGTCGATCGTGACCGGTGCCTGGTACCTGCGCATGGCCGCCACTCTGCAGCCCACTGAAGGGGCACACGCATGAGCGCCCCCCGGATCGTACTCACTGGTCAGGGGCACTGGTCTCGAATCCTGGCAAAGGGGCTTGCCCGGCATGCAGGTTTAGCTGTCCAGGTCGCTGCGCTCGATCGACCAAGAGACGTCGGCAGATTGGCCGCATGGCGAGCATTGCTGTTCGCTGACGTCATCGTGCGTGTTGGCTTCCGGCCGGGAGCCGCTACATGGCGTGGCCAGGCGCTGGACGCCGCCTTTGCGTTTGTCGACATGCTCGGGAAGAAGCACCAGACGATCTACTATTGGATAGGTAGCGACGTACAGCGCACGGTCGAGGAGATACAGAGCGGCTGCGACACCCGCAGGTTCCGCCGCATGGCGGCGCGTGGGCGCCACATGGCGGGATCGAGGCCGTTACAGCGCGACCTCGCTACGATCGGCGTGGATGCGACCCTCGTGGACTTCGCGTGGGCACCGGTTGCGGCCCCAAGCGTGCTACCGCCCCTGCCCGAGGGCTTCACCGTCCTCACCTACGTCCCGGATGCACGGTCCGACTTCTATGGTGGCGTTCAAATCCTCAGAACCGCTCGGACAGTCCCGGGGGCGCGTTTCGTCGTCATGGGCGGCAGTGGCTGCTGGGCTGTCGATATTCCCGAAAACGTGACCTTCACCGGCTGGGTCGACGACCCCGCCTCTCTGTATGCCAACTCATCGTGCATCGTGAGAATGGTCGAGTACGACTCGGTCGGCGGCACCGCTGTCGAGGGACTGCTGTTCGGCCGACCGGTGATCTACTCGCGACCTCTGGAACACACGATCCATGTGCCGTTTGGTGACGTGGATGAACTTATCCGTGTGGTAACCGAACTCGTCGGGCGCCATGCCGCCGGCGAGCTTGCACCCGACACTGATAGTGCGAGATGGGCACGAGAGCAGTTCGACCCCGAGAAACGATTCCGACGACTGGCCGAGGAGCTCACCCGGGGGCTGGACCAACCGAACACAAGGGAGTCATCGTGACGCGCCGCATTGCATACCTCACGCTCCAAGCCACGCGCGAGGGTCAGGCGGCGCACGCACACGTGAACGAGATCGTGAATGGACTCAGAGAACTCGGTTGGAGCGTCACGCTCTTCGAACCCGAGTATGGACCCGACGCATCACCCGGCATCCTCGCCCGCCTTCTGGAGTTCCGGCGAATCCAACGGAATCTAATCAGCCGGCTTAGGGACTTCGATGCTGTCTACATCAGAGCCCACTTCCTGGCCCTTCCGACCGCTCGCAGCGTCAGGGCGGCCCACATTCCTGTGATCCAGGAGTGCAACGGTCCCTACGAAGACCTCTACGCGGCATGGCCGGCTGCGCGCCCGGGGCGCGTGGTCTTCAACTCCTGGCAAAGGTCGCAGTTCCGAAACGCCAACGCCGTAATCGCCGTGACCCCCGAGCTCGCCGCCTGGGTGGATCGCGAAACAGGGCGTCAAGATACTCGAATCGTCGGGAACGGAGCCAACACCGACCTCTTCCGGCCGGGTCTCGAGACGGTTGCCGGAACGCCGACTCGGTACGCGGTGTTCGTCGGCGCCCTATCGGCCTGGCAGGGCGTCACAACCATGCTCGCTGCGACCGAGGAATCAGCGTGGCCGGAGGACGTCCCGCTCGTCATCGCCGGTGACGGCGCCCTCAGAGCCGATGTCGAGGCGGCGGCGGCTGGCGGTCGGGTGCGGTATCTCGGCGCAATCCCCTATGCGGATGCCGCGCGGCTTGTTTCAAACGCCCTCACGGCCTTGGTGATGAAGGATTCCGCCCAGCACGCGCGGAGCGGGCTCTCTCCCGTCAAACTCTACGAGTCGATGGCGGCGGGCGTCCCTATCGTCGTGTCCGACATGCCGGGCCTCAGCGAGATCGCGCGCTCGTGTGAGTGCGGGCTAATCGTCCCGGCGGGCGATGCAACGGCCCTCGCACTGGCAGTCGCACGGTTGGCCGAAGACCCGCACGCACGGACACGGATGGGCGAGGCGGGACGAGCCGCTGCGGTCACGGGGCATTCATGGCGCGCGGCAGCGCGCAAGGTCGCGGAAATCATCGACTCCATAATCCTGACGGCGGACGACCCCAACGACCGAGCATTGCGCTAGTTCTTCGCTGCCGGGAGCTGCCCTGCCATGAAGGCCTTGAACACCCGATTCTTCTCGGCAGAATCGATGATGACGTACGAGACGTGGTCGATTGTCTGTGTTTTTCCGGTTAGAACGTAGCTCTTGATCGGGCGCCCGCGCGTCTGACCGACGAGTTTCTGCATGTAGCCGACGGACATATCCGTATCAAGGTGACCGGATAGCGCATCCATGATGCCCGGAATCGCGGTAACGGTCGAAGGGCTCCGCAGCTTCTTGGCAAGCACGAGCAGGACACGCTGTTGGTTGTCCATCCGCTTAAAATCGCCCGACGCGTACTTGTGACGCTGTCGCATGAAGGACACGGCGAGCCTGCCATCCAGATGCTGGACCGGACCAATCCCGTCGGTAACGGTCACGCCGCCCATCAGGTCGATGAGTTTCGCGAGCCCAACAAAATCGGTGCGGACGTAATGGCTGATCGGCACCCCGCTGAACTTGCTGATCGTCTTAATGCTGAGAGCGGGCCCGCCATAGGCTCCTGCATGGTTGATCTTCGTCACGCCGTAGCCTGGCACCTCGGTACGCGTGTCGCGCGGGATCGACAACATGTTGATATTACCCGTGGCTCGCTCGATGCCGACGAGGATAATGGTGTCCGTCCTCGCACGCTTCTGTCCCGGGCGCCGATCGTCGCCGAGCAAAACGATGTACTCGAATTTCTGCTCGGCCTTTGGCTGCTCAAGCACCGCGTCGACTTAAGTGCGGGTCTGGCTATCCGGCTGAATGGCCACGGCAGTCTTCTTCATGGCCCACGAGTAATACATCGCCGCGGCGATGGCCGTAACAATCAGAAGCGTCAACAGTGAGACCCCTGCGATGACCCACCCCCGCTTCCGGGCCGCCCTCCTCTTCAGGATCGCCCGTTCTGGCCGCCTCGCGTGAGACATGGGGGCTGTTCGCCTGGACTCACGATCATTCGTATTTCTGGAAACCATACGGCGTTCTCCATTCGCATAACTGGTGGTGCGCTTACGTGCACGGTCTCTCAAGCGACCCGCGCGCCCGCCACCAAACTTGGCTCACGCGCAATCGGGATGCGTCTCCGAAGGCAGTATCTTATCGCAACTTCTGTTGAGCCCGGATTACAGCTCGGAAGCGGTAGGGCTGTCCCACAGAAGCGTGCCGATCAAGAGCCACAGTATCGCGGCGGTCGGGACGTATCCGGATGAGTACTGCGAAATGCCGGTGAGCGCAACGACCAGCACGAGAGCGCGGAACGCCGCCGGTGTGCTGCTTCGCCAAGCCTGAACGAGAAGTTCGATGAGCGCGGCGATGAAACTACCCAAAAGCAACCACCCGCCATGTGCGAGCACGTACATGTAGTCACTATCTATGAGACCAAGCACACGGCTCGGGGGCGTAAGCGTGCCCGATGGATGAGTCTGCACGAACTTGAGCACACGGCTCCAACCGATAAAGCGGGCCCCCACATCCGGGTCCACAGCGCCCCGTCCGATTGCTCCGTTCACCACTGAGCTGACCCGTTCGACGAGTCTGTGGCCAAAAGACGTGAACATGACGACGACGCCCGTCGCGATGACCGCTATGGCTGTACTGCCCATCGTGACGAGAGGTGCAGCGAATGCCTCTCGGCGATGCAAGAAGATCCATGCGACGAGAACAGCAACCACTGCGACCAAGGCCGATCTCGATGATCCCGAAAGGACGATAAAGGTGCCGACCGCCACCAGGATAATCCGCTGTTTCTTTGATGCGTTCGCGAAGCATCCCCACGCGAACAAGAGCGTTCCGAATAGAGAAAATGCATTCGCTCCGAGGTATAGGCCTGATGCCCGGCTGAATACACGGGCTTCGTGAAGGCTCTGCAGGTGGAGCATCCAGGGCAAGATGATTCTGCCAGGGCCGACGTAGCCGAAAACCACCTGGACCAGACCGACGACCCCCTGCACCACCCCAGTGCCAACCAGAACCGTGGTCATGTCCGCCTCGAGCTTCTCGCGGTGTCGTTGCACGAGCGCCGCCCCGAGCACTATCCACGCAGCAAGGGTAATCGGTTGCAAAACGGCCGCCGCCAAGTGAACGGGCGCTCCAAAAGCCACGCCCAAGAGCGAGGCCGTAGCGTCTAGCACCAGAAACGCAACAACGAACGGGATTCGCCGTGGAGCGAGACGGACAATCGAGTACCGTGTGCCGCCATCAATGAAGAGCGCATACGCCGCAAGCCCGATGGTCATGAGCTGGCCGAACAGTACCAGACCCCGGGCGCCATCCATTGGTACACGGAAGCCCATTCCGTCCCCGAACAAAAGGTACAACGTCGCCCATGCAATGATGATGCTGCGCAGATCCCTGTGTTCCCTCACGAAACGGGCCGACCGCACGGGTGCGTCCCGAAGGATGGCTCCACCGCGCTGGACCAGCTCGTTGCTGCGTGCCCGCAACGCGGGAATGACACCCAAGAGCCCACTCCTTACTGAGTCCTGACCCGCTTAACCGTCTCGCGCATGTTGAATCCGAAGCGCCGACGAACCGGTTCGACTGCAAGCGCTCCATGCTATCACTCTGATACACCACTCTCACGAGGTTCTGGAATGGTCCTGAGCTCGATCAGCGAATCCCGATCGCGCGGAATGTCCCTATTCATCGCAATGGCTGAACGCCGGGCGTTAGCACCCGCGCAGGGAATAGCTGACTGCTGGCCTCTGCAGCGCAACCGTCCTATGAAACGATGATCTGCCCCCGCACCATGTCCATACCGCACGCAAAACCGTAGGTGCCGGGCTGCAGCCCCTGCAACTTCACGGTCTTCGCGCCCGTGCTGAGGTCCTCCTCGAACCCGAGCTGCTGGGACTGGACGACCGCGGTGCAACCCTGCCCTTCCCCGAAGGTGATCTCCGCCGGAACTCCGGCCTTGAGGCGGATCACGCTCGGTGAGTATTCGAACCCTACCTCGACGGAGATCTTCTGGACGCCGTTCTCGATGACTGCGGCACCCTCTGCGGGAGCGGCTGACTGGTTGGTCGGTGCGGTTGTCGTGGCAATCGGGGGCGCACCTGTCACCACGGGTGAACCTGAGGCAGCAGTCTCCGCGCCCGGCACCGAAGCCGGCGTTCCATTCACCGCGTTCGAGATCGTATACGCGCCGAAGAATGCTGCTGCGGCCAGGCCGGCCACGATCAGATACTGCTTCGCGTTGGAGCGAACGCTACTGGGCGATGGGCGCCTACTCGGCGGCGTGACCGGCTGCTTGCCGGCATGTGCTCCGTGCCTGTGCTTCTGGTTCTGGTTCTGCTTGTGCTTGTGAGTCGTCATGGGTTCTCTCTCAGGGTCCGTATGAATCGACAGGGTCGTGCATGTCTTCTTGAGTGCTTGTGCGGGGCGGGTGCGGCTGACGGCCCGATACACAATCACCATCAGCCACACCCGGGGAGCTTCTCGGACTAGCGGGTGCGAACCATCAGGTCGCCACGGGTCACTGGCGCAAGCACGCCGGCCTCATGCATGGGTGTGTCGCTGATGACCACCGAGATGCGGTCGCCGCCGCGCCCAGGAGTGCCGCCGTCGACTACCACCACGTGGACGAACTTGCCGACGAGGTTCGCGTCTTGCGAACGAGCGATGGTGCCGCCAAAGTGCACTTCCCCGGCAGCGTGGGCATGCACATGATCGATCGTCGCCGAGAACCTCGTGCCATCAGCCGCCATGAGCGTGAGCTTCCCGCTAGCGGGCTGATGGTCTTCGCCAGGCATCGCCGGGCCGGTGGAGCGCACTTCGAAGCCGACGAACGTAGCGACCCCTGCGCGCAGGAAGCCGACGCCGCCGGCGGTGCGTACCGACGGCGATGCGGTCGTCGCGCCCGCGGACGGAGCGACGGTGTCACTGGTAGAAGCCAGAGCCATCGATGGCACGGCGAGCGACGCCACGATCGCGGCTGCAACTGCGGTTGAGACGAGTACCTTGTTGTTTCGGATGGTCATTTCGATTCCTCTCGAGGAGCTCGGCCTCAGCCGGGCTGTTCCTGCCGAGACCGGATGTCTCGGCAGCGCTACGTGGTCCAGGGATGGCCGGAGTGACCATCGCGCGTGGAGAGCGCGTCACCAGCGAGAGCCGATGACGGACGAGGGAATCTCAGAGCCTAAGTCGCCCATACAGAGGGTCGGGCGGGAGACCTGGCGCTGTGCTGATCGGGACAAGCCGCATGGGCGCGTCGAACCAGAAGACGAACGCAGCGAATACAGCGACAACGGCCAACATCCCGGAGAGAAGCGCCCGGCCTGATTCCGAGCCGACAACAGCCGTAACGCCGTCGGCATGCGACATGGTCGCGCAGTCGCTGCCCATGTTTGAAAAGAAGTGAACGCCTTCGGAACACACGAATGTGAGCGCAACAGCGAGCAGCCCGATCGCAAGGATCGATGCCACCAACCTTCTGTGCGTGCTCATGATTCGCATTGGCCCTCCGGCGGTTGCCTTCCCTGTCGGCACATACGCAATGTCCGTGCCACGCGCGGATCGTGAGCATGTGGATAGTGTGTGCGAGGGCGAGCGACCACGACTGGAACGTTCGGATGACCACCAGCAACCCGCCCCCGAGCGACCACGATAGACGCTCGCCTCTCATCATTTGCCCCTACTACCTGCGACGGTGTACGATTCGTCCGCTGGGCACGCCCGGCACTTTGACAGCATGAGGAGATCTGCTCCGTTCGTTATGGTGCGGCTCCTGTTCGAACACAGGCCACTGCCCGGAAATGTCGAGAGACGCCAATGGGTAGAACAGCCCTCGCCGGCTTAAGGCGAAGGCTAAGGTGGCTGGGCATTGCGGTCCGGCGCGCAAGCGACCGACACTGCGGGTGGGGCACGACCCCACCGCGTCGACGACACCACGCGTCGCGCGCCCTACGTCGGACAGTGCCAAATCCAACGACCAGGGATGTGAGCAGCGAGCCGAGATGAACCGTGCCCGCCGAGAGGTGGGCCGCGTCCTCTCACGGTGTGCCAACCCACGCCATCGCTGCCCCTGGTCCGCACTCGGACACAGGGGTTTTCTTATGCCGTCAAACCTGTAACCGGAAGACAAGGGCCTACGTGAAACCCCACAGTACTTAGGCCTCGAGGTACCTCCCGACGATTGTCGGCGGGCGCCTCGGGGATGCGCACCGCCACAACGACCCACCGGGTCTGCCGCTCGTGTCCGGCCGATGAAGCCGCCGCGCACGGGCCCCGGAAGGGAGGGAGAGCACCATGATCTACCTGTCCCAGATGCTGGGCAAGCCGGTTGTCGACGCCACCGGAGAAGAGATCGGCACCATCTCAGATATCGCGATCGCCACGGGCGAGGTCTTTCCACGCGTGACGTCGCTCGCGTTCCAAGGTCCCGACAAGACGCCGTTCATGCTGTCGTGGCGCAAGTTCGTCGGCGAGTTCGACGGCGATGCCGTGCGCCTCAACGTCGCCGCGCCCGACATCCGCTTCAGCTACCTGCAGCCCGACGAGGTCCTGCTCTATCGCGACCTCATGAGCAAGCAGATCGTCGACACGCAGGGCATGAAGGTCGTGCGCGTCAACGACCTCAAGCTCTCCGAGTCCCGCAACCAGCTCCGCCTTCTGGGCGCGGAAGTCGGCACGCGCGGCATCCTGCGCGGCATCCACCCTGCGCTCGAGCGCGCCGTCGCTGGCGCGGCGAAGCTCATCGGCAGCGAGCTCGCCGAGAACATCATCGCGTGGAACTACATGGACCTGCTGGATCGCGACCTCTCGCAGGTGAAGCTCTCGGTCACGCACAAGCGTCTCCACGAGCTGCACCCGGCCGACGTCGCCGACATCCTCGAGAAGCTCAACCCGACGCAGCGTGCGAAGGTCTTCGAGCACCTCGACAACGAGCAGGCAGCCGACACGATCTCAGAGCTCGAGGACGACCTGCAGGCCGACGTCATCGACGACCTCTCCGAGCGCCGCGCCTCAGACCTCCTCGCCGAGATGGACCCCGACGACGCCGCCGACATCATCGGCGACCTCCCCTACGACAAGGCCGAGGCGCTGCTGCGGCTGATGGGCGTCAAGGAGTCGAGCGCGATCCGGTCGCTGCTGGGCTACAAGGAGAAGACGGCCGGCGGCATCATGACACCCGAGGTCACCACCGTGACCGAGGACATGACTGTCGAGCAGGTCATCGAACAGCTGCGAGCCGAGTCCGGCGAGCACGAGAGCATCTACTACGTCTATGTGGTCGAGGGCGATCAGCGCCTCGCCGGGGTCATCTCGCTGCGCGATCTGCTGCTCGCCGCTCCCGATGTCACCATCGAATCGATCGCCAAACGTGATCTCTTCGTCGCCCACGTCGACGACGACCAGGAAGACGTCGCGGAGCAGATGAGCAAGTACGACCTGCTCGCGATGCCCGTCACCGACGAGACTGGCAAGCTTCTCGGCATCGTCACCGTCGACGACGCGCTCGACGTCCTCGAGGAGGAGTCCGCCGAGGACCTCGCGCTGGCAACCGGCTCCGGAGATCACCGCGGCGGCCCCGTCACCGGCATGCTGTGGTGGATGCTTCGCCGCAACTCCTGGCTGATGGTGTGGGCGCTCGTGGCCTTCGTCGTCGTGCTGGGCGCGCCCCAGATCCCCGGAATCGGCGAGAACGCGATCTTCCTCATCCCGGCACTCGTACTGCTGCCCGTCATCCTCCGCACCGCCGAGGACGTCTCCCACCGCGCCATCGCCGAGATGATCGAGGAGACCGAGCTCGAGGACCGCCCGAGCCTCCTCATCCACTTCCTTCGCGATGGCGGCCTCGGCTTCGTGCTGGGCGCGCTGATGGGTGGCGCGCTCTTTGGGCTCGGCCAGGTTCTTGGCGTCGATCCGCGCATCAGCGGTGCCTTCGCGATCGCAACCGGACTCTCGCTGCTCGTGCTCATGGTGCTGGGGGTCGTCGTGACCGAGTGGGCGCGTCGTCGCATGGACGCCGACAAGCCACTCTCGGCCAGTGGGCTCTCTGTGGCGATGATGCTGCTGGGAACCGTCGTCTACCTCGGCTTCGCTCTCGGCGCCGGTATAGTCCTCGTCTACTTCGTAGGCGCGTAGGGACTCGCGCCGGATGACGATGCCGAGCACTCAGGCGCCCAAGAGCCGCAAGTGGCGCATGCTGCCGCTTCTGGCCGCGCTCGGTCCGGGCATCATCGCGGCCTCGGCCGGCAACGACGCCGGTGGCATCGCGACCTACTCGGCGGCGGGCGCGAGCTATGGCTACGCCACGCTGTGGATGATCCTCGTGATGACGTTCTCGCTGGTCGTGGTCCAGGAGATGGCCGCGCGCATGGGAGCGGTCACCGGCAAGGGCTTCGCTGCACTCATCCGCGAGCGCTTCGGCATCCGGCCGACGCTGTTCGCGATGGCGTGTCTGCTCGCCAGCAACGCCGCGACCTCCGTGGCCGAGTTCGCTGGCATCGCGGCATCACTCGAGATCTTTGGCGTGTCGCGCTACATCTCGGTGCCCATCGCAGCGGTGGTCGTGTGGCTGCTGGTCGTGCGTGGCAGCTACCGCAATGTCGAGAAGATGCTGCTGGTACTCTCGAGCGTCTTCCTCGCCTACGTGGTCGCCGCGTTCATGGCCAAGCCCGACTGGGGCGCGGTCATTCATGCCACGTTCGTGCCCACCTTCATCCCCACCTCGGCGTTCGTGCTCATCGTCATCGCGACCATCGGCACGACCATCGCCCCGTGGATGCAGTTCTTCGTGCAGAGCAACATCGTGGACAAAGGTGTCAACGTCAAAGACCTGCTCTACACCCGCATCGACGTGATCGGCGGGGCCATCGCTGCCAACGTCATCGCGTGGTTCATCATCGTCACCACCGGCGCGGTGCTCTTCCCCCGAGGCATCGCCGCCTCATCCGCCGAGAAGGCCGCCCAAGCCCTCGCCCCGGTCGCAGGTCAGTATGCGGGCGCGCTGTTCGCGATCGGCCTCTTTGGCGCCTCGCTGCTCGCGGCGTTCGTTCTGCCGCTGACCGCGTCCTACGCGATCACCGAAGCGTTCGGGTTCGAGCGCGGCATCGACAAGTCGTGGAGCGAGGCACCCGTCTTCAACGGCATCTACACCTTCGTCATCTTCTTTGGCGCGCTGTTGGTGCTCGTCCCCAAAGCGCCCCTCATCTCGATCATGGTCATGTCGCAGGCGGTCAACGGCGTCTTGCTCCCGTTCCTGCTCATCTTCATGATGGTGATCATCAACGATCGCAGGATCATGGGCCGGCACGTCAACGGCCGCGTGTATAACGCCATCGGATGGACTACGGTAGTGGTGGTCATCGCGCTGACGGTGGCCTTCTTGGGGATGCAGGTGTTGGGGGTAGCGTAGTGAGTAGCACCGAAGATGTCGCCGCGGCAAAGTGCGCCGCACGAGCTCGTGCCCGAGAAGCCCGCGACAACGTCGCCGTCGCGGAGCGGCGCCTTGCCGCCCAAGCGCTCTCCCACGCGCTACTCGCACTCCCGGAACTCGAGATCGCACGGGTGGTTCTCGCGTATGCGGCGCTGCCCAGCGAGATCGACCCCGCACCGGCCATCTGGAGACTCCGCGCTCGCGGCGCCGCCGTGGCCTACCCCCGCATCGAGGCTCCCGGTGTCCTCGGCATGCACCTCGTGGGGCACGAACTCGAGCTCATCGCGGGCCCCTTCGGCCTCGCGCAGCCAAGCGAGCACGCCCCCCGAGCCGCCCGCGATTCCATCGACGCCGTCATCGTACCCGGCGTGGCGTTCGACGAGTGCGGTCGGCGGCTTGGCTACGGTGGCGGCTACTACGACCGCCTCCTGCCCACCCTGCGCCCCAACTGCCTGCGCATAGGTGTGGCCTTCGACGAGCAGCTGCTAGAGGAGATCCCCG
The DNA here is from genome assembly GCA_038249135.1 of Coriobacteriia bacterium. Taxonomy (GTDB): domain Bacteria; phylum Actinomycetota; class Coriobacteriia; order Anaerosomatales; family JAAXUF01; genus JBBRWO01. The sequence continues at coordinate 24,296 of JBBRWO010000016.1, forward strand.
CCGAGGACCACGACGCCCGGGTCCACCTCGTGGTGACCCCGTCCCGCGTGATACGGGTGAGCAAGAACGCCTGCAACTGAGTGAGGCTGTGCAGCGCCCGGGACCCGTGAATCAGGCGGCGACGGTTCGGCCGCCGCCGGATTCACGGGCCGCAGCCAATGCATTGCTTGCGGCGGTGATGGCTTGTGCGTCGGTCTCACCGTGAAGCGGAAACGCTGACACCCCGATCGATGCGGTTATCGGCACGCTGTGACCATCGAAGTGCAGAATCAGCTCGTCGACGTGCGTCCGCATCTCCTCGGCTCGCTTGAGGGCATCATCGATATCCGTGGCGGGCATGACGATCAAGAACTCGTGATCAACGTAGCGGCACACCATGTCGACTGCTCGGGAACCGCCCAGCAGAGTCTCCCCGACCAGTTCCAGGGCGGCCTCCCCCGCGTTCGGAGAGAGCGACTCGACGATCTGCTCAAAGTCATTGATGCCCAGGGCCAGAAGCGCGAACGGCATCCCGGTACGCCGTGATCGAGACACCTCCCGCGAGAGGGACTCGTTCAGTGCGTCACGGTCATACGAGGTCCTGGACGGATCGTGCGCTGCGAGATCATACATCGCGTTCGCCAGCAGGTTGACCTCTTCAAGCTGGACGGCAAGACGCTCATTCGATTCCAGCAAGCTACCTCGTGCCAAGGCGAACAACCAGATGAGGCCGGTGAGGAAGAACGCCATCGCCTCGAGTCCCTCGAGTTGCTGGGGACGCAGTTGGTTTGCAACGCTGACACCAAACGGCAGAACCGCCCCCGCCAGCACCAACCTGCACTGCGTCCGTTTCGTGCCAGACGATCGAAGGTACGTCCGCCCTATCAAATAGAACGCGCTGAGGGGCAGCGCATACGTGACCGCAAGGTAGAGTAGGAAGAGCGGTCCGCCTTGCGTGGCATAGTGCGTGTGCGGTCCCATCTGCTGGGCGACGAAGGACGTGTAGACGAGTCCGCCCGGATTCGTCATGGCGACGACAGCCATCGTTGCGGGCGCGATCGCGACGAGCAGGATGCGTTTGGGAGTTCGCCACTCGGCCATTCCGGCAATCTCAAACGCAAACACGATCAGGGCCATGACCACAACGAAGACCCCAGGGTATGTCATCGCGAGCCAGAACTTCTGCTGGTCGAGCGAAGGTGCCCACCACAGAAAGGCTTCGGCACCGCACCAGAGGGTGACTCCCAGCATGAGTGCCGTCAAAGCCGTCGCGTTGAAGTCGTTGCGTTGCTGCCAGGCGAACAACGCCACCACCAGGGAGAGCACCGCCGTGATCCCAAACACCACTACATAGACGTGATGAAGCTCGACCACAACATCCCTCCGGTCTCCCCGCGCCGACAGCCCCCGCCAACGACTTACTACTAGAACTGTACAGCATCTCGCCCGTTGCAGGACCGTCTGTGTAGCGCCGCGCCGCCCGGGTCCCCATCAAGGACCCAGAGCGAAGGACCCCGGGCGCAGCAGACTCGCGCCCGCGGTTACCGAGCGACGTCGAGCTCCTCCATCGTCACGAAGACATACCCCCGCGCCTTCAGATCGCGAATGATCGTGGGCAGCGCCGCGATAGTCTGTCGGCGATCGGTCCCGCCATCGTGCATCAGGATGATCGAACCGGGTTTGGCGTTCTTCTCGGCGGTTGTGACGATCTTGGCTGTCCCGGGTCGACTCCAGTCCCTGGTGTCGACGTCCCAGAGGGCGACCTTCAGCCGCAGCTCTCGGGTCTGCTTCCAGACGTCGCCGTTGATGGCGCCGTACGGGGGCCGGAACCACACCGGCTGCACGCCCGTCGCCGAGCGAATCGTCGCGGCCCCGCTGACGATCTGACGCCTGACCTCCGTGGGCTTCTCCTTGGTGAGGAGCGAGTGAGACAGGGTGTGATTGCCGATGAGATGACCTTCGTCGGCGACGCGTTTTGCGAGTCCGGGCGCGTTCTTGACGCGACCACCCAGCATGAAGAACGTGGCGTGCACGCCCTCGAGCTTGAGAATATCGAGAATGCGGTTGGTCTGGCCAGGCCACGGACCGTCGTCAAAGGTAAGCGCTACGAGCTTCTCGGTAGGGCGAGGACTGGTGCGCCTGATGATCATGTCGCTCGCGGGGAGGATGACCTTGCCCGCGCTGGTCTTGCCCGAGATACGGCCGACCCGGAGTTCACGTACACCCACGGAACCCGGCTGAGCAAGTCTCATGACGGGGCCCGAGCCCTCGATGTCCGTGCCAAACTGGATCGGCACCCGTGTGACGTCGATTGGCTCCACGGTGCTGGTGCCGTCAGTCCCCACGACCACGTCGCCGTCGTAGAGGCGCTGGTCCGGCCCGACCAAGAGGCCGTTGCGGACAATGACCGCCGCGGATCCACCGGCGCGCTGCACGACGCTTCCGTCAACGGCTAGTAGCGCGCCCGGTTTCGCCCGCAACTGACCACTGGCTGACAATTGCGCAATCGTCGTCCCCGAAGGCATCGCGAACCGCACGTTGTCGACGGTCACATGAATGTAGGGCGCAAATCCCATACCTATAGCGACCATGGCCGCAGCAAGCAGCACCGTCGCAAGAATAATCGCGACGACCGATGAGCGCGGCGGCCACATCGAGTGTAGCGGGTGTTTGACGATGTACGTCGACACGAAATCGACCTCGGAATTTCTCGAAGATCGGAACGGAACCAAACCCCTTCCGGGGCCCGGAGAACAATGCAATCAGGCGCTGTGCTGCAGCGATATGTGTGCCACGCGCCCGCCGCACATGCCGAGAAGCGCTTCGCGGTCGGTGCGCACCATGGAGCTGGGTGTGCCTGCGGCCGGATAGACGATCTCGAACCGTTCGAGCGAATCATCGAACAGCACCGGCAGCTCGGCTGGCAGCGCGAACAGCGACACGCCGTCGATCACGACTACTACCTTTCGTTGGTCCACGATGCGGGAGCCCGCCTGGGCACGCGCAGCGGAAATCTCAGCGATTCCAGCATCGATTCAAGGTTGTCCTGCCACACGGCAAGCGACTTGAGTTCGAGCCGCAACAGAGGATACCGCAGGTCAGGCCGCACCACGGTGAATCCGTTGCGCAATAGAAACGGCATGCCCAGCATCGGCATCTCATCAACAGTGGCCATCTCGTCGGTGTAGGCGAATGCCTCAAGCCGACGCTCACCGCGCTGGACGAGGTCACTCATGCACGCACGCAGCAGCAGCGTTCCCAACCCGCGGTGCAGCGCGTCCGGGACGATATGCAGACACGCCAGCATCGGCACGCTCGGATCCTCCGGAGCCGCCGAGAATGTTGCAGCCTGCGGGAAGTACCCACTTGGCGCGTACTTCACAAAGCCGAGCACCTCGTCGTCCTCGAAGGCCACGCGCCCGCACGATCCCCATTCGTCCGTGACGCGACGATACCAGGCACGCTGCGTTTCCACGTCGCACACCGAGCCACAACGACGTTCTCTCTCGCCGGCACTCTCCCAGAAAGCGCACGACGAACAGCCCGGCGAGAGACGGTCGAGGTCGTCGGCGAAGAGCGGTCTGAGTTTGCGGGGCATCGTTGTCAGTCCTCGTCGTCCGGTGGGCCCATGGCGTCGACTACCTCGGCCTTGAGCGCCTTGAGCCACCCCACCGCCTTCTTGCCGGCGTCGGTCTTGGCGGCGGCCTTCGCCGCGCCTCGTGCGTACACGGTGGCCTTCGCGGCTGC
>JBBRWO010000017.1:0-27296 GCA_038249135.1 Coriobacteriia bacterium
CACCACCGCGCCCACGATCGGTATCGCCCAAAGGCGCACCTGAACCGCCCACCGCGAGTCCGCGAGCACTTCGACCGCGAGGCCGATTCCGACAAGCGACGCCCCAACCAGCAGCGCGGCACCTTCGTTCCCCATCCCGTAGTAGCGCCAACCGGCGCGAACCGAGTAGGAGAAGAGCCCGGTCCTCATCGGATCTGTAAGCCACTGGTCCGCGACGATGACTACCGACGTGAGCGCGCTCGCCGAGACTCCCGCGAGCAACGCGCCCTGCGCAGCCGACCTGAAGCGTCGGGAGCCATACCAGCGCACGCCGAGCACCGCGGCGACAACCACCGCAGTCGCCAGCGCGAATCCGCCACCTGCTGCAACCAGCGACTGAGGGTAGCGCTGCACGGCGAACATCAGCCAAGCGGCCGAGGGGATCGCGCACATGAGCACAACGAACATCGTGGCCAACGAGCGGCCCCCGACGGAGTCTGGCCGCCGCGCAATCACCCATACGGCGAAAGCTATGACCGCGAGAGCGAGTGCGCAGAACATCCGGATGAACCAGGCCTCGCGCAACTGGTCGATGATGCCGACACTCGCATCGGCCGAGCCCAGGGCCGCGAGCCTGACGGCGACAGGAGTGGCCACGGCACGCGTGGTCATCTCGGAGCCGACCATCGTCTCGGCGGGTGCGATGCTCAGCCCGGCCAGGACGGTCGGCGCAACGTCGAGGTTGGTGACGAGGCCGGCGCGGTGAGTGGACGGGGATGACAGCTCACCGGCGAATCCCGGACCATCGATGATGATGGGCCCGAACTCCGGCACCTGATACCACCCCTTGTGCGTCGCGGGTGCCAGAACCACGATCGTCGTGCCCGCCGGGGCGATGCGCTTCAGCGTACCGACCGCCCGGTCGAGCTCTCGGACGGCTGCGCGGTGCTCAGTTGCGGACGCGTCTGCGCCCAGCGGCGCGGATTCAGACGCCGCAGCGAGTCTTGGCGAATCCACAACCAGCAGCGCGGGTGCATCGGTCGCCCTGAAGTTTCGCAGCGCGAGGCCCGCCACCCGGCTGAACGACGCGTCCGCACCGCTGCTCCGTGGTGTCGGTCGCCCACGTCGTGCCGCCGACAGGGTGCCCTCGGCGGGGGACAAGTCGACGTGGCCGTGCGTGTCCATCGCGACCAACTCCGACGGACGCCGAGAAGGCTCCCGTCGAGAGACGCGAATCGGTCCGGTGCTGATCGCAGCGGTCAGGCCTCCGGCTTTCTGGATGGCACTGCCGAGCGAGCCGAGAACCGGCTGTAGGAGCGAGCCGTCCTGGAGCGCCTGCAGGGAAACGATGTCGCTAGCCCTCGCCGTAGCAGTGAGCGGGATACTCGCCCAGCGACTCGCCGAGATGGTCAGAGCGCCACTCGCGGTGTTGGGTTCGTCGCGATCGGCAGTTCGCGCGTTCATGGCGCCGAGAGCCCCACTCCCTGCGAGTTTCCAGAGCTCGGGCGTGTCTGTGGCGGAGAGATCCGAGAACCTCAGGTACGGAGCCAGCACGACAATCGCGATTCGTGGTGTCGATTCGCCCGCGGCTCGAGCGGCGGATGACCCGAGTGCGCCGAGAACGCCCATTGCGACTGCAGCGGTGACCAGGGCGGCTGCGCCGGCGCGAATGAGCACTGACTTGGTGGGCATCTCGGCGGGGATCGTGCGGCTAGGCGAACGCGGAGACGGACAGCTCCGCGATCGCTTCACGGATGGTGGCGGTGCCGAGCCAGCCCTCGAGTGCGATGTGATCGATGTGCTCGGCGATGCGGTCGAGCATGGGCAGCGTGGAAATCTGCACGGTGCCGTCCTCCTCCTCGTGCAGCGTTCCCTCCATGAACTCGAGGAACTCGGCGGCCTCGGTATGACCTTCGAGCGACTCGATGACCACCTCACGCAGGACCACGGCGGCTGCCGTCACATACACGCCGGCGGATGCGGTGCAGACGCCCTCGGCCACGTCCTGGTCGTACGCGGTCATGATGATTCCCATGAGATCCGCGAGCGGACCGCTGAAGCTGACGTTGTCGCCTTCGCTCGACCAGGGCATGCTCGATCCTCTCAGATGGGTGATACGGGTAGCGGCCGTGCTGCGGTTACTCAGAAGCGCGTATGCGGGAATGTGTGGCGCAGCCCCTGAATACCTCTGAGGGCACTCTATCACCGACCACTCAGCGGGGGGCAGGAGGTCTGGGCAGGAACGCGCTGGTTCGTGCGCGGTATTCGTCCCACGCGGGCTCGCCGTAATGGCGCTGTTCCACCAGGGGAATCCCGGAGACTGACACCAGCAGCCACGTGATAGTGAGGGGGCTGATAAGTGCGAGCCAGCCGTAGGGGACCGAGAGAGCGACGATCGCCAGGCCCCACCACATCACGGTCTCGCCAAAGTAGTTGGGGTGGCGCGTCCATGCCCACAGGCCGGTATCCATCACCGGGGGTCTCTCGGCACGCGGTACCGCGAGGTACTCGGCCAATTGATGGTCGCCAATCGCCTCGAACGTGAACCCGGCGACCCATACGGCCATTCCCGTAAGGAGCGCAATCGGCGCACCGCCCGCAGGCCATGACGCGAGCACGATCACCGGCGCCGAGACGAGCAGCATGAAGAATCCCTGCAGCAGAAACACCTGCAGGTAGGAGCGCACCGTGAAGTACTTCCACTCGGCGCGCCAGGCGGCGTAGCGAGGGTCCTCTCCGGCACCCGGGCGGAAGCCGCGCTTCGCGATGTGCCACGCGAGGCGAACGCCCCACACCGTGATGAGAGCGGCTGCCACGATAAGCGCGGTCGTTTTGGGCGAGCCGGGGCGAAGGACGAGCCACCACGAGAGCAGCGTCGGCCCGAGGCCCCACGCTACGTCGGCGACGTCGTTTCGATGCAGCGCCAGAGACACTGCGAACCACGCGGTGACGTAGGCGAGGATGAAGAGCGCGCTTGCGGCGAAGTTCTCGGCGATCTGGGTGAGCATGGGCGACCTTTCGCGTATGACGTGACGAACGAGCTGCACTGAGTGCGGGGCCTCCGCTACAGTCATTCCCGCAACCTTCTGTTGAGTACCGCGGTGTGGGCGTGGCGGCAGACGGGAAGAACCTGTAGTGACGGAAAGAAGGAGGCACCACATGCTTACCTCAGACGAACTACGGGATCAAATGCGGGTACGTTCAGAGGAACTCAAGGATCAGATGCGGGTACGCACGGACGCGATTCGGGCGCGCAAGGACGAACTTCAGGAGAGATTCGGTGAGTATGCCGACGACCCGACGGTCGACAACGCGCTGGGTCTGTCATTGGTAGGAGCGGGCGCCGGAACGATCGTCTTCTCATTGCTTCGCGGTCGACGCAGCGTATGGACGTGGGTGTTCGGTGGATTCTTCATCCTGCTCGGACTCTCCGTGATGGGCGGTGGCGCGATGAGCAGGCGATCAGGACGCATCAGTGAGGTCGAGAGCTCGGTTCGCGAGCAGCTCGGCACGCTTGATCCGCTCGCACGCGCCATGATCGTTCGCGACATGGCCGCCGATACTGTTTCGCCGCTTATGGGCTTCGGTAGAGAGTAGAGGCGTGGAGCACGTTTGGGAGTCACAACGGTTGGTACTGCGCGTCGCCGGGCCTGATGAGGCCGCGGCGATGCGTGATTTCGGGCTGCGGAGCCGCGAGTTCCATGCCCCGTGGGATCCCATTCGGCCGGCCGACTACTGGGCGCTCCCGCAGGTCGCGGAGCGCCTTCGTCTGCAGGCGGAGGAGGTGCAGCGCCAGGCGTCACTGTGTCTCGCCTTCTCGGAAATGAACGACCCGGCGCGCATCATCGGTGTGTCCAATCTTCGCAACATCATCCGGGGGGCGATGCTGGGCTGTCATCTGGGATACGCGTTGGCCCCGGAGGCCGCAGGGCGCGGTTACATGACCGAGGCCGTTGCGCGCACAGTGCGGATCGCTTTCGAGGAACTGGCGCTTCACCGAGTCGAGGCGAACGTCATCCCGCGCAACACCAGGTCTGTCGCCGTCCTCGAACGCTCCGGTTTTAGCCGAGAAGGACTGTCGCCGCGCTACCTGCGCATAGCAGGTGTATGGGAGGATCACGAGCGGTTCGCGATCATAAACGAGGCCATGCGATGACGCCGAGCGACGCTTCGGGTGCGGGCGATGGCCAGACCGGCTCACCGCTGCTTGAGCTTGAGAACGCCACCGTGATGCGGGATGGTCACGCCATCCTGCACGTCGAACGCTTCCGCATCGCAGAAGGGGAGCGGCTCGCTATCCTCGGACCCAACGGCGCCGGCAAGTCGACGCTCATCAAGCTGCTCACCAACGAGATACTGCCGCTGTGGGTCGATCCCGCGCCGGTGCGCTTCCGCGGACAGGAGCGAATGCCGCTCTTCGAGATGCGCCGGCTGCTCGGCGTGGTCTCGGCCGATGCGCAGGAGCAAGCCGATGTGTCTTTGTCAGCGCGCGAGGTGGTCCTCGGCGGCTTCTTTGGGGCGCTCGGAGTGCCACATCACATATCACCCACATCGGAGCAGCGCGATGCCGCCAAGCGGTCGCTCACCGAGCTGGGTGCCGCGCACCTAGGCGAGCGCATGATGTCCACGCTGTCGACCGGCGAGGCCCGGCGCGTGCTCTTCGCACGGGCGCTGGTGCACGATCCCTCGGTCCTGGTGCTCGACGAGCCGTGCGCCGGGCTCGACCCGCATGCGGCCTGGCACGTCCGCCAAGCGCTTCGAGACCTGGCGGCGAGTGGGCGCTCGCTGGTGCTGGTAACGCATCACATCGAAGACGTGGTCGCGCAGATCGACCGCGTGGTGATGCTGTGTGACAGTGCGATCGTCGCAGACGGCCCAAAGGTCGAGCTGATGACGAGCGAGCGGCTCAGTGAGCTCTTCGCCGTTCCGCTCGTGGTGGAAGAGCGCGACAGTGAGTACAGGCTCTGGTAGATCGCATACTGACTTGAGCCGGCGCCCTCGGTGGGTTAGCCTGCACACACTAGCTGGACTGACCGGGGGAGGTCGTTTCATGTCTCGTGTTTTACGCATTGCATGCTGCGCGGCACTCATTGCCGCGCTGACACCCGCAGGCGCTCTTGCAGCACCGCGGGCGGGGGCAGCAGTTGATGCACACCGCGCTGCGATCGCGATGAAGAAGGGCGCGTCTGCGAAACTCGCATCGTCTTCACTGGCTGTGGTCGCCGACGACATCTATGAGCCCGACGAAGATAACCCTCAGGTCATCGATGGCCTGCTGCCTTTGAGCCAAGAGCACACCATCAGCCAACTCGGTGATGACTGGGACACCTACTCCATCCACTGCACTCCCGGAGACATGTATACCTTCGAGACGACCGGTGGTCTCGACACATTCATCACCCTCTACGATAGCGATTACCACATCATCGCCACCTTCGATGATCAATCCGACACCAACTTGAACGCTCGTGCCACATGGACCGCCTCGGCGAGCCTGACCGACGTTGTGGTCGAGGTGTCGTCGTACTTTGGCCTTGAGGGTGCCTACACAATGCTGGCCAGCGCTACCCCCCGCACCATTCGCACGACTGGGCTGGAGCGCATCTGGGGTCCGAACCGTGTCGCAGGGGCTGTGGCCGCAGCCAAGAGCATCTACGGGACCCGTTGGAAGAAGACGACCGATGGGGGACAGGTCACCGACATCATCGTGGTGTGCGGCGAGGACAAGGCGATCGTCGACTCGCTCTCTGCCGCCTCGCTCGCGGGCTGGTACCAGGCTCCGCTGCTGATGACCTACTCGGCCAAGCTGCCTAATGAGACCGTGAACGCGATCACCGCGATTCGCAACGCGAACGGCGGTAAGGTCAAAATCCACGTGCTCGGCGGCACTGCCGTGGTCACGGCACCGGTCTACGCCGCCCTCTCGGCACGCATGGGCAAAGGCGGCTCGATCGAGCGCATCAGCGGCTTGAACCGCTACGATCTCGCAGCCAAGGTGGCGACTCGCCTCGACACCCTGTATTTCGCCAAGTACGGCGTGCACTGCTGGGAGGTCTATGTTGCCAACGGTCAGAATCCGGCGGCATTCTATGATGCACTTGCCGCGAGCGGCTTCTGTTATTCGTGGAATGCGCCGTTGATCCTGACGGGAAACACGACGGTTCCTTCACCCACGAAAACGCTGATCAGCGGCAGATTCGTCGATGCCTATGTCTACGCGATCAGCAGCACCAAGTTCATCCCGACCTCGGTGTTCAACGCGCTCGACGTTGGTAGCGCCGGCGCCGAGAGGATCGCCACGGCTCCGGATCGTTTCACAGCGGCTACTCAGATCTCACAGTGGGGAATCGACACGAATGCGGCATCCCAGTCGCACATCACCGTCGCAAATACGCTTGCCGACGCACTGGCGGCAGGTACGTTCGTCGGCGCCAACGGCGGAGTCTTGCTCTGGGCTCCCGTCACAGGACCCTCAGGCGTGACCTCGACCTTCTTGGTCAATCACAGAAGTTCCGTGGACACCGCATCGGTGTTCGGCGGCACCGCGGTCTTTTCTGCGGGCGGCTACAACAAGGTCCGTACGGACCTGAACGGCGTGATCCACTAGGACTCGCTCGCACTGCTGCATGACTCGTACCAAAAGGCGTGTGCATCTCTCACGGTGTGCGCGCCTTTTGCGTTGCATAGCGTGCCGATGCGCTCGGCGGTGTAATCTGCACGAAGACAGAACTCCCCGGCATGGAGGTTGACGATGCAATCCGCATTGACTAGCTGGCTCCTTCCTCTCCTGACCGCCGTGCTCGTTGGCGTGTTCACTGTGCTCCTCGCGATGCAGTACCGCCAGCGCCGCAAGGTCCATCAGCTCTGGTGGACCATCGGTTTCGCGATGTACGCCGCGGCGGCATTCCTCGAGTTTGCCATGCAGCTCTCCGGCGGATGGAATCCGGTCATGTTTCGCATTTACGCGCTGGCATCCGCGTCCCTGGTCGCTGTGCTCGCGCAGGGGAGCCTCGCACTCGTCGCGCGACGGCCCATCTGGTCGCGCATCTATCTCGCGTACAACGCGGTGTGCTTTGCCGCGTTCACCTTTGGCGTATTCACGACGCAGCTGATCGCCGAGGAGCTCGCCAACCCTAAGCTCTCCAGCTATGCCGCGCTGGGCGGGACCGCGCTGACGTACCCGCGCGTCATGTCTATGCTGCTGACGATCCCGGCGACGTTTGTGCTGCTCGGCACGGCCGTACTTTCGATCGTCCGGTTCCTGCGCAAGAAGGAGTTCGCGTATCGCATGTGGGCCAATGTGCTCATCGCTGCGGCGACGTTCGTCATCGCGTCCGGCGGCGGGCTCGCGAAGTCCGGTAACACCACGATGTTCTTCCTCGCCGAGATGCTCGCCGCGATCCTCTTCTTCGCCGGATTCCTCTTGGCGGGTACGCTCAAGCCGGGCGCCGACAAGGTGCGAGCCGGTCGGGCCGCCGAGAAGGCCGAGCGCGACGGAGGAGCGTCAGCGTGATCAGAGTCGAGATTCCAGGGCGCGACACGCTCGAGCTCGAGCATCTCGTGCTCGACGTGAACGGAACCATCGTCGTCGGCGGACGCGTGGTACTCGGTGTCCCCGAGATGCTCGCGGCGCTCTCCGACCGCATCCACGTCGTCGCCGTGACCGCCGACGCGAGGGGAATGGCACCGCAGCTGAGGGAGCTTCTCGGCATCGAGGTGCACGTGATTCCGGCGGGCGACGAAGCGCGCTCGAAACGCGAGTTCATCCAGGGGCTCGACCCGGCCGGCTGCATCGCAATCGGGAACGGCGGCAACGACGTGCTCATGCTCCAGGCAGCGGCCGTTGGAGTCGCTGTGATTGGCGGCGAGGGCGCCGCGACCGCGTGCGTGCTGGCTTCGGACATCGTGGTGAACTCGATCGCCGACGCGCTGGCGCTGGTCACCGATCCGCTGCGGCTGTCGGCAACACTCCGGGCTTAAGGCCGTCTAGATGCGATTCGCTGCCGCCACGACGCGAGCAGGTCGGGGCTGACGCCCAGCCGGTACGCGACGACCCCGAGCAGGTTCACCAGCGTCGGAACGACCAGTCCGTGTTCCTCCCAGACGCGCGCGGACGTCTCGGCCCGCTGGGGTAGCACCACAACCGTGCCGAGTCGCCGCAGGCGAAGCACGATCTCGAGGTCTTCCATCGTCGGAATCTCCGGGTACCCTCCCATATCGCGAAACGTCCTCGCCGAGAGGAACAGCGCCTGATCGCCGTAGGGCGTGCCGCTTATGCGGTGGCGGAGTCGGCCCGCCGTCCCGATCAATCGCGCATGGCGCGTCTCCGAAGGCACGGCGAAGGTAAACGCCCCCGCGACCACACCAGGCTTCGCCGACGCCTCACGTGCGAGGGCCGCTGCCTCCCGAGGGAGCCGCGTGTCGGCGTGGGTGAGCAGCAGGATGCCGTCGGTCACCTCGGCGGCGCCGGCGTTCATCTGCAGCGCGCGACCGCGAGCCGACTCGATCACGCGGGCCCCCGCAGCCAAGGCAACAGCGCATGTGTCGTCGCGCGACCCGCCATCGACCACGATCACCTCATCGACACCAGCGGCCAAAGCTCCCGCCACCGCAGCGCCCACGAGCGCGGCCTCGTCGAGCGCCGGCATCACCGCTGTGACGCGCGCGGTGGGTCCGATGTCGCCGCCCAACACCCGCTCGGCGTCGGCGAGATCCTCGGCACGGTCGACGTCGGGAAGCGGCTCGAGCAGTACGTATGACAGGTCGTGCTTCTCGGCGAGTTCGATGGTGGCGTCGAGCACCTCTGCTGTGCTCCAAGGGATCTTGCTGAAGAGGAACGGCACCGCTCGTTTCGCGGACTGTTTGCGCAGCGCAATGAGGTAGTAGCCGCCATCGGTCGCCGGGCCGAGCACCACGTCGACGCCGTCGAGGCGTCGGAGCGCGTCTCGCAGGTGCGCGCTGGTCAGCCGCGGGCAGTCACTGCCGACCACCACGACCTTCCGTTTCCCCGCCGAGAATCCGTCGCCAAAAGCGACTCTGATTCGGTCGCCTAAGTCGCCCTCGCCCTGGTAGCGCGTCGAGAACCCGCCGCCGAGCCACTCATGAGCAGCGTGCGTGAACGCCGCGTCGGTACGTACCTGGCACTTCGCGTCCCCGGTCGCCTGGACGGCGAGCATCGAGCGCAGCGTGTGCCGGGTGAGGCGGTCGTGTAGGTCGAGCGCCACCTCGGGCGTCAGCGGCGGAACGAGGCGCGTCTTGACCTCGCCGAGGCGCGGAAAGCGCGTCAGCATCGTGATCAGGTTCCTGGAGCGGCTCATCGCGTGTGTCCCGACCGGGTCACGAGAGTGCCCCCGCTCAACTCGAGCCCGCCGCAGCGGTGCACGCGTAGCAGTGAGATCCGAATCCGATCCGACGTGATGCCAGCGCCTCCTCGAGGCCCGCCGCGCCGAGTTCCGAGGCGGCCAGCAACTCCGCGACGGTGCGCGGTCCGGCGGCCGGCGAGATGCCGGCTGCGAGGTTGAAGTCGCAGTCCCAGAGCGTGCCGTCCCACGCGATCTCGAGTCCGTGTCGGCAGGCCATGGCGTCGACCACGCTGGGGTTGAAGGCGTCGGCGAGGCTCTGAAGATAGCCGTCGTAGGTGTTCTCGGAGTGCCCGCCGTCGGCCATGAGTTGCGCTCGAAGGCGGCCGACCGGAACGTTGTTGATCGCCAACAGCGAGTCGAAGCGCACGCCCAGCGGCTCCAGCGCAGCGCGGAACTCGGCCGCGAGTTCGTCCTGAGGCCGGCAGATCTCGCCGGGGGGCGGGTTGTACGCGACATCCAGCACCAAGGGCTCGGTCAGGTGGTCGCCCTCGTTACGGCCCACATACCCGCCTGCATCGGCGCTGTGCCCGTATCCCAGTGCATTCAGCCGCTGCAGCACCGCAAGCGCCGTCTCGCACCATGCCGAGCCGCGCTGCGCGTCGATCGCCGCGGCCGAGGTCCCCGGCAGTGATGCCAGCACCTGCACGCCGCGAGCCGCGAACAGCGCGGGCAGATCGGCGTGCTCGGGCCTCGCGAGCGCGACCAAGTTAGTGCGCACGCGGACCGCGAGTCCCGCGTCACGAAGCCGCGCAATCAGCTCCGGCAACGCCGAGAACACCTCTGGCTCGCCGCCGGTGATGTCGACGAGGTCGGGGCGGATCTTCTCGGCCAGCTTGATTGCGTCCAGCATCGTCTCGCGGGACATGACCTCGGTGCGGTGGGGGGAGCAGGCGTGATGGCAGTGCGCGCAGGCAGCGTCGCAGCGCAGACCGACGTTGAGCATCAGCATCTCGACGCGCTCCGGCCGGTTGGCGAGTGCGGAAGCATCGAGCGCGCGCTCGACGAATCGCAGAACACGGGTCGCTGTTGGTGAGGGCTCTTCGGGAATCATTCTCTGAGTCTACCCGTACCGGAGCTCGCGCAGGTCTCGATACGGAAGTCACCGGTAGATGACGCCATGGTCATCCGCTAGATTCTGCGGCTGCCTCGTCGTGACCCACTGACCTTGCCGCCAAAGACCGAGCGCTTCACCTTGACGACCGGGCGTCCGGCGAAGGGGATGATGCGGCCTTCTCGGTACTCGAAGCCATCGAGGTCCTCGGCAGGGAGCAGCTTGCCCAGCATGTACTCGATCTCGCGCAGCTGGACGATCTCATCGGGTCCCACGAACGTGAGCGCGTAGCCGCTCGCTCCCGCGCGACCGGTGCGGCCGATGCGGTGGACGTAATCCTCGGGGTTCTCGGGCACGTCGTAGTTGATGACGTGGCTGATGTCGGAGATGTCGATGCCGCGCGCGACGATGTCGGTGGCGATGAGCACTTCGATCTCGCCGGCGCGGAAGTCCTCGAGCGCCTCCTGGCGAGCCTTCTGCGCGCGGTCGGCGTGCATGACGGCGACGCGGATGTCCATGCGGGTGAGGATGGTCTCGAGCATGTCGGCGCGCGCCTTGGTGCGGGTGAAGACCAGCACGCGGTCGGCTCCTCGGCGGGCCAGAACGCCTGCGAGCAACTCCGGCTTCTGGGACTGCTCGACCGGCATGATCGCCTGCTCGACGCCCTCGGCGGTTGTGCCCTTGATGGCGATCTCGACGTACTCCGGATCGTGCAGCATCCGGCCTACGATGTTGGTGATGTCTTCAGACAGCGTCGCCGAGAAGAGCAGGTTCTGGCGCTCCTTGGGCAGGAAGGCGAGGATGCGACGGACGCTGGGCCAGAATCCCATGTCGACCATGCGGTCGGCCTCGTCGAGTACCAGTACCTCGACTTCCGAGAGGTCCAAGTCGCCGCGCTCGTGCAGGTCGATGAGGCGACCCGGGGTGGCGACCAGTACCTCGACGCCGCTCTTGAGCTTCTTGACCTGCGGCTCGTACTTCACGCCGCCGACCACGATGCAGGTCCGCTGGCCGGTGTGCTTGCCAACGATCCCGGCGACCTTCTCGATCTGCTGGGCGAGTTCGCGGGTGGGGGAGACGACGAGTGCGCGCGGCGAACCCGTCCCCATGCCGATGCGCTGCATCAACGGGAGGGTGAACGCGGTGGTCTTACCCGTGCCGGTCTGGGCGGCGGCGACCACGTCGCGACCGGCCAACACCAACTCGATGGACTGGCGCTGGATAGGTGTGGGCTCTGTGTAGCCCATCTCCTCGACGGCAGCGAGGATATCGTCGTTCAAGCCGAGTGTTCTGAATTTCATGCCCCTAGTATGCGCGACCGCGCGCTTCTGCGCTACGCGGCGCCTCGCCGGTCCGCGCCTGAAGCCGTGACGGGCGCCGTCAGCGCACCAGATCGGCGAGCGCGGAGTCCACGTCCGGGAAGCGGAACTCGAACCCGGCATGCAGCGCCTTCTCGGCGGACATGCGCTGGCTCATGAGTGTGTAAGGCGTCACTTCGCCGAGGATGATCCTGAGGCCGAACTCCGGTACCGGCAGCCACGACGGGCGATGCGCCGCCCGACCCAGCGCCGCTGAGAACTCCTTCATCCGCACCGGTGTCGGTGCGCCGGCGTTCACCGGACCGGAGAGCGTTTCGTTGGTCAGCGCGAAGGCGTACAGACGCGCGATGTCGAGTTGATGCACCCAGCTGAACCACTGTCGGCCATTGCCGACAGGACCGCCGGCGAACAGCCGCATCGGCAGCAGCATGCGGGGGAGCAGCCCTTCGTCGCCCAGCACGATGCCGGTGCGGACGGTGATCACGCGAGCGCCGCTGGACTGAGCTCGCAACGCGGCATGCTCCCACTCCACGGCGAGGTCGGCGAGGAAGTCGCCACCGGTTCGCGCATCCTCGGACAGGAGGGTTTCGCCCGCGTCGCCGTAGATGCCGACGGCGCTGGCTCCCACGTAGACCTCGGGGCCGCCTCCTTGCGCGCGAGCGCTCTGCACCACGGTCACCAGCGCGGTCGTGGTGTCGAGTCTGCTCGATCGGAGCAGCGGCTTGGTCGTGTCGGTCCAGCGGCTCGCGATGGGGAAGCCGGACAGGTTCGCGACGGCGTCGGCGACAAGCACGTCGCTGACCCACTCGCCGGTCGCGTCCGCGGGGTCGAAGCCGACTTCGCGTACACCCGCGGGGGGTGCGACTGCTCCCGGACGATGCGAGAGCCACGTGACCTCATGGTTGTCTGCCAGAAGTTGTCGAGTGACCTCTCGGCCGATGAACCCGTTACCGCCAGCGAGTGCGATGCGCATCAGGTCTCCTTCGTCTACCTCCCCTTGGTCCACCTCCGATGATACCCCTGGGGGGATTTGGGGCGCCGCTGTCGCTCGTGATGCGGCAAGGGGTATAGGCTCGACAACGCCACATCGCGAGGAGCCACTGCATGCCGACTGCCGCCAACCATCTGATTCTCGTCACCGGGGCCACCGGCCGGCAGGGGGGCAGCGTCGTGCGACACCTATCGGTAGCTGGCTGGCGCCTGGCGGCGCTGGTTCGCGATCCGGACGCTCCCGCTGCCCGAGCGCTTGCCGAGCGGGGAGTCGAGCTTCGTCAGGGCGACCTGGATGACCCGGCTTCGCTGAATGCGGCCCTCGATGGCGCCTACGGCGTCTTCTCGGTGCAGAGCTGGGCAGAGGGAATCGACGCGGAGATACGCCAGGGAGTCAATCTGGCGGAGGCGGCGTCGCGTGCGGCGGTCGAGCACTTCGTGTACTCGTCGGTGGGGGGTGCCGAGCGAGCGACCGGCGTCCCGCACTTCGAGAGCAAGTGGCTCATCGAGGAGCGGATACGCGAACTCGACCTGCCCTACACCATCTGGCGGCCGGTCTACTTCATGGAGAATCTGCTGTGGCAGAAGGACGCGATCAAGGCCGGACACCTGACGCCGCCCATGGACCCCGACATCCCGCTGCAGTTCATCGCAGTCGAGGATATCGGCGCGTTCGTGGCGATGTCGTTTCGCACGCCCGGCGCGTGGCTCGGCAAGGCCACGGAAATCGCCGGCGACGAGCTGTCGTTCAGACAAGTCGCTGAGGCGCTCTCCGCTGTGGTGCAGGTCGAGGTCGTTCTCGATACTCTCAAGCCGCCCACGGAACCGGAGCGCCAGATCATGGCCCGGTGGTTCGAGCGGGAGGGCTACCGAGCGGACATCGAGCGGTTGCGACAGCTCATTCCGGAGCTCACGGACCTCCAGACGTGGGCGAGCATCAGGCTGGGTTGTCTGTCCTGCTAGCGTGGCCGTTGACCCGCTTAGCGCTGCTGCTCGTCGAGAATCACGGCGATGCTCTCGTTCACCGTGATGTCCTGCTGTTCAGCAGCGCTCATGTCGGGGTCTTCGGTGTCTCCTGGCTGCGGGCCGTAGTCTCCAAACTGCGCGTGGTTCCCACCCTCGATCTCAAGGAAGCGGGTATCTTGCGGAAGCAGCGGTTTCGCGTCGTCCCACGACTGCCTGTTCACCACGGTGTCCTGAGTCCCCACCAGTGAACTCACGCGCAGTCCGCTCTGGGAGAGGCTGGACGAGCTTTGCGGGTATGAGGCGAGTAACACCAGCCCATCGATAGTATCCAGGTTGAACGCCGCGTACTGTGCCGCCATCACGCCGCCAAGCGAGTGGCCGCCAATCGTCCAGGTCGCCACGTCAGGGTTGTTCTCGATGGCCGCAGTTGCGGCATTCGGATTCAGGACCGCGAGCGCCAGAGGCATCTCGGAGATCACGACCACGCAGTTGCGCTGCGCGAGAGCGCGGGCGTACGGCGCATAGCTTCGCGGATCGACGTGCCCGCCGGGATAGAAGATGTAGCCGCGGGTCGCAGTACCGCTAGCGGGCCGAAACACCCAGCCCTCATCGGCCTGCTCGACGCTCACACCACTGTCCGACTTGAGCGCGCCGAGCGCGGAATCTGTCGGCCCGAGTGGCGTCAGACCCCAGACGACGAATCCGCCGATGAGCATGATGAACAGAGCCGGGATGGCGAGCAGCCAGCGAAGGGCTTTCTTGGTTCTCGGTTTCACGAGTTCTTCTTTGCGGGGACGAAGCGGGCGACATTCAGGCCCGAGGACATGTCGTGCCAGATACCGGTCACTTCATAGGACAGCGCGGCTATCTCGACGTGCAGCATGGCGATTCCGCAGTCCAGCCGCTTGGTGACCTTGGGGGACTCGAGCCGGCTGTTGAGCGACACCACCAGCCCCTCGCCGTCCCAGCGAAACCGCCACGGTTGCCGATTGACCGCCGAGGGAGCGAGGCGCGCCGTCTCAAGTGCGCCGATGACCCACGACGGCCAGCCGTCGGTACCGTCGGGTGCGATCACATCGAGCGGCTTGCGCGCATGAGAGCCCGCCATATTCGTCATCGTTCGTTCGGTGGACGTGGCCTGGGCGACTGCCGTGCCGAGTGGCGACGCCGCGACGACGCGCTCACCCGGCGCGAGGTCCACTAGTGAGGCAGCCTTCTTGGCGTCGAAAAAGCCGCCGATCCAGCACGTCGCGAGCTCGCGTGCTGTGGCTTCGAGTACGACCGCCTCGCCCGTATATCCCAGGTGCTGGTCGGCGAAGGGCGCACGTGCGTCGGCGATGAAGAGGAGGGCATGCGGCGAGTCGGTCACCTTGCCGTACCCGCCGATGATCCCCTTGAAGATGTCGACCGCGGGGTCAGTCACCAGTTCGACGCGCGCGTCTGCGTAGGGGCGGAACCGCGCGCAGAGGTCCTCGATCAGCGAGAGCACGGCGACGT
Organism: Coriobacteriia bacterium; assembly: GCA_038249135.1. Classification (GTDB taxonomy): domain Bacteria; phylum Actinomycetota; class Coriobacteriia; order Anaerosomatales; family JAAXUF01; genus JBBRWO01. Next base: position 15,165 of record JBBRWO010000017.1, read on the forward strand.
CGGCCGGCGCGCCATCGAAGGAGCGCCGTGAGCGCCTGCGTGAGACAGCGGCCAACCAGTCGGGCGCGCGCTCAGGTGTGGGTAGCATGAGGTCCTCTCGGATGGGCGGCTGATGGTCATGGCTCGAGAATCATCTTACCCGTCAGACGGGCACGCCGGGCACTCGGGCGAACTCCTTGCGGTATGCTTTCGCGTGAATCGAGATGCTGACTCGCGCTGATCGTGCGCTATCGGAGGACCATGGAATTCGTGCGCTTCTTTGTAGACCTGTTCTTCAACCTCGACGTCGTACTCGCCGATTGGGTGGCCGTGTACGGTGCGTGGGTCTACCTCATGCTGTTCGTGATCATCTTCTGCGAGACCGGCCTCGTCTTCATGGCGTTTCTGCCGGGCGACTCGCTGCTGTTCACTGCCGGTGCGCTTGCCGCGTTGAGCACCACATCCGGTGAGCCCGTGCTCAATGTCTGGCTGCTACTCGGTCTTTTGTGGCTGGCAGCCGTGCTGGGTGACGGCACCAACTTCATCATCGGACGCAATTTCGGCACAGGGATGCTCGCCTCCGAGAAGATGCAGCGGTTCATCAAACCCCAGTATGTCGAGGACACGCAGGCGTTCTTCGACAAGCACGGTGGCAAGACCATTTCGCTGGCTCGCTTCTTCCCGTTCATCCGCACGTTCGCGCCGTTCATGGCGGGGATCGGCTGCATGGACTGGGGGCGTTTCACCGCCTTCAACGTTGCCGGTGGCACCGCGTGGGTGCTGCTGTTCGTGGGCGCCGGCTACTTCTTTGGCAACATCCCCGTGGTAGCTGCGAACCTTGAGTACATGGTCATCGGTATCATCGTCGTCAGCGTGGCGCCCACGGCATATCACGCGATCAAGTCGCGTTTTCGCAAGGCACCCGAGACTCCGACCACGGATGCCGACGCTCGCTAGATCTCCACATGACGGCGGCCGAGACGGGGCGTATACTGGCGCCCTTGCTTGATTGAGTGCTTCCAGCGGGCTCGGACGACGGCATGTCACGAACCTGGTCAGGGCCGGAAGGCAGCAGCCATAAGAGGCCTCTGCCGGGCGTCCGAGTCCGCTCGGCGCACTCGAAACGAGACCGCGGGCCGCATCCGATGTCGGAGGCGGCCTGTATACTTCAGTCGCACACTCACGCGCATCTGAAAGGCCGCACATGGCGCACCAGTCCCTGTACCGAAAGTACCGCCCTCAGACGTTCGAGGACGTCGTCGGCCAGCAGCACATCGAGACGACGCTTAAGAACGCCGTCGCCGAGGGCAAGGTCGCTCACGCATACCTGTTCACGGGTCCGCGCGGTACCGGCAAGACCACCACGGCGCGTCTGCTGGCCAAAGCGCTGCTGTGCGATCATGCGGTCGCCGGCGAGCCGGACGGCACGTGCGAGCAGTGTGTCGACGTGGCAGAGGGCCGTCATCCCGACGTGTTCGAGATCGATGCAGCCTCCAACACCGGCGTCGACAACGTGCGCGAGGAGATCATCGGCCGCGTGCAGTACGCCCCGACCCGCGGCTCCTACAAGCTCTACATCATCGACGAAGTCCACATGCTCTCGATCGCAGCGTTCAACGCGCTGCTCAAGACGCTCGAGGAGCCGCCTCCGCGTGTGGTCTTTGTTCTCGCGACCACGCACCCGCACAAGGTGCCGGACACGATCCTCTCGCGCTGCCAGCGCTTCGACTTCCACCGCATAGGCATTGAGGATCTCATCGCACGGCTGCGGACCATCTCGGATGGCGAGGGCTTCGACGTGCCGGATGCGGCGCTCGGGCTCATCGCCCGTCATGCCGCAGGGGGGATGCGAGACGCGATTACCACGCTTGAGGCGCTCGCGGCGTTCACCGGCGGGAAGATCACGCTCGCGGACGTCGAGGGGCTTCTCGGCGAGGTCGACGTGGCGCAGCTCATCGAGATCTCGACGCTGGTGGCTCGACGCGATGTGGCGGCGTGCTTCCGCTGGGTCGCCAAGTTCGCCGAGACCGGCACCGACCTCGCGGAGTTCGTGCGCGAGCTGACGCAGCACGTGCGCGACCTCTACCTGGTCTCGATCGTGGGTGACGCCGAGGGCGTCGTCGACGCGACCCCCGAGGAACTCGCGAAGCTCATATCGCTTGCCAAGGAGTTCGGCGGTCCCGACCGTCTTGCTCGCGTGCTTGATCTGCTCGGCGAACTCGCGGCCGAGTTGCGCTGGTCGAGCGACCCGCGCCTGTCGCTCGAGGTCACGCTGACGCGCATGGCGAGGCCCGCCGGCGAAATCACGCTCGAGGCGCTCGCCGAGCGCATCGAGGCGCTCGAGTCGGGCGTCTCCGCCGGCGCTGTGCGCGTCTCGATGCTCGCCGAGCCGGTTGCGGTCGTCGCACCGACGACGGAACCTGCGCCCGCGCCTACGCCCGCTCCCGACGTGGAGCCGGAGCCCGCACCGGCACTGGACCTCGCACCCACACCGGAGCCTGCACCCGCGCGGACACCTATCGCAGCAGTTCCAGCCTCAGGCGGTCGTCCCAAGTTGGATCGCGCCGCGGCGAAGCGAGCGTGGCCAGCGGTGCTACTGGAGATCAAGAAGCTCAAGCCGGCGCGCGCACACGGCTACAGTCAGGTCGAGGTCGACGTGGACCCTGATGGCGAGACGCTGGTACTGGAGTTCCCTGCGGATCAGTCGTTCGTCAAAGATATGGCCGACCAGCCTGAGATGAAGGACATGCTCAAGCAGGCGATGCAGACGGTGATGGGAATGGTGCCGAGCTTCCGGCTGCAGGTCGGACGCGGATCCGTCCAGCCGGTGCGCCCTCCCATGGCCAAGACGGCACTCGAGCCGGTCGCTGCACCCGTAGCGCCCTCCGTGGCAGGCTCCTCGGCCACGCGCCGCGATGACGACGAGCCGCTGCCGGAGTACTACGAGACGGAGTCGGGACTCGATGAGCGCGAGCCGGTCGCCGCCGCACCGGCGCCTGCGGCATCCACCGGTCCGGCGGCGACCCCGTCGCCTGTCGCTGCGTCGAAATCCGCGCCAGCCTCAGGCACCAGTGAGACCGAACGCTTGCTCATGAACGACCTTGGGGCGACAGTGATCACAGAGCGGCTCGGCCCGGTAGAGCCCGGCGATGCTGTGGTCGAAGAGCCAGAGGTCCCCGAGCTCCCCGTGCCCACGCTCGACTTCGGCCTCGCAGATCCGGAAGAAGACGACGACTAGACGCGACGAATCGCATGAACCGATGATGAGGTGCCCACTCGGCGCCGCCACGACTGAAAGGAACGACCCGTGAACTTCGGCAGCATGATGAAACAAGCCCAGAAGATGCAGACCAAGATGGCCGAGATGCAGGAGCAGCTCAAGGAAGAGACCGTCGATGCCTCAGCCGGCGGCGGTGTGGTGCGCGTGGTGCTCTCGGGCGATATCCGCGTCAAGGAGGTCCACATCGACCCTTCAGCCGTCGATCCCGACGACGTCGAACTGCTGCAGGACCTGGTCGCGGCCGCCGTCAACGAGGCCATTCGCGCAGCCCAGGAGCTCAGCTCGACGCGAATGGCTGAGATCACGGGCGGTATGAACATCCCGGGCCTGATGTAACGAATGCGCTACGCACCCCCTATAGCTCGCCTGCTCGAGGAGCTCGAACGTCTTCCCGGGGTTGGCCCCAAGTCCGCTCAGCGCATCGCGTACTGGCTGCTCACCGCAGATAGTGCGGATGCCGAGCGGCTCGCGGGAGCCATCACGGAAGTGAAGCGCACCATCCACTTCTGCCCCGTCTGCTTCAACTTCGCTGAGGAAGACCTGTGCACGGTCTGTGGAGATCCGGAGCGCGACCGCACGATCGTGTGTGTTGTAGAGGAGCCGCGCGACTTGGTCGCGGTGGATCGCACCGGCGAGTTCCACGGCACCTACCACGTCTTGCAGGGCGCGATCTCGCCCATCGACGGTATCGGCCCCGAGCGTCTGCGAGTGCGCGAGCTCATCGACCGTCTCGCCTCCGATGAGATCACGGAAGTCCTCATCGCGACCAACCCCAACGTCGAGGGCGAGACCACCGCGCTCTATCTGGCCCGGCTCATCAAGCCTCTCGGCATCAGGGTGACTCGCATCGCCAGCGGACTGCCCGTCGGTGGGGACCTCGAGTTCGCCGACGAGGTCACACTTGGACGCGCTCTGGAGTGCCGTCGCGAGATGTAACAAGGGTCCTCGGTATGTCTGAGCAGGTCGTTTAAGCGTTTTGCAGGATATCTGCGCCAATTCGTTCACGCGGCTGCAACCGATTTCTTGCACTCACCTAACCCTCCTGCAACCACCTGAGCCTCCTCTCGAACCATGATTGCTGTGCGGCCGACTGGTCGCTATGCGAACGTGAATCGAGAAGGAGGAAGGAATGCTGGAATCAGTACGGACGCTGTTTCGACGCGTTGCACTGCTGACGCTTGTGGCGTCAGTCAGTCTCACCGCCTTACCGGCCGGGGCATTCGCCGGTGAAGTGCCCGTAGCTTCCGAGCGGATCGCCGGCAAGGTTGCATTCAATGGCGGATTCGCCGAGGATGCTGAAGTTTCGGCTGTTGCATTTAGTTACGACTCGGTCCTCAAGTCCTGGGACGCGGTCGCTGCTTCCGACGTCACGAGCGCTGGTGCCTACGCGCTCGATCTGCCCGCCGCAGGCACCTTCCGCGTCGGCTTCTTCGACGCCGGCCTCGTCTACGCAGACCGTTACTACGCCGCGGCCCCTAAGGTCGAGAGTGGTACCGACATCGCAGTCGCTGTCGGTGCGGTCGTCGAAGGCGTTAACGACACGATGACCGCCCTGCCCGAGTACCTCATCGAGGGCAAGGTCGCCTTCGTCGGCGAGACCGCTCCTGCTGATGGAGTCGGCGTTACCGTGTATTCCTATAACACCACCGACGGCGCCCTTTCGCTGGTCACTCGCCGCACGAAGGCGGACGGTACCTATCGTATCCACCTCCCTGCACCGGACCCCGCGAACGGCTATACGGGCACGTATCGCGTCGGCTTCACCGACTTCGATGACGTGTTCGCACCGACGTTCTTCGACAACGCCGGCACCGTCGAGGCGGCCACGGATATCGCCGTTGCCACGGCTGGCACGGTTGCATCGAACGTCGACGCCACCCTTACCGCTCAGGCGTCCTCGCGAATCTCTGCGGCCAACATCTACAACCTGTCGGTCGAGCTTTCCAGCCGCTACGAGGATGGCTCGGGCGTCCCCGTCGTTCTCGCGAATGGTGCGAGCTGGCGTGACCTCGCGGTCGCCGGTCCCCTGTCGCACGGTCTCGGCGGTCCTTTGCTCGCCACTGGCAAGACCGCTGCCCCGCAGGTAGTGCTCGATGAGATCACGCGCCTCGGCGCTACCCAGGTCGTCATCGTCGGCGGTCCCGGAGCCGTCGGCATCGAGCAGGAGTACCAGCTCCGTGAGATGGGCATCGGCGTGGTCCGCCGTATCTACGGCAACGACGCCTTCACCACAGCGACCCAGGTCGCTAACGAGATGGTGAACAGCGGCATCTCGGACGCAGGCCAGCTCGAGGTCGCCATCATGCCGTACGAGACCCCCGATCCCAGCATCGCTGCGGCGGCCGTCGCCATCTCTGGCGACATGCCTGTCCTCTTCACCAAGAAGTCCTCGCTGCCCAAGGCTACCTCGCGTTTTCTCGCTCGCGTGGCCCCGACCCGCTCGCTTCTCCTGGGCGGCACGACCTACATCTCAAGCGCGGTCGCCGCTAGAATCCCGGCCCGCCAGCAGTTCTCTGGCACCCCGGCTGCCGTCGGTACCAAGTTCGCGGCGTTTGCGATTCCGGCCTACGGCCTGTCCAACCGCACCGTCGGCCTCGTCTCGGCCGACAAGCCTGCCGAGGCGTTCGTGGTCGACACCTACCTCGCGTCCAAGCGCATCACTGCCGTCTCGACCAAGGCTGCTGTGCTCGACCCGACCACCAAGTCCTATCTAGTGGCACAGAAGGCGGTCGTCGCCCGCGTCCTCGCGATCGGCACCTCCACTGCATTTAAGACCGCGACCTACTCGGCTGCATTCGACGCCGTCAAGTAGACCGCTCCCACCTCGAGGGAGAGGCCAGCGACGGCTCTCCGGTCTCTCCCTCGTCCCCGTCTCAAGGAGGAATGGAACTGATGAAGCACTCGAAGATGTGGTCCAGCACGGTTGCAACGGTCGCCGTCGCACTCGCCCTCGCGCTTCCGGCCCAGGCTATGGCGCTCTCCGGCTCGCTCAAGCTTTCCGGCTCGACCACGGTCCAGCCCGTCGCCAGCCGTCTCGCCTCGGCGTTCCACAGCAAGAACCCGAGCGTCAGGGTCGCCGTCGCCGGCGGCGGTTCGGGGGTAGGAATCAAGGACGTCCTCGCCGGTCGCGTCAACATCGGCATGTCCTCGCGTAATCTCACTTCTTCTGAGAAGTCCAAGGGTGCGCGTGGCTACGCCATCGCCCGCGACGCTCTCACGGTCATCGTGAGCCCCAAGAATCGCGTCAGCAACCTTTCGCAGGCGCAGATCAAGGGCATCTTCACCGGCAAGATCACCAACTGGAAGCAGGTCGGGGGCGCCAACGCTCCGATCATCGGCTGCGGTCGCGCTGCCGGTTCCGGCACGCTTGATTACTTCAAGGAGGCGTTCCTGGGTACATCCAACCAGTCGTCTCGCGTCAAGACCTACTCCAGCAACGGCCTGGTTCGCTCGGCGGTCGCCGGTAACGCCAACGCCATCGGTTACGTCGGCATGGCGTACGACAACTCCAGCGTCAAGGGTCTCAAAGTCGGCGGCATTTCTCCCAGCATCACCAACGCGCGCTCCGGTAAGTACCGCTACGTTCGCTACCTGTACTTCGTCACCAAGGGCTCTCCCAGCAGCTTGGCAAACGCTTTCATCGCATACGCTCGTAGCACCTCCGGTCAGAACATCGTCGCGACCGAGTACCTGAAGCTTAAGTAGCACCAATCCGATGACACCGGCCGAGGCGGTCGGACCCCGTGAGGGAGTCCGGCCGCCTCGGCTGACAGTAGGGAGCGTGAAGTGGGAGGCACCACAGGCGCCACGGCGCTGTCGCACGCCGAGCAGGTCGGGATGGATGGCCTTGTCGGTGACGGCCCGCTGAGAAGGAAGCTCGAAACTTCGATCGCGAAATGGCTACTGCTGCTCGCGTCCGTCATTGCGGCCAGCACTGTACTTCTGCTGATCGTGTTCGTCGTCGGACAAGCGATACCTCTGATCCAGCACTCGGGCTTCAGCTGGCTGTGGGGTATGGATTGGGACGTCGCGCTGCAGGAGGCGTTCAGCGAGGAGATCTGGGTGTTCGGCGTACTGCCGCTCATCGTGGGGACTCTGCTCACGACAACGGGCGCGGTGATCATGGCCGGTGTTATCGGTATGGGAGCGTCCGTGTTTCTAGCCGAGCTTGGCCCCAAGCGAATCCGCAGGCCGGTCGAGACGCTGGTTCGGCTGCTTGCCGGCGTGCCGTCGGTTGTATTCGGACTCATCGGACTGACCGTAGTCGTGCCCTGGGTTCAGCGCACGTTCATCTCCGACGAGTTGCTGCTCAAGTATTCAGATATTCCGCTCGATGGCTCGGGCCTGGGGGTCGCAATCATCGTGCTGACCTTCATGATCTTGCCGTTCTTCGTCACCGTTGCCACCGACTCGCTTCGCGCAGTGCCGCAGCGCTACCGCGAAGGCGGACTGGCCATCGGGCTCAGCCCTTGGCGCACAGTGACGCGCATCGTGATTCCGGCGGCCACGCCGGGAGTGACTGCCGGCCTCGTGCTTGCCGCGGCTCGGGCGATCGGCGAGGCCATCGCGATTTCGATGGTAGGCGGCGCACTTGCCTTCATCCCCAAGATCAGCGACGGTCCAGTGATGCTTCTGTCGCCGCTGCGCACCATGGCTGCCGCAATCGTCGAGAACGGCGAGACCATGAACGTCGCGCCGATCCAGTCTGTGCTGTTCGCCCTCGCGGCCGTGCTCCTCCTCAGCAGCCTTTCGCTCAGCTTGCTCGCGCGTGTCGTCTTCGCGCGGCTTCAACGCCGGATGGGAGTGTTGAGCGACCGTGAAATCTGATTCGACACAGGCTGTGACCGGAACGCCGCAATCGCGCGGCCGTCGGCTCTCGGAGTTTCTCGGCTACACCCTCATGGTGCTGTCGGTGGTTTCTATCGTCGCAGTCTGCGCGGGTATTCTCGGCATACTGTTCTGGCAGGGAATCCACTCGATCGATTGGACCTTCCTGACTCAGGATCCCAATCCCAGTATCGCCGAGGGAGGCAGCTCTGGCGGGGTTCGTGCTCCGATCGCGGGTACGATTCTACTCATCTTCATCTCGACCGTGCTCGTGGTGCCACTGGCGCTCGGCGCCGCAATCTACCTCGCCGATTACATGGATGAACGCTCGGTCTTCACCAAGGCGATTCGGCTGGGCGTCGAAGTGCTCGCCGGTGTGCCGAGCGTCGTATTCGGCATGTTCGGGCTCGCGATGTTCAGCGCGCCGTGGCTCGCCTTCATGTCGAGCAAGGGCGACGGCGCCGAGATTCAGGCTGCCTTCGGTCGCTCGTTCGTGGTCGCCTCTATCGTCATGGCGCTGCACATCATGCCGTTCGTGGTGAAGGTCATGGAAGAGGCAATCCGGTCGGTGCCTAAAGCATATCGCGATGCTGCCGCTGGACTTGGATTCACCAAATGGCGGGCGATTCGAACGATCGTGTTGCCTGCGGCCAAGCCCGGACTGGCTACGGCTGTGGTGCTGGGCATGGGGCTCGTCGCCGGTGACACCGCCATCGTGTGGCTGACACTCGGCGGCACGATGACCATGAGCGGCGCCGACGAGTGGTGGCTTCCATGGAACTGGGCGGCCCTGCTCACGGGCACTGGATCGACGCTGACCACGTTCACCTACTTCTCTTCACCCGCAGGAGACGGCAACGCTCCCGAGATGGCCTTCGGCGCGGCGTTTCTGTTGATCATGATCGTACTGGTGCTCAATGCCGTGGTCGTCTGGATAGGACGACGTTCATCGCAGGAGCGCACATGAACCCGGAGGAATCATCCATGGATGCCGCGATCTCACTCGAGATGAACCACGATACGGCCGAGAGCACGGCCGCCGTCAGTATGCCCATCACGCCTCGGCTCAGGGTCGAGGACCTGTCGGCCTGGTACGGGCGCAAGTTGGCGCTGGATTCTGTCGCTCTCGACATCGAGGATCGCAAGATCACCGCGCTCATCGGCCCGTCGGGCTGCGGGAAGTCGACGTTCCTGCGCACCCTGAACCGCCTGAACGACACGGTCTCGGGCTTTCGCGCCACCGGCAGCGTGCGACTGGGTGATACCGAAGTACTCGACTCGGCGCTCGACGTCGTTCGTCTGCGCAGGACGGTGGGTATGGTGTTTCAGCAGCCCAACCCATTCCCGATGACGATCTTCGATAACATCGCCCTCGGAATCAAGGAGCACGAGCCGCGGATATCGCATCAGGCGCTGCGCGAGCGAGTGGAACAGAGCCTTGCTCGGGCGGGCTTGCTCGAGGAAGTAAAGGACGTTCTCAAGCGACAGTCGGCGCTCGCGCTGTCCGGCGGTCAGCAGCAGCGTCTCTGCATCGCACGGGCACTCGCTATCAGCCCGAGCGTGTTGCTGCTCGACGAGCCGTGCGCCTCGCTCGACCCGATCTCCACGGCCCGGATTGAGGGACTACTCGTCGAACTCAAGCGCGATTTCACGATCGTCATCGTGACGCACAACCTCCCTCAGGCGCGTCGAATCGCCGACGACACGGCATTCTTCCTGATGGGCCGTATGATTGAATCCGGATCCACCGAGGAGATGGCGACGACCCCCCAGTTCCCCCAGACGCAAGACTACTTCGCGGGGGCCTTCGGCTAGACCGCACGACATCACCACGGTCGACGTGGCGGACCGATTCCCCGCCGTTCGTCACGTCGGCAGGTGCGATTTCCAGAATATTGCCACCGTTCACCGACTCTCAGCCACCACTGACCGCCGCAGGAGCACCGTACGCCGACGAGTCGTGCGTGCGCCTCTATCCTTGTATGACTTATCGCCCGCCTGGGGCGACGCGTCACCCGCACGTAGGGTGCAAGAGTGGAGGGAAGGGACGCAATGCAGCTGACGGAGATTCGTTGGCATGCGCGCGCTGGTCAGGGAGCCGTCACGGCGGCCAAGGTCGTTGCCGAGACAGCACTTTCCGCTGACCAGTACATGCAGGCCATGCCCGAGTACGGTCCTGAACGCATGGGTGCGCCCATCAAAGCGTTCACTCGGATCAGTGATGTGCCTATCGAGATTCACAACAACATCGAATTTCCCGATGTGGTCATCGTGCTCGATGAAACCCTGCTCGACGTGGTCGATGTGACGGAGGGCCTCAAGGCCAACGGCACGCTCATCATCAACACCTGCTCGCCGGCGGCCGGCGTCAAGACCGCGCTGGGCGTTCCGGAGACGATGAGAGTCGCTTGCGTGGACGCATCCGGCATCGCTCTGGATACCATCAAGCGCGACATCCCCAACACCCCCATCGTGGGTGCGCTCATGGGCGTCACCGGCATCATCGACGTTGAGGTGTTCAAGGGGCTGCTCGCCAAGAACCTGGCCAAGAAGTTTGGCCAGGAAATGATCGACGCGAACTGGACCGCCGTCGATCGTGCGTTCAAGGAGGTGACCGTAGCGTGAGCAAGCCTTGGGATATCTCCAACATCAGCGAGTGGACATGCGATGAGCTCCCGCGGGGAGCAGTCATTCCCACCGCTGGAAACTCCAACGATTACGTCACGGGCGGCTGGCGCAGCGAGCGCCCGTTCCGCGACGATGCTACGTGCACGCAGTGTCTGCTGTGCTGGGTGTTTTGCCCGGACACATCGGTTCTGGTCGCCGACGAGAAGGTCTACGACTTCGATCTCGAGCACTGCAAGGGCTGCGGCATCTGTGCCAAAGAGTGTCCGGTGGACGCCATCGAGATGGTGCCCGAGGGCTGCGAACTTCCGGGGGTGAAGTAACCGATGCCGGAGCAGAAAACGGTAGCCACAACGGGTAACTCGCTCGTCGCCGAGGCGATGCGTCAGTGCGCGCCTGACATGATGGCCGCGTACCCGATCACGCCCCAGACGACGATCGTCGAGGAGTTCGCGAAGTTCGTCGCCGACGGTCGCGTTCACACCGAGTACGTCACCGTCGAGTCCGAGCACTCCGCCATGAGCGCCTGTGTCGGCGCCTCGGCGGCTGGTGCTCGCGTCATGACCGCGACCTCAAGCCAGGGCCTCGCGTACATGTGGGAAGAGCTCCACATCGCGTCAGGCCTGCGGCTCCCGATCGTCATGGCCAATGCGAACCGCGCTCTGGCCGCGCCGATCAACATCCACTGCGACCATAGCGACATCATGGGCGCGCGCGACACCGGCTGGATCATCTACTTCGCCGAGACCGCGCAGGAGGCCTACGACAACACGATCATGTCCTTGCGCGTCGCGGAGCACCCCAGCGTGATGCTGCCGGCGTTCAGTGCACTCGACGGGTTCATCACGACTCACTCCATCGACCGCGCGGAGATCATGGACGATGCGACGGTCAAGGCCTTCGTCGGCGACTACAAGCCGGAGAACGCACTGCTCGATGTCGAGAACCCCACCAGCCACGGCAACTTCTCGGGGCTCGGGGGCACTTTCTTTCAGTTCAAGAAGGCGCAGCGCGATGCGATCGACGGGTCGATGGCGATCATCAGGTCCGTCGGCGCGGAGTGGGCAGAGATCTGCGGCCGTCCGTTCGATGTCATCGAAGGCTGGGGTATGGAGGACGCCGAGTGCGTCATCGTCGCCATCGGCTCGACCGCCGGTAATGCCCGCCACGTGGCTCGCGAGTTGCGCGCAGAGGGCAAGAAGGTTGGCGTCCTCAAGATCCGGGTGTTCCGTCCCTTCCCGGCCACCGACATCGCCGCCGCACTCGTCGGTGTCAAGGCGGTCGCCGTGCTCGACCGCGCCGAGTCGTTTGGAGCCGAGGGCGGCCCGCTCTTCCTCGAGGTCCGCAGCGCGCTCTACGATGCGACCGAGCGTCCCGCGGTCGTCAATTACATCTACGGCCTCGGTGGCGCAGATGTGAGG
>JBBRWO010000018.1:0-27036 GCA_038249135.1 Coriobacteriia bacterium
CGGGGCGTCGCAGATCGTGGCCACGACGCTGTTCGGCTCGGGAGCGCCGCTCTGGGTCGCCCTGGGCACCGCACTCGTGGTCAATGCCCGGATGTTCATCTACAGCACCTCGATCGCCCCGGTGCTCTCCGACGCACCCGCATGGCTCCGTCCGCTCCTCGGCCACATGCTGGTCGATCAGAACTACGCCACCACCATGACTAAGGGTCAGTTCCGAGAAGACGTCGACGTCATCCCCTACTACATCGGCGCTTGGCTTGCGCTTGCGTCTGTCTGGCAGCTGTCTTCGCTGGCGGGTGCGCTGGTCGGGGCGCTCATCCCCACCGCCTGGGGGCTCGACTTCGCGGTGCCACTGGTCTTTCTCGCGATGCTGGCTCCGGCGCTCAAGGACCGGATCGCGGTTGGGGTCGGCGTCGTGACCGGCATCGCAGCCGCGGTTCTCGTGCCGATCATGCCGATGCAAACGGGGCTGATCGCGGCCATCGTCGCGGGCATGGCATACGGCGCATGGGCTGACTCAGCTTCAGTAGCTCCCGGTTCGCCACAAGAGGCCGAGCGATGAGCCAGACCGCGCAGTTCTGGCTGATGATCGTGGTGCTCGCCGCTGGCACGTGGGCGATGCGCAGCCTCCCTATCATGCTCCACGGCCACGTGCCGCACCCGCCATGGCTTGCGCGGCTGCTGAGGCACGTTCCGGTGGCTGCGCTGACCGCGCTGGTCGTGCCCGCCGCCCTCTACCTGCACAAGGGCAACGACTACTCGTTCGCGCCTTCTCGGACAGTGGCCTCCGTTGTCGCGCTGCTCGTGGCACTGAAGACGAAGAACACGCTCGCTACGTTGGCCGCGGGGATGGCGACGCTCTGGATCATGACGGCGGTCTTGTAGCGGCGTGGCTCAGGCTTCATCGCTGTGCGTAAAGAACTCCTGATAGCGCGCTGCCAGCCGCTCGATCTGGGATCGAGTCGACGCACTGAACCGCGTGAACGGTGTCGCCTCCACCTCGATGACGCCCTTCTTCACGACGCGTTTCCACGTCCCGGCAATCTGTCCGCCGACCACTACCGTGGGTCTGAAGACACCGTTGTTCCCCGGGACGATGAGCGGCGCGTACTTCTCGGCGAGGATCGAGGTGCGGTCCTTGTAGCCGAGTACGAACTCGTCGAATCCCGGGAGCAGATGGACCTCGTATGAGCCCACCGCCGGTGTCTGGGTGTCGCGCGCCATCCAGTGGACCACGCCATCGATCCTCGCCGAGATCAGACTGGCCGAGTTGGCCGCGCTGCCCGGCCGTGGTGATGCCATCGCGTTCGAGCAGCTGCATCATCTGCTCGCGGGTGAGGCGGTTACCGCCGCGCAACGCCGCCGAGAACAGACCTGCCGCCTGCGCGAGCACGGCGTCATCGAGCGCGAGATTCGCTCGGCGCGTTGCGGTGCTCGCGAGCACGCGCGGCGTGAGCAACTCGAGCATCCAGCGCGCATCAGCCGTGGGGATCACGTGGAGCGTCCCGCGCATCGGCCAGGTGCGCACGATCTCGCGCCGCTCGAATGCGGCCTCGACATCGGCTTCCCTGCTGCCCGAAGTACGCAGGCCGATGGACCACAAGGCGCCGGCATAGTCCTGTCCCTGGAGGGCGCCGAGGCGCGTCACGACCTCGATCGGCGTCGTGTCAGTCGGGCGCGTGACGCCCTGGCTTATCAGCCGAGCGGTTCCGACCTGCTCGTTGGTGAGCTGGTGCGTGTCGCTCACGAGCGCGCAAACGGTGTGGTGGTGTTACCCCACAGCGACTCGTGAACCACGGCTGCTTTCACTGGATGCACCGTCCCTGTCAGAGAAATACACTCCCGATCGCGATCAGCCCGAAGAGGGCGACAATCGCTCCCGATGCGATGTTGACGCCCGAGAGCACCCTGTTTCCCACCGCGTGCCGTGCGAGTGCGACGCCAGCAGTGAGCACTGCCCACCACGCCAATGATCCGCTCGCAACGCCCGCGGTCGCTACAGCGGCGCTCACAGCTCCCGGCTGAGCGCTCAGTCCAGCACCCGCGAAGATAGCCCCGAACGCCATGATGGTCATCGGGTTGGTGAGCGTGAGTCCGACCGCACTCGCGTAGAGCCGAGCGGTCCCGCCGGAATCGAGCGCGCTGGGCGTCTCGACATCGCATGATCGTGTCGGGGCAAGGGCAGCACGCACGCCGAGAACCACGAGCGCCACGCCACCCACGAGCCGCAGCGGCGTCTGCAACGTCACCAGCACGCTGGAGAGCGCGCTCACGCCAAACGCCGCGAGCGCTGCGTAGATGCCGTCAGCGGTGGCCACGCCAAGACCGGTCGCCATACCGCTTCGCCAGCCGTGCGTGAGGGTGCGCTGGATGCACAGAACGCCCATCGCACCCACCGGAGCCGCGACGGCGATACCTATCAGGAACATGCGCCCGTAGAGCGCCCAGAACTCAGGCACGGGTCTGCATCGTCGGCATGAAGTGTCCGTTGCCCGTCACTCGGTGGTCTCGCTTGCCAGAACAACCGCCTCGGCGATCTCGCGAAGCGTCTTGCGCTTGTCCATGGCGACCTTCTGGAGTCGCTTGAAGGCGTCCGGCTCCGTCAGCCCGCGCGACATCAGGATGCCTTTCGCGCGCTCGACGACCTTGCGGGTCTCGAGACGCTCGTTGAGATCCGTGACCTCCTCGGCAAGTGCGCGTGCCTCGGCGAAACGGGCGACGGCAACGGCCATCGCGGGGATGATGTCGGCACGCGAGAACGGCTTCACCACGTAAGCCATGGCTCCGGCGGCGGCAGCCTGCTCGGCGTATCCCAGTTGGGAGAATGCGGTGACCATCACCACTGGCGCGATCCGCTCGTCGCCCAGAACGGCGGCGGCCTCGATGCCTGAGACGCCGGGCATGTTGATGTCCATGAAAACGACGTCGGGCGTGAGTGCACGCGCAAGTTCGATGGCCTCGGCACCATTGCGTGCCTCACCGACGACCTCGTGGCCATCCTCGGCAAGCATCTCACGAAGGTCCATCCGGATGAGCGCTTCGTCCTCGGCAATCAGAACACGCACGGCTATCGAGCCTCCTCGGCAGGTGATGCAGGGTCGGTCGGAAGTGAAGCGGTCGATGCGTCGGCCGATTGGGCGTCGGAGAGCGGCACCCGAACGGTCACGGTCGCACCGCGTCCGCCAGAGTAGCTGAGCGTACCCCGCAGGTCATCCTCGACGACCGTCCGCACGATCTCGAGCCCGAGATTGGCCGAGGCGACCGGGTCGAATCCCGCTGGCAGCCCGATTCCATCGTCGCGAACCGTGAGCACCAGTTCACCGGGCACGCGTCGCATCGCAACCTCGACATGACCCGACTCCCGGTCCGCAAGCCCGTGCTCGAGCGCGTTGTGGACGAGTTCGGCGACGGCGAGCGCCAACGATGTCGCGGTATGCGCATCCACCTGACCTGTGGTTCCCGTCACCGAGACATCGATGCCGCTTCCGTGGCCGACAAGCCCCTGCGCGACCATGTCGACCACAGTTCCGGCCGCTTCCGCGAAATCCACGGTCTCCTCATCGGATCCGGCGAGCAGATCGTGCACCACCGCCATCGATCCCACGCGCTCGGTTGCCTCGGCAAGCGCGCGTCGCGTTTCGTCGGAACCACTACGGCGTGCCTGGATCCTGAGCAGGCTCGCGATCGTCTGCAGGTTGTTCTTCACGCGATGGTGGACCTCGCGGATGGTGGCTTCTTTGACCTTGATCTCCTGCTCGCGGCGACGAGCCTCGGTCAGGTCCTCGACGAGTACGAGCGCACCGGATGCGATTCCGATCGACCGGTACCCGAGCACCCGCTCGGCGACCTCCGCGTCGACTGAGATCGCCTCACGCGAACCGAGCACCGGCGAGATACCGAACCCTCCGCCCGGCAGCGCGGACGCCTGCGTTCCGACGAGTGCCCCGTCCACGCCTGCGAGCCGCATGATGTTGACAGCGTTGGGAGACGCGTACGCGATTCGTCCATCCGAGCCGACGCGGATCACACCGTCACCGGCAGTTCTCACCGTCGCGAAGGGCTCCCCTGTTCGGATATCGGCCAACGGCCGGTCCGCCAAGCTGCCGAGAAGCTCCTCGGCGACTTCGATGAACGCACGTTCCATGGAGCCGGATGACTCACCTACCTGCTGGGCGAGGTTGCGGGCCAGCACCGCGAACGGCTCTGGAGTGCCGATCGGCCAGGCGGAGGTGGTGAACTTGATGCCACGTGCCACACGGATTCTCGTTCCGCGCGTGGGAGCTTTAGTGACGGCGGCCCGGTACGCCTCGGGTTCGTCGGTGCGATCGAACACACGTCCGACGCGACTGGCGGGAAAGGGGGCGACTGCCGTGTTGGGGCGCGCGTCCGCCACCACCGTGAGTACGCCGTCGGCCCCAAGCACCGCAAGGGAAACGTCGCCGTAGCCCATGTCCGCCACTAATTGGAGATTGGCCACGACATTACCGAGGTGCCGCTTGGCTACCTCTGGCTCGCGGGATGTGGGGTCTCGTGGGGTCATGCGCCCAGTATAGGACAGTACCGTTCGCGGGCCACATGCGCCCGGGAGAGCGAGATCACGGGTGCCACAGACGAATCCTTATCGCCGCTTATTGAGCCTGAAGTTGTCTCCTCTGAATCCCCGGTCCCGCAATGCCGACGAACCTAGTAGGAAGCAATCGACCCAGGGGAGATCGATCATGCCACAAGAAATCGGCACGCTCATCAAGCGTCAGGTCCAACTCAATGCTCTGATGTACTTCCTGATTCTCTCGCTGGTGGCGGCATCCGGACTTCTGCTGTACCTAGTAATCAGCTCGGGCATGATGCCTAGCTTCTGGGTGTTCAGCTCTCAGTGGGTGCGCTGGTTCTCTATCGCCTTCCTCCTCGCCGTCGTCGTCTATCTCGCGATCCAGCATCAGCAGATGCGCTATGCGCTTGAGGAGTCCACGAGCGCACTCGAGAAGGCCGAGCAGGACTACGAGGCCGCCTGCGAACGGCTTTCGTTCGCACACACAGCCTCAGAACTCATGACCGGTCCCGAGGATTCGTCGGCTCTCCACGCGCTTCTCGACGAGATTCTGGCTCACTACGACGTGGATGCCGCCGCGATCGTCGGCGACGAGGTCGAGCTCTCCGTCGCCAACGACGTGGACGAATCAGTCGCGCACCGAGCGGTACTCTCAGCCGCCGTCGACACGGTACGGGCGGGGCGGCCCATGGCGCTGACGGCTTCCGCTGGCGCAACCACCCTGTCGGTACCCCTCAGAGTCCACGGCAAGCTGCGCGATGTTCTCTGCATCTGGCGCGCCGAGGGAGAGCTTCCTGAGACGCAGCTCGAGGGTTTGCAACTTGTCGCCCGGGTCGTTGAACTCGGACTCGAGAACCGCGGCCTCTTCGATGAGCTGCGCACCAAGCTCAACGGAATGCTCGATGCGCTCCTCGGGCTGGCCGAGCATCGGTATCCAGGCTATCGCGAGCATGCCGAGGAGGTCGCCGAGCTTGCGGTTGCCGTGGCCGATCGCCTTGCGATGAGCGACGCCGAGCGCACGAACCTGCGAATGGCAGCGCTGCTCCACGATGTGGGTATGCTGGAGCTGGCCGATGGGCAGCGCGGCCCGGGCGACGATGGCCCGCTTGGCTGGGTCGATCACCCGGACCTGGGCGCGCATCTCGCACGCACGGCCCGGATGGACACAGACGTGCAGGCTGCGATCAAATCGCATCATGAGCACGTTGACGGATCGGGCTACCCACGAGGCCTCAAAGGTGATTCGATCCCGCTGGCCGCACGCATTTTGGCGGTCTGCGAGGCATACACCTGCATGAACAGGAGCGGCACTACTCGGGCAAGCAGGCCCGAGAATGCGATGGACCTCATCCGCCTCGGCTCAGGCCGACTCTACGATCCGCGCGTCGTCAAAGCGCTCCAACGTGTCGCACCGGTGGCCGAAGATCGTCGCCTCAATCTAGTCGAGCTGGTCGCATTTGGAGACAGCGTCCGCTCCGCCTGATTGAGATTCTCCCCACACGGGTCCGCCATGACCGCTATAATCTCCCTCGGCACCCAAACGCCCGGGTGGTGGAATGGCAGACACGGAGGCCTCAAAAGCCTTTGGGGGAAACCTCGTGTGGGTTCGAATCCCACCCCGGGCACCAAGGGGCTAGCGCTACAGCCCCGCAACCTTCTCGGCGGCTTTCGCTCGCGCCGCCCTCCCCGCCCACGCATACATCGGGGCCGTCGCGCCTAGGAACACCGAGCCGATGAGCCAGCCGACTCCGATGGTCATGCGACCGGAAACCCACCCCAGGCCCGGCTGACCCAGCCCGCTACCGGCATCCCCAAAGAACGCGTCGAGCGACAGCACGGTCGCTCGCTGTGCCGACGGGATGTGTGAGTTGATGAACGCCTGGCGCACGGGGCCTGCGACGCCAAAGACGACCCCCCACGCAAGCCAGAGTCCTATCGCGATCGACGCCGGCGTCACACCCTGCCAGTGCGCGGTCACGCCGACAAGCCCTATCGCGACAACCAGCATCGTCTCGGCGACCGCCGACCAGAACAGCACGCGCGCCGGGTCACGATCCTTGACCACTCGCAGCGCCGGCTCAACCAAGGCGTTGCCAAGGATGCTCGTCGCCGAGAGTCCGGCCTGCACCACTCCGAGCAACCACACCGCGTTCTTCCCGAGCAGGCCAAGCACATAGGGCTGCCACGAGTAGAAGCCGTACATGTAAAAGACGCCGCCCACGAGCGAGACGAAGAGGAGGGGTCTGACGACCGTGTCCTTCCAGCCAAACTCCACGCCCGCCGAGAGAATCTTCCTCGCTTCTCCCGCAAACGTGGAGAACTTGAGCGGCCGGGGCTCGAAACCCAAGTCATGCACCAGCACCGCCACCACGCCGAAAGCCGCCGCCAGCAACACCGCCCGAGCGACGAAGGGTACCGAGAGATTGATCTGGCCCAGCAGCCCGCCCAGCAGCGAGCCCACCAACATCGCGGCCCCGGAGGTCATCGACCCCCATGCGAACACCTTCTCCTTGGTGCGCGTATAGCCCACAAAGTCGAGCGCGTCGACAAGCCATGCGTCCACTGCGCCGGTCTGGAACGTGAACCCGAGCCCCACCAACACGCTCGCCGCCGCAAATCCGCTAAAGCCCCAGCCCATCACCGGAGTCATGACATAGAGGATCGTCGACAGCAGGATGGTCGCAAGCGATCTTCGAGAAGATCGAGTTTGCGAGCATCACCTGAAAGATGGTCAGTCCGCCGACCTGCATGAGGAAGATCGTGTTGGTCGCCCAGATGAGCGATGCGGCAAGAGTGAAAAGCGCGCTCGACGACAGATACGCACCTATGACCCTGCGATGTGTGTCGTGGACCATCAAGGCCACCTGTTCAGCTGGGGCGTGTACGACATTCTGTGTCTCTCGGCCGGTGGTATCGTGATGACGGTACCAGTTCATGGTTCCCGACTGCGGGTCAACCCTGTCGCGCCAACGCCGGAAGGATCGCCGATGACCTCGTTGCCCATCATTCTCGAACCCGAGCTCGACGATTTCATTTCGGCACTGCCCAAGGTCGAACTCCACCTGCACCTCGAGGGCACACTCGAGCCTGAACTCGCGTTCAAGCTTGCCGCCCGCAACGGTGTCACCCTGCCCTACGCCACTGTCGAGGCGATGCGCGCCGCCTACGACTTCACCGATCTCCAGAGCTTCCTGGACCTGTACTACGCCGCATGTGCCGTGCTGCTGACTCGCGAGGACTTCCGGGAGCTGACCCTCGCCTATCTCCGCCGCGCCGCCGAGGACAACGTGCGCCACGTCGAGCCGTTCTTCGATCCGCAGACTCACACCGCGCGGGGCGTGAGTTTCGACATCGTGATCGGCGGCATCCTCGACGGACTTGCCGAGGGCGAGCGTGAGCTGGGGATCACAAGCGGCCTCATTCTGAGCTTCCTGCGCGACCTCTCGGCTGAATCCGCACACGCGACCCTCGACGGCGCGAAGCCGTGGCTGGCCGAGCTGGTCGGCGTCGGCCTCGACTCCGCGGAGTTGGGCAATCCGCCGGAGAAGTTCGCGGACGTTTACGCGCGCGCCGGGAGTCTCGGACTCAAGCGCGTCGCTCACGCCGGGGAGGAAGGCGGCGCCGACCTCGTGACCCGGACGCTCGACGTTCTACACGTGGACCGCATCGATCACGGAGTACGATCCGCCGATGATTCGGCGCTGGTCGCACGCCTCGTAGCCGAGCGTACGCCGCTGACGGTATGCCCGCTCTCCAACACGAGGCTGCGCGTCTTCACGACCATGACGGAATCGCCGCTCAAGGACCTGCTCGATGCGGGAGTGGTTGTGACGGTGAACTCGGATGATCCTGCGTACTTTGGCGGCTACATCGGTGAGAACTTCAGAGCGGCGGCGGCAGGGTTGGCTCTGACGCGCGCGGACCTCGTGATGCTGACCGAGAACGCCGTCGAGGCTTCGTTCGCTGACGAGAAGCGCAAGGTAGAGTTGCGCAAGGAGCTCGCCGCGGTCACGGCGCTTCCGTAGTACCGAACACCTGTTCGACAATGTCAGTCTCCGCTGCTACGCTGACCTTGTCCCAATCGAACAGGAGTTCGCCTCATGACTCTCGCACCGCACCTTTCCGATTCGAGTGCCCCAGCGCCGACTGTAACGCCGACCCGGCCAGCGGGGCTCCTCGGCGAGCTGAACGACGAGCAGCGCGCGGCAGCCTGCCACGGAGACGGCCCCCTGCTGATCATCGCAGGCGCGGGCACGGGTAAGACGGCGACTCTCGCCCACCGCGTCGCACACCTTATTGCCGAGGGAGCGGATCCCGGACGCATCCTTCTGCTCACATTCACCCGCCGAGCAGCCAGCGAGATGGTTGCACGCGTCGACGGGCTCCTTCGCGACGGCGCGCAGCGTGGCGGTCCCGAACTGTCGGGCGCCCGTGTGTGGGGCGGCACCTTCCACGCGATCGGTGCCAGACTTCTCCGCATCCACGCGCGTGACATCGGCATGGAGCCCGACTTCACCATCTTGGACCGCGGCGACTCTGAAGACCTCATGCACATGGCTCGCACAGAGCTGGGGCTGGGCCGCGGCAGCGGTCGGTTTCCCCAGAAATCGACCTGCCTCGACATCTATTCGCGATGCGTCAACGCACAACTTCCTCTCGCAGAGGTCCTCGCCGACGCGTTTCCTTGGTGCCGAAAGGCCGAAGACGACCTCAAGCTCCTCTTCGCACGCTACACGGATCTCAAGGAAAGCCAGAGTGTCCTCGACTACGACGATCTCCTGCTGTTCTGGCATGGCCTGCTCTCGGACCAGCATGCCGGGAACCGGGTGCGCGAGCGCTTCGATCACGTGTTGGTCGATGAGTTCCAGGACACCAATGCTGTCCAGGCCGACATCGTTTCGCTGCTTCGCCCGGATGGTATCGGCCTGACCTGTGTCGGCGACGACGCTCAGGCGATCTACAGCTTTCGCGCCGCCACCGTTCGCAACATCCTCGACTTCGAGCTGCGGTTCCCGGACACAGAGGTTGTCACGCTCACGCGAAACTACCGCTCCACCTCGGCGATCCTTTCGGCAACCAACGCGATCATCGCCGAGGCGTCAGAGCGCCGCGACAAGGATCTGTGGACCACCCGCGAGGGCGGCGGTCGACCATCGCTTGTGACCTGTCGAGACGAGGCGGAGCAGACGGCATGGATCGCAGACCGCGTGTTGGAGCATCGCGAGCAAGGCACCCTGCTCAAACACCAGTGTGTGCTGTTCCGCGCTCAGCATCATTCGATGGCTCTCGAGATGGAACTGTCACGACGCCAGATTCCGTTTCGCAAGTACGGAGGGCTGCGGTTTGTTGAGATGGCGCACGTCAAGGACCTGGTGTCCTTCCTGCGGCTTGCTGAGAATCCGCGCGACGTGATGGCGGGGCTGCGGGTACTCGGACTCATCCCGGGAATCGGTCCTCGAACCTCCGCACAGCTCATGGCTGCGCTTTCTGGCGATACGGGTGACTTCGAGTCGTGGGTTGGCGCAGAAGTGCCGGAACCGGCGCGGGACGTGTGGCCAGATATTGTGTCACTGCTGCGAGGGCTTGCGAGCGCTGGCCCGGGCGAAGTGTCCGCACAGGTTCACGCCGTGCGCACGGTATATGGCCCGCTGCTGGAGCGCCGGTACGACAACGTGGATGCTCGGCTGCGGGACCTCGAGCAGATCGAGTCACTGGCAGGTCGCAGTCCCGATCGCAGCCGGTTCCTCTCGGAACTGGTGCTCGACCCCCCCTCCTACACCCAGGACTTCGCAGGTCCTCCGGTGCTGGACGAGGACTACCTCATCCTCTCCACCATGCACTCGGCCAAAGGACTCGAGTTCGACACGGTGTATGTCATCCACGCCGCTGACGGCAACATCCCCTCAGACATGGCGACCGGAACGCCTGAAGAAATCGACGAGGAGCGCAGGCTGTTCTACGTCGCCTGCACGCGGGCGAAGAACCATCTCTACGTCGCCCATCCGCTCCGCTACTACACGCAGCCCTTCGGCCGAAGTGACACGCATGGGTACGCGCAGCGCTCCCGGTTCCTGAGCGAGGCGGTGCTCCCTCACTTCGTTGAGGTCCAGGCCGTCCCAGGCGATATGGCCGACCCCGACGAACCGCTACCGAGAACCACCTCGGTGTCGATCCGATCAAACGTGCGTAGTCTCTGGCAGTAGAGTCCTAGGGTGTCTGCTGACGCGAGCAGCCTCGCGGGTGCTCCAGCAAATGACGCACTGCGTCGGCACAGTCATCAGAGTAGTAGAGAAGATCCATGTCAGCAGGATCGATGGTCTTCTCGGCCACCGGACTCTGCATCAGGAAGCCGGTCAGCCCCGACCAGAACTCCGTGCCCATGCAGATGACGGGGAACTCGTTGATCTTGCCGGTCTGGATCAGTGTGAGCGTCTCAAACACCTCGTCGAGCGTGCCAAATCCGCCGGGCATGACCACGAATGCACATGAGTACTTGACCAGCATCACCTTGCGCACGAAGAAGTGCTCGAACTCGACGTACCGGTCAACGTACGAATTGGGCTTCTGCTCATGAGGCAGATGGATATTGGCGCCGATGGAGAGTCCCCCCGCTTCGCGGCAACCGCGATTGGCGGCCTCCATGATGCCGGGTCCCGCACCGGTCATGACCGCAAAACCACTCTCGGCGAGTCGGCGACCCATTTCGCGAGCCATCTCGTAGTACCTTGTGCCCTCCGCGATACGAGCCGAGCCAAACACCGTGACCACAGGGCGGTCGATGTCCAGTAGCTCAAGTCCTCGCAGGAACTCAAGGAAGACGCGCACCGCGCTCTCAAGGTCTTCGCCGCGATCTCGTCCGAATTCCAGGAACGCCTTCTCGGCGCCGGGCAGTTGATGGAGCAGCGAGTCCTCAGGAAGCAGCTGTCTGCGGTCAGTCATGGTGTCCCCTATCCGTTCGGTTGGGCAAGGGGCAGGCCGACGGAGTCACGTAGATCGAGTAGTCGGCAACTCGCTTCGAGACAGGTGAGGTGATAGAACGCCTCATCAAGGGACTCGCCGATCGCGAACGGCCCGTGGGTACGCAGTACGGCGATCTTCGCTCCGTCGGCGAACGCTCTGGCGAGCATCTCCGCCGCCTCACTGCTTCCGATGGTCTCGGCGGGGGCGAGCACGGGAATCGACTCGCCGATAACGTACCGCGATTCGGAGTCGATCGGCTCGATCGAGTCAGCGACCAGTGAGCGATACACGGTGTGAACACCGTGAGCGTGCGCAACAGCCCCGGCCCCACATGCGTTGTAGATCGCTCGGTGCACAACCAACTCTCTGCTGCAGTGCTCATCAGCCTCGCAGGGAGCCACCCGCGTGCGCACCAGATCGGACTCCGCGAGGCGTCCCAACATCGACCCTCGTCGCGTGATGAGGAGTTCGTCGCCTTCGCGGACGCTGATGTTGCCGCCGTGGCTTGAGATCAGGCCGGCCGTGAAGATATCGCGACCGGTATCGCGGAACTGCTGATACATGGGCTCCCCTTGACTGCTTCCGTGGCCGCTAACGGGCCAGCACGTTTGCGAGCTTGTAGATCTCATGACGTAGCGCGTGGGTGCTTGCATACGCCTCAGAGAGAGGATACGTGACCATCTGTGAGCCGCGAAGACCCACCGCCACGCCCGCCTCGCCGTCGAGGAGTGCCCTGACTGCACGCTCCCCCATCCGTGCAGCAAGGATGCGGTCGAACGCCGAGGGCGATCCGCCCCGCTGCACGTGACCGAGGACTACTGCACGCACGTCGGTGCCGCAACTGGTGCCGAGGTCTTGGGCCAGCCCGAACGCATGCCCGGCACCCTCGGCGATGATGACTATCGAATGCTTCTTCCCGCGACGGACTCCGGCGACCACGGTGGCGCAGACATCCTCAAGCTTCCACGGAATCTCAGGAATCAGGATGCAGTCGCCGCCACAGGCAAGACCTGCGTAGGTCGCAAGGATGCCGGATGTGCGACCCATGACCTCTATGACGAACGTGCGCTCGTGGCTTGAAGCGGTGTCACGCACTTTGCCGACCGCCTCGGCCACGGTGTTGAGTGCCGTGTCGAAACCGATCGAGGTATCCGTGCCGGCGACGTCGTTGTCGATAGTGCCGGGGACACCGACCGTGGGCATTCCAGCCTCCGTGAGCGCCTCGCTGCCCCGATAACTGCCGTCGCCACCGATCACCACCATACCAGTGACCCCTTGCGCCTTGAGCAGGCTTACAGCCGTGGCGACGCCCTCAGGGGTCTTGAAGTGCTCGGACCGCGAAGTGCCGAGGAAGGTGCCCCCGCGATCGAGGACACCGCCGACGCTCGACACAAGGAGTTCGCGAAAACGGCTTTCAAGTAATCCCTCGAAACCCTGCTCGATCCCCACGACCTGCACACCACAGTCGAGCGCACAACGCACCACAGATCGAACGCAGGCATTCATGCCCGGCGCGTCGCCTCCGCTGGTCAGGACCGCGATCTTGGGCGTCTGCGGACTCATGGCGTCCTCGCTATTCGTCGAGGGAACAGTATTCACCGATCGCACGAAGCTTCTCGTAACGTCTCGCCACGAGCACGGCCGCGTCGACCGCCTCGAGCTCAAGCAGCGCCCGGTTCACGGACTCGCGCACCGCCTCGAACACCTGGTCCGGCGCGGTCTGCGCCCCGCCGAGCGGCTCCGACACAATCTCATCCACAACACCAAGCCCAACAAGGTCGGCGGCCGTCATCCGCAAACACGACGATGCCGTCTCGGCCTGACTCGCATCCTTGTAGAGAATCTGCGCGCACATCTCCGGGCTGATGACCGAGTAGTACGCGTTCTCGAGCATGATCAGCCTGTCGCCAAACCCGATGGCGAGAGCGCCACCACTTCCGCCTTCGCCGATTCCCACGACGACGACGGGCACCTTCAGCCCCGAGAGTTTGGCAAGGGACTCCGCGATAGCCCACGCTTGGCCGCGTTCCTCGTCCTCGAGACCGGGAGACGCACCGGCCGTGTCGAGGAAGCTGACGACCGGAAGCCCGAACTTCTCGGCGAGTTCCATGACGCGCATGGCCTTGCGAAAGCCCTCAGGATGCGGCGAACCGAAGTTGCGGCGGATGTTCTCTTTGGTGTTTGTGCCCTTCCGGTGTCCGAGAACCGCGACCCTGCGTCCATCGAGCGTCGCCAGGCCGGCAAACATGGCCTCATCGTCACCAAATGCACGGTCACCGTGCAGTTCCACAACGTCATCGAAGAGCGTCTCGACGTAGTGCTGCGTCTTGGGGCGTTGAGGATGACGCGCAATCTGAACGCGGTCCCATGGCGACAGGTGCTTGTACGTCTCGTGGTGCAGTTGCTCGATCTGCGCCGCGAGGGCGTCGATCTCCGCCGACAGTTCGACGTTATCCGCAAGATCGAGCTGCCGAAGTTCCTCGAGCTGTCGCTCAAGCTCGATAAGCGGGCGCTCGAACTCCATGATGTGACGAGGCTTGGCCATCAGAAGCCACCTCCGTTCGCCACAGCACGCGCTTCCACAGGTTTGAGGTAGCCGATCACCGACGCGATCCGACTTCCGAGCTCACCACGCGCAACGATACCGTCGATCATGCCGTGCTCGAGCAACGACTCACTCGTCTGAAAGCCCTTGGGCAGCTTCTGGCGCGTCGTCTGCTCGACGAGCTTGGGACCCGCGAAGCCGATCATCGCGCCCGGCTCGGCAAAGATCACGTCTCCGAGCACCGCGAACGAAGCCGTCACCCCGCCGTACGTGGGGTTGGTGAGCACTGAGATGTAGACGAGCCCCGCGTCGGCATGCTGACGTGCGGCGGCGCTGGTCTTAGCCATCTGCATGAGTGACAGCATGCCCTCCTGCATCCGCGCCCCTCCGGATGCGGTCACGATGACGATCGGGAGACGCTCGGCTGTCGCCGTTTCGAACGCGCGGGCGATCTTCTCGCCAACGACCGAGCCCATGGAGGCGCCGATGAACCGGAAGTCCATAACTGCCAGCACGATGGGCTGCTCGGCGATGCGTGCACGACCGATGACGACGGCCTCGGGCAGTCCGCTCTTCTCGGTGGCAGCAATGAGTTGCGCGCCGTAGGGCTTGGCTGCGACGAAGGAAAGCGGGTCGCAGGGTGCGAGGTCCGCGCCGAATTCCACGAAGCTATCCTCGTCGGCGAGCAGTTCGATGCGCTGCGGGGCGGTGAGGTCGAAGTGGTGGCCGCACGCGGAACAGACGCGCCCGTTCTCCACGAGCTCGCCTTCATAGATCGTGCGCTTGCAGCCGTCGCACTTCACCCACACGCCGTCTGGCACGTCGGACCCAGCCGGCGCAGCAACGCGCCGATCTGCGACCTGTGTGTAGCGCTTCGTCTCGCGAGCCGAGAACCAATCTGTGATGGACATCTGCGTTGCCTGCCTGCCTGATATGAACCGTTTGGTCTACTTTACCCGTCAATACCGCCGCGGCACCGCCCGGCACGAGAAGCCGGACGGTGCCGCAGTGCGGAACCCTATCTGGTGCGGAGTTCTTCCCAACTACAGTGAGAAGTCCTCGGTGCCATTGAACACCGCAAGTGCGCGGTCGACATCATAGTCGGCCAGCGTGATGGCGCTGATCGCCTTGGTCAGGCGGACCGCCTCATCGAGCGAGCGCTGGTGGATGTTGCGCCCGGTCGCGTTACCGGTGGCTCCGCCCACGTGGATCTGCTCCCACAGCTGGGTGAGGAACGTGGTCGCGTCGACGGTCGAGCCGCCCGCGCACACGAGGCCCGTGCGCCCGGCAGCCTTCGATGCCTCGACGAGCTTGTCAGCCGAGGAACCCGAAGCGTCGCCCTTGGGCGGGTTGACCTTGACGAAGTCGGCGCCGAGACACGCTGCGGTACCGGCGGCGCCGGCGATCAGGTGTGAGCTCTTCTCGTCGGAGACGGCCTTGCCACGCGGATACATCCACAACACGACCACGAGGCCGCTGGCGTGCGCATCGGCGATGAGCTGGCCAGCCTCGACCATCATCGTCGACTCGTACTCCGAGCCCAGGTAGATGGTGTAGCCGATGCCCACGACGTTGACGCCGTTATCCCGCAGGTCCAGAACGGTGCCGATATCGTAGAGCTGCGGTGAGTAGGGATCGTCCTGGCTCGTGGTGACGAGGTGAGTCTTGGAGTTCATCTTCACGAGATAGTTGATCTCGGGGTAGTCGTTGGCGTACGCGGCAACAAGACCACGCTGGCCCGCGAGCACGCCGCAGACACCCTGGGCGCCGATGCGGAACAGGTGCTCCGGCTCGGCATCCGCCTCGTCGATGCCCTCGCCGAAAAAGTCGTCGTTGAGGTGCTCGATCTTCTGGTCACACGCGAACAGCATCAGTCGACCGGTGTTCTGGGTGGCCTTCAGATAGTTGTCGATATACACATCACGAAGCTCTGCCGGTACGTCGGCAGGAACCCGAACCTGATCACGAATGATGGTCGGCATACAACCCCTCCTCTTTCAAACGCAAGATTGTCACAGACAAGTACGTCGCCACACCCCTAGTGGGCGCCGTTTGAAGCCACGACACAGGGTACGCGAAGCTGGCGCCGCTTGCTAGGCGCCGACGATCCGTTTGCTAGGCGCCGACGAGCTGCTTACGCATGGTCGTGTGCATGATTCCCGTAAGCTCACTCTCGAACTCCTCGCCCTCCCGGACGAATCCGAGGCGCTCGTAAAAGCCGTAAGCGGTGGAGCGTGAGTTGAGCCAGAGTTCGCTGGCGCCCTCGTCTCTGGCCAGCGCCTCGAGGTCGTGGACCAGTCGGCGTCCAAGACCGAGGCCGTGTGCGTGAGGCGCCACCGCGACTTGACGCACCTGACGCGACGTATCGCCGGGCGAAGGAAGCAATCGGGCCGCCCCGAGTACCGCGGCCGACGCATCAAGCGCCACAGCAAACACGCTGCCGTTCGCGTCGTGGTACCAGTCCGCGCCACGCGGCACGCTGAACGCGGCATAGAGAACCGAGAAGTACAGGTTTTGGATCTCGCCAAAGCGCTCCCACGCGTGGTGGACGCGGACGATTGTGATGTCGTTCAAGTGGGTCTCCCGAGTATGTGTGTCTGAGATGCGACTCGATGATACAGCCAGCGCCCGCCAAGACAAACGCTGTTCACCTAAGGCAACAAACAAGGACGGCACCCTATTGAGGTGACGCCCTTGACACAATCATGGTCGAACAGTGAACCGCCCGCAACTAGACGCTCAGGGAGACTCCCAGCACCTCGCGCGCGGCGCCGCGCAGCTTGTCGAGCTTATCAGCGTCGTCAGGAGTGTGGGGGAACACGATGGCCAGAAAGAAACCTGCCTTCATGCTGATCTCGCCCTTGACCTTGACCGAATCGAGACCCCGTGCTTGGCACACGCGATCAATCTCTTCGACAGCGTCATACAAGCGACCCACGCTTCACCACCCTTTCGGACTAAAGGCCCGAGCATCCCCTCGATGCGACTCGAACCGAACAGTTCGCTTAGTGCGTCGGCATTCTCATACAGATACTTGAGTGCCCCGCGCAAGGAACCTTTAGAAATCCCCAAGCGATTCTAACCCGAAAATCCGTTTGTGACAGGCATACGTCGGTCTTTTCCAAAAGATTTTGGGGTAATCTTCACGCCGAGCGGTCCTTGGCGGCGCTTATACTCGGCCCGATCGGTCATCGCGACCACTCGATCGACAACCTCCGCCGAGAAACCTAGCGCGATTATCGCCTCTCTCGATGCGTCTCGCTCGACGTACGGCTCAAGAATCGCGTCCAGGGTGGAATATGGGGGCAGCGAGTCCTCGTCTCGTTGTTCCGGTCGCAACTCCGCGCTCGGGGGCTTTTCCAACGTCTCCACCGGGATGAGCGCACTCCCCTCCTGCGCGTTGCGCCAACGTGACAGCTCCCCGACACGCTGCTTGAACACATCCTTGAGTGGCGCGAAGCCGCCGACCATGTCGCCGTACAACGTCGAGTAGCCCACTGAGAGCTCGCTCTTGTTGCCGGTGGCAAGCGTCAGCCAGCCGAACTTGTTAGAGAGCGCCATCAGCAGCGTGCCACGAACCCGCGCCTGCAGGTTCTCCTCGGTCACGTCGCTGTCACTTCCCGCGAAGACCGGAGCAAGAGTGCCGAGGAACGCGCTGAACGGCTCCTCGATCGGTAGCTGCATCACCTCGACGCCCAGATTGTCTGCCAGCCTCCGTGCATCGTCGACGCTCCCGGCCGACGAGTAGCGGCTTGGCATCATCACGCCGTGCACGTGCGAAGCACCAAGCGCATCTGCAGCGACGACCGCGGTCAGCGCGCTGTCGATGCCACCTGAAAGACCCAGCACCACGTCGGAAAAGCCGTTCTTGCGCACGTAGTCGCCCAGGCCCAGCGTGAGCGCCCCGTACACCTCTTCCTCGGCGCCGAGCTGTTCTGCCAGATCCGCCGAGGCGCCGAGTGTCGCGCCGGGAGTGAAGTCGGCGATCACCAGATCCTCGGCGAACGCCTTGCCACGTGCAATCACCTCTCCCGACGGGGAGATGACGAGGCTGCGGCCATCGAAGACGAGCTCGTCCTGCCCCCCGACGAGATTGCAGTACGCCAGCCATGCTCCGGAGTCCCGAGCGCGTTGCTGGAGCATCGCCTCTCTCTCGGCGCTCTTGCCAACGTAGAACGGCGATGCAGAGATGTTGAGCAGCACGCTTGCACCCAGCTCTACGCCAGCCGCCACATGCTCAGGCACCCAGATGTCCTCGCAGATGGTCGTGGAGAACATCGTACCGCTGAGTTCGAAGACACCGGCTTCCACACCAGGTGCAAAATAGCGTCGCTCGTCAAAAACGCCGTAGTTAGGCAGTTCCTGCTTGTGATAGCTGTGCAGGACGCGTCCGTTTCCACACAGAGCGAGCGCGTTGTAGAGGCGATCCCCTATCCGATCCACGAAGCCCACGAGGACCGCGTGGCGCGATGCGGATGCGACGAACTCGAGCGCATCGAGGTTCTGTTCGATGAAGTGATCTTTGTGGAGCAGATCCTCCGGGGGATAGCCGGTGATTGCGAGTTCCGGAAACAGCGTCATGCCCGCACCCTGCTGCTCAGCGGAGGCCATCGCGGAGATGATCTTTCGGGTATTGCCCTCGAGGTCCCCCACCGTCGTATTGATTTGAGCGAGCGCTACGCGCATGGTGAACTCCGTCGTCCGTTTCGATCGTGACCCACCGACTCTCTTCCGATGAGTCTACCCCACTGCAACCGCCTTGGCTGACCTGCACGAACGCCCAAATGGCATCGATATCGCTCCTCAGCACCTTCGGCTGCCCCCGACACGCCGCACAGTCGCACCTCGGGGGAACAGCATGCGCACGGCACCGACCCCACCGAAGGGGCACGGCTCGCGCGCGTACGGTCGTCTTTGGAAAGGAAACTGCGTGCAGGTACGACAGAGTGTCACCCCCCAGGCGGCGATTCGCCGCCTAGCCATCGCAATCGCGCTCGCGATGGCGTTCACGTTCTTGCTTCACACCGTTCCCGCCAGCGCGATCACCCGCGCACAGGTCATACAGCGGGCCAACACCTGGGTTCAAAAGCGAGTCCCGTACAGCCAGAGCGTCTACTACAAGGGCTACCGACGTGACTGCTCCGGCATGGTGTCGATGGCGTGGAATCTCAAGCGCTCATACACCTCGCGTACGATCGGCAGCGTCTCAATGCGCATCGCCAAATCGAAACTGCGCCCCGGTGACGCGATTCACACCTCCGGCCATGTCGCAATCTTTGGCGGATGGGCCAACCGATCCCACACCAAGTACATCGCACTCGAGCAGAGCGGCCGAGGAAAGCCGGCGCTCAAGCGCGTGAAAGCATGGCGAGGGGGAGCAACCGCGTTGAGACTACGCGGTATCAAGAACAACCCAACCCAGCGCAAGGTGGCTGCGGCAAATCCGCCGGTTGTCGTCGCGGCGGCTACCGGGATTCCTGAAACCGTACCAGCCGCCATCCCCGTCAGCGCGCCGTTCAACTAACGCTGACTACGCCCCCGAGCCATGCACTGCTCGGGCAAGCTCAGAAACGAACATTCTCAGGTCCGTGGTATCGCGCTGCCGTCTGACGATGGCGCTGCCGACGACGACTCCGTCGGCGATGCGCGATACCACGGCCGCTTGTTGTGGCGTCGAAACACCAAAGCCCACGGCAACCGGCAGCGCTGTAGCTGCGCGGACACGCTCCACCAGTGCCGAGAGTTCCTCGGGCAACTCCGCACGCTCGCCGGTCACCCCCGTTGTGGACACGCAGTAGACGAATCCTGCGGAGGCGGCACCGACTCGAGCCAGTCTCTCGGGTGTCGAGGTAGGAGCCGCGAGAAACACCGTGTCGATGCCTTTCGAGGCAGCGAGCCAAGGCGTCGCCATATCCGGCGGCAGGTCCGGCACGATGACGCCGCACACGCCGGCGACACGCATGGCCTCAGCCACCTTGGACATACCACCCCGCATCAGCGGGTTCAGATACGTCATGAGCGCAACTGGCGGGGCGTCGGCTCCGGCGGAAGCGATGAACTCCGCGGCCAGATCAATTGTCTCGGCGAGGCCGAATACACCACCGGCAGCCTCGCGGGCAACATCGGCGGCATCTCTGATGACGGGGCCATCTGCGAGCGGATCAGCGAAGGGAACGCCGAGCTCGATGAGGTCGGCGCCGGACTCGGCAAGCACATGCAAGGCATCGAGTGCGCCGGCGCGATCGGGGTAGCCCCCCATGACATACGCCACGAGCGCAGGTCGCCCTTTGGTGAATGCGCGTGCGAGCCCTCGGCACGGTGCGAGGTCAGTCAACGCCGAGACCCGCCTCGCGCACGATGTCGATGTCCTTGTCGCCTCGGCCGGAAACGGTGACCACGACGGTCGCATCGGGACCGAGTTCAGCCGCAAGTCGCGGAAGCAGCGCGAGCGCATGGCTCGACTCGATAGCGGGGATGATGCCCTCGAGCTTGGTGAGCTGTTCGAACGCTGCGAGCGCTTCAGTATCGGTGACCGCCTCGTAGCGCACGAGCCCCTCGTCCTTGAAGAACGCATGCTCCGGGCCTACGCCGGGGTAGTCCAGACCGGCAGAGATCGAGTACGCCTCAAGCGGATTGCCTGCGTCGTCTTGGAGCAGGTAGCTGTAGAAGCCGTGCAGCACTCCCGGCGAACCCAGCGTCATCGAGGCACCGGTCTTGTCGGTGTCGATGCCCATCCCGGCCGCCTCAGCGCCGACAAGGAGCGGCTTGCCCAGCACATCGCCGCCGAGAACGAACGGGTAGAACGTGCCGATTGCATTGCTGCCGCCCCCAACGCACGCGACAACCGCATCGACCTTGTCAACGCCACGCGCCTGGAGCTGGTCGATGATCTCCAGACCGATGACGCTCTGGAAGTCGCGAACCATCATCGGGTACGGATGGGGCCCGACGGCCGAGCCGAGCACATAGAAGGTGTCGTCGACGCGCTCGACCCAGTGGCGCAACGCGGCTGTCACCGCGTCTGAGAGCGTGCCCTGCCCTTCCGTGACCGGTACGACCTCAGCGCCGAGCAGGCGCATCTTATAGACGTTGAGCGACTGGCGACGGATGTCCTCGGCGCCCATGAACACGACACATTCGAGGTCCATGAGCGCGGCTGCGGTCGCGGCGGCGACGCCGTGCTGACCCGCGCCTGTCTCTGCGATCACGCGCTTCTTGCCCATACGCTTGGCGAGCAAGCACTGCCCGAGCGTGTTGTTGATCTTGTGCGCGCCGGTGTGGCAGAGGTCCTCGCGCTTGAGGAAGACCGTGCCGAGGCCGACTGCCTTGGCGAGCCGCTTGGCGTTGTAGAGCGGCGTGATGCGGCCGACGTAGTCGCGGCGCAGGTCCTCGAGCTCGGCTTCGAACTCCGGGTCCTCGAGCGCCGCTTCGTACGCGGCCGTGAGTTCTTCAAGGGCCGGGATGACCGTCTCGGGGACGAATCTCCCTCCGTAGGGACCAAAGAACCCGGAAGCGTCAGGCCCTGAGTACACAGACTCGGCGGACGGGAACAGCTCACTCATGGTCCTGCGCCTCTCTGTCGGCTGTGCGCACGGCAGCACAGAATTCAATCACTTTCTGATGGTCCTTCTTCCCCGGTACAGACTCTACCCCAGATGAGACGTCGACGGCATAAGGGCGCAGCACCGCAATGCACTCGCCAACGTTCTGTGCAGTGAGTCCCCCTGCAACAAATGAGGGAACCCTCCCGGAGACCTCGCCAACTGCTTGCCAGTCGAACGATTGCGAGGTGCCGCCCGCTTTGCCAGCAACGAATGTGTCGAGAAGTAGGGCGGCGGCGTGGTCCCGGTAGGGTTCCATCGCGCGTGTACCGAAATCTGTGCCAACATGAAGCGCCTTGATTACCGGCGCGTCCACGGCGTCGCACGCCTCCGGCGTCTCCACCCCGCTGAGCTGCACCGCTGTCAGTCCGCATGCCAAGATCGCGACGGAAATCTCCTCAACTGTGGCATCGACGAAGACGCCGATGCGCGCGACCGGCAGCGGCACGACCGCCAGCGCGGCCGCCGCCTGGTCGAGCGTCACCTGCCGAGGAGACGGCGCGAAGATGACGCCGATCGCGTCAGCTCCGGCCGCCACGGCGACCGCCGCGTCCTCGGCGTTGGTGATTCCGCAGACTTTGATGCGGGTTCTGGAATTCATGGCTAGAGGTCGTCTCCGCAGAGGGTACCGCCGGCGGCGAAGTCGTAGTCCTCGAGCTTGCCGGTGTTGTAGGCGTCGTAGGCCGCCAGGTCGAAGTTGCCGTGACCTGAGAGGCAGAACAGGATGTTGCGATCCTCGCCAGCTTCCTGCGCAGCGAGCGCCTCGTCGATGGCCGCGCGGATGGCGTGGCTCGACTCGGGTGCGGGCAGGATTCCCTCGGCACGGGCGAACTGGATGGCAGCTGCAAAGCACTCGGTCTGGTTGACCGCGATGGCCTCGATGTCACCGGAGTGCACCAGCGCGCTGACCAGCGGAGAGTCGCCGTGGTAGCGCAGACCACCCGCGTGGATACCTGCAGGCACGAAGTCGTGACCGAGCGTATACATCATCATCTGCGGCGTCATGCCGGCCTCGTCGCCCAGGTCGTAGCGGTACTCGCCCTTGGTGAGCGTCGGGCAGGCTTTGGGCTCTACGCCCACGAGGCGGGGCTTGCTGCGACCGGCGAGGCGCTCGCGGTAGAACGGGAACGCGATGCCGGCGAAGTTGGAGCCGCCGCCGACACACCCGATGACGACGTCGGCCTCGGCCTCGGCCATCTGCATCTGGAGGATCGACTCCTCGCCGATGATCGTCTGATGCAAGATCACGTGGTTGAGCACACTGCCCAGCGCGTAGTGGGTATCGTCTCGGCCGACTGCATCCTCGACGGCCTCTGAGATCGCGATGCCGAGCGAACCGAGCGACGTCGGATCCATCTCGAGCACGTGGCGCCCCGCCGCGGTCAGCGAGCTCGGCGACGAGATGACGTTGGCGCCGTAGGACTCCATGAGCATGCGGCGGTACGGCTTCTGGTCGTAGCTGACGCCCACCATATAGACGGTGCACTCCATATCGAAGAGCGCGCACGCGATGGAGAGCGCGCTGCCCCACTGACCGGCGCCCGTCTCAGTTGCGAGGCGCTTGATGCCCTCCTGCTTGTTATAGAACGCCTGCGGGATGGCGGTGTTGGGCTTGTGGCTACCGGCCGGCGACACACCTTCGTACTTGTAGAAGATCTTGACGCCGGCGGGCAGGCCGAGGTCGCGTTCGAGCTGGCTCGCGCGGATCAGCGGTGCAGGCCGGTAGGTCTTGAGGACTTCCTGGACCTCCTCGGGAATCTCGATGAAGCGCTCCTGACTCATCTCCTGCTTGATGAGCTCCATCGGGAAGATGGGAGTGAAGGCCTCGGGACCCGCAGGATTGCCGTCGGGGGTGAGCGGTGGTGCGAGCGGCGTGGGCAGGTCCGGCTGGACGTTGTACCAGCTGGTGGGCAGGTCCTTCTCAGGCAGCAGGAACCTTCTCTGGTCGGTCATGTGGTGCCCCTTTCATCCCCTGCGAAAATGGCTATTCGGTCACGGGCTGCTTGGCGACGCCCGTCAACTCCTGCAACACGTCTTCTGGAAACTCCGCACGCATCAGCGTCTCGCCGACAAGAACCGCGTCGGCCCCGGCTTCAGCCGCCGCCTCGACGTGCGCACGCTTCTTGATGCCACTCTCGGCCACGGCGAGGGCGCCGGATGCATCGACCTTGCCGAGCAACGGCGCGACGCGCTCAGGCGATACCTCAAGGCTGCGGAGATCACGGCTATTGACGCCGATGAGCTGTGCTTTTGCGGCGATCGCGATGTCGAGCTCCGCACGATCGTGGACCTCGACGAGTGCGGTGAGGCCGAGGGTCGTCGCGAGGTCCAGGTACTCGGCCAGTGACTCACCGAGGATGCTCACCATGAGGAGCACTGCGTCGGCGCCATACCCGCGGGCGATGAAGATCTGCATCGGGTCGATCACGAAGTCCTTGCAGAGCACCGGGATATCGACGGCGTCTGCGACGTCAGAGAGATCAGCGAAGGCGCCGCCAAAAAAATCCGGCTCTGTGAGCACGCTGACGCACGCCGCGCCACCGTCCTGGTAGTGAAGCGCCTGCTTGGAAGCCTCGCAGTGCGGCGCGATGGAGCCGCGGCTGGGTGACGCCTTCTTGACCTCGGCGATGACGGCCACATCGATGCGGTCGCGCAGCGCCGCGATGAAGTCGCGGGGAGGACGGGCCGCACACGCGATCCGCTCGAGGTCGGCCCGCGTAAGGTCGCCGAGCTCCACGCTCAGCGCCAGACGGCGCGCCTCCATGACGGTATCGAGAAAACTCGCCATCATGAGCTCCATTCCGTGTCGGGGTTTGCTCGGCTGGCGATTGCGGCCAGTCTGCGCGACACCGCAGCGAGCGTGTCGAGCGCCTCGAGCGCGCGGCCTGAGTCGAGCGACTCGCGCGCGAGTACGACGCCCTCGGCCAGATCCGCGACCTTACCGGCTGCGAGCAGCGCGGCTGCCGCATTGATGACGACGACGTCGCGCCTCGGACCGGTCTCGCCGCCCAGGATGCTGCGGACGATGACCGCGTTCTCCTCGGCGTTGCCACCGGCGATGTCTGCGAGCGTGCCGCGTGCGATTCCGACCGACTCCGGCGTGACTTCGTATGTGCGCACGTTCCCGCGCACGGCGTCGTATTCCGAGACTACTGTCGGGCCTGTGGTGCTGACCTCGTCCATACCCGGGTGGCCGTTGACGACCAGCACGCGCTCGGCGCCGAGGCGACCCGCGACCTCGGCCATGACCGGCGCGAGCTTGGGGTCGTAGATACCGAGCAGCTGGCGCTTAGCGCCGGCCGGATTGGTGAGCGGTCCCAGCAGGTTGAAGACGGTGCGGATGCCGATCTCTCGGCGGGTGGGGCCTGCATGGCGCATCGACGAGTGCAGCGCCTGGGCGAACAGGAAGCCGACGCCCGCCTCATCCACGCAGCGCGCCACGTCAGTCGGCGACAGGTCGATGTTGACCCCGAGCGCCTCGAGCACATCCGCGCTCCCCGCCGCCGAGGAGACCGCGCGGTTACCGTGCTTGGCGACGGGCACACCGGCACCGGCGACCACGAAGGCGGTGGTCGTCGAGATGTTGAAGGTGTGCAGGCCGTCGCCGCCCGTGCCGCAGGTGTCGATGTAGCCGGTCACGCTCGGGCGCACCGGCGTGGCGTGCTCGCGCATCGCACGGGCAAATCCGACGATCTCGTCGACGGTCTCCCCCTTCATACGCATCGCCGTGATGAGCGAGCTGATCTGCGAGGGAGTCGCCTCGCCGTCCATGATCTGGTTCATGACCACGTACGCCTCGACCTCCGAGAGCGACGAGCCCATCGCGACGCGGCCGATGGCGCCCGCCGTGGTGGTGACCTCGGCGGCACCGGCGCTCGCACGAGCGCTACCGCCCGCAGCCGCGACCAGACCAGGTGCGCCGCTGGGCTCATCGGCGAGTGGAACCTCTCCGCTGACATCGAGGAAGTTGGCGAGCAGCTTGGCGCCCTCGGGCGTAAGCACGCTCTCCGGGTGGAACTGCACGCCATAGATGGGCAGCTCGCGGTGGCGCAGCGCCATGATCACGCCATCGGGCGTGTGCGCGGTGACCTCGAGCACGTCGGGCACCGAGTGGCCGTCGACGCACAGCGAGTGATACCGCGTCGCCGAGAACGGATTGGGAATCCCCGCGAACAGCCCAGCGCCGTCGTGCGTGACCTCGTCGGTCTTGCCATGCACCGGCTTAGGCGACCGGCATACCGTCGCGCCGAACACCTCCGCGATGCACTGATGACCGAGGCACACGCCCAGGAGCGGCACGCTGGCTGTGGCCGCGGCGCGGATGACGTCGCGCGAGATACCGGCATCTTCGGGGGTTCCGGGGCCGGGCGAGACCACGATGCCAGCCGGCGCAAGCGCGAGCGCCTCGGCCGCCGTGATGGTGTCGTTCCTGCGTACCTCGACTTCCGCCCCGAGTGCAGCAAGCAGCTGTACCAGGTTGTAGGTGAAGCTGTCGTAATTATCGATAATGAGGATCATGCCAGTCCTCCGTCCGTGAGCGTGGGCGAGGGCGCGTCCCGCAGCGAACCTACCGCAGCAGGAGACGGCGCCCCCGGCGTCGTCTCCTGCGAGGACAGTTCGCGTAGGGATGCGCCCTCGCCCACGCTCATGCCCGCCGCGAGCTGCAACGCCTTCTGCAGCGCTGCCGCCTTGTGTCGACACTCTTCGAACTCTTTCGCCGGGTCGCTATCCGCGACAATTCCGGCGCCACTCTGCACGTACGCGCGGCCGTTTGCTAACACGACTGTGCGGATCGTGATGCACATGTCCATGGCGCCATCGAGGCCGAAGTAGCCTACGGTGCCGGCGTATGGGCCGCGGGCTTCGGGCTCGAGCTCGGCGATGATCTCCATCGCCCTCACCTTGGGGGCGCCGCTCACCGTGCCGGCTGGGAACGTGGCCTCCAGGGCGTCGAATGCGTCTTTGCCGGGGGCGAGTTCGCCGGTCACGTTGCTCACGATGTGCATGACGTGGCTGTAGTACTCGACCTCCATGAGCTCGTCGACGGTGACTGAGCCCGGCGCACTGACACGACCGATATCGTTTCGGCCCAGATCGACCAGCATGACGTGCTCGGCCCGCTCCTTCTCGTCGGCGAGGAGGTCGGCTCGGAGCTGTCCGTCCTCGGCGGCGGTGAGGCCTCGAGGACGGGTGCCCGCCAACGGCCTGGTGAGAACCGCGTCGCCTTCGACGCGTACGAGCGGCTCGGGACTCGAACCCACGAGCGTCACGTCACGGGTGCGCACGTAGAACATGTACGGTGACGGATTCACCGCGCGCAGCACGCGATAGAGATCGAGGCCATCGCTCTCAAACGGCGCCGAGTAGCGCTGCGAGAGCAC
>JBBRWO010000019.1:0-26109 GCA_038249135.1 Coriobacteriia bacterium
TCGAGCAGGGTCATGCTGGCATCGGCCACCGTGGTGTACCTCCATGTCGTCGGTTCTGAAACTCCAACGACGTGAGGATGGCGCGGTGGCCGCTTGGTTGCTCGGCCTATCCGCTGTTACACCAAGTCTGGGGACTCAACCGGGCAGCTCGCGCGAGCAATCGGTCTCGCTTGCGGCACGTTGCCTGTTTGAAGCGCTTCGGCCAGTGCCCGGGCGGACGGGCAGGACAGGCGTGTCGTCCTTACCGCGCGTCACGCGCGCTGCCCCGGCTCCCACTCTTCGCGCACGGCTGACGGCCGGTGGCCGCGTGGGCCGCAAGTCCTTTGCGGAGATGCACGAGCCTCGCGTTGTAGGAATAATCGAGGTCGCGGAGATCGTTAGCGAGATCTATGTATCACGCCTGCCGGGCAAGTGACGGCCGACGTGGCCAACGACCAGCTTGCGCGTCTGCTTGTCGACAAAGAGGTAGATGCGCCCACCATTCGAACCGGCGGTTATGTGGGGCCCCAGCATCACCACCCGCTTGTCGGGTAACGTTCTTTCGTAGTAACGCCGCTGAGCCTGGCCCGCGGCTCCAGATATGTTCTCCTTGTATCCCGGGATGCGCCTCAAGGCTTCCTCAATCGGCGAGTCGAGGGCCTCGGCGGAGAACTTGTCTGCCATGTCCCCAAGCCTTTCGAGAGCCTGCAGAACCGCTCGTGTGCCCGAAGAACCGCGCCGGCGAGCCGATCGCTCCGCTTCTGGCAGCACGATCAGTCCAGCGTGGTTCTTGGCGACATGAACTACCGCATCATGGACCGTGAGAATCGCCTCGGGCGCAATTTGATGAACAACAGTTCCTGGACTCTTAGAAACGCCATCCAACAGTGCCGCCAGCGGTGGCCGCGTTAGCTCGTCGGCGCGCTCTAGCATTTGTCTCGAAAGAGCTCGGAGGGAGTCAAGCGCTTCCGTCGAACGAACGCCAACGCCTTGCGCCGTGGCCAGCAGTTCAGCGAGAAAGGCAACGTCGTCTGCGGTGGGGACCGTGCCCTCGCGCGCCTGAAGGAGTGCTCGGAGCACCGCCTCTCCGGTGGCAAGCCACTCGACCGCCGGCAAGCGGGTGCGCGCGCGGCGCTTGACCTCGTCTGCTAGCGGGACCTCTCCGGTGTCCCTGACGTGGTCGACTAGGTAGCCGAACGCACTTCTTGCCGTGCCCCGATCCGTGGACTCGATGCCAACGAGCAGCAGGCCATCGACAACCCATCGTTCGCGTCTGGAAACGCGCCCGCCATCGATCCATTCCACAAGGGCATGCGCCGCCTTCTCCTCGTCCACAAACTTCCACATCTCGAACACGTCCGCCAATTCCGAAGCCTGAACGACGGCACTAAGCCGCGTGAACCAGTCCGGAAACACCGCCGGGGGGTTGTAGACCAATTCTGCTGTCAATCGCAGCGCTTCGACGACCGGCAACCATGTGGGGGCCGACAACAGGGCGCTCTGCACATCGCCAAGAGACCAATCAACGTGAGCCACGAGCCGCGGATCAGGGATTCGCTGATCGACCAGGCTTGCCTCCAGCAGCGCGGTTGCGCCGAGCGGCGACAGCTCGTCGATCGACAGAGCACTCAGAATCCTAATGGCGTCGGCCCTACGCCCACCACGTAAGTATTGATCGCCGAGGCGGGCCACGATGTCCGGGGTCTCCGCTAGCGACGCGACACGCTCGAGAAATCCGGCAGCGATACCCGGGGAAAGGCCGCCGTCCCTCAGCACATAGTCCACGGTCTCGAGCAAATCCGAGGCGGTGATGGGTGCTCTCACCAGTTTCGAATCGTCGCCAGCAGCTTCCACTGCTGGCGAATCCGGCCCAGGTCTTTGCGATGCCGGCATATCCAACAGCGGTGCTGGGTCCTCGAGCAACTCTGAGATCTTGGCAACCTCAGCCCGCATCCCATTGAGCTCCAGGGTTAATCGGTGACGCTCTGACTCACTTCTCGCCAACAGATCCGCCTGCTGGCCGATTCGCCTTCGCAGCGACTCATCCGAGGGTCCCGCAGACTCCGCACTACTCAACAGGCTCCTTAGCTCGTCTCGTTCCCTATGAACCGCGCCGAGCTGCGACCGGAGCTCGCCCAGCTCGCGCTGAGTGCTCTCCGCACGGGTCAACGCTTCCTCAAGCTCGGCTTGAAGATCGTCCGGCTGCGCTGGAGCGACCAGACCGGCCGGCAATCCTGCAACCGACGGCCTCATCCAATCTGGCGGTCCAATGGGAGTGCCTGAACTCGCTTGAGGTTCCCGCGGGCCGGCAGACGGGGCGGACGGCGCCTGGCGAAGCCTATCGAGAACTCGATCCAGTCGTGCCGTGGGTGGGGACGACGCAGATGCGCCACCGCGCACGGGGCCACGGAGGTCCGCTGCACGCGATACCGCCCGGCTGGTTTCCCTCCCAAGGGCATGCTGAATTGCAATGACTGTCTTCGCGGACCAAGCAGCTGCCTCGTCTGGGCTGCGGGCTAGATCGGCTGCGGCGTACGGCGCCCATCGTCTTAATTCTTCCAGGCCGCCGCGTCCGCGAAAGCGCTGGAGCACTCCTACTGTCCGGCCGATCGCGGCACCGTACTGTGGGCGGTCTCGCGCCGCTACCCTGGTCCCAATGTACAAGCGATCGGTACCGCTACTATCTTTAGCCATGGCGATGACGACGGTGTGGCCGCGAATCTCAACCTCTAGAGGCAGGCCATCAGAATCGCCTTGAACCACGAGGCGAGAGACTAGCGGCGTTAGCGCCACGCCCAATGCACGGCGAAAGGCGGCGTATGTTTCGTTCTCACTCATGTTGGTCGAGTGAAGCTCAGTCTGCGGATGGGTTGATTCTAGAGCGGTCGAAGGAGGGCCAATGATCCCGGATGCACCGCGGCTTAGTCCCGAAATTAGCCGCAGCCGCCCAGGCTGCGTTCTGTTTCTGCTGGATCAGTCCGCCTCGATGGCTCACCCCCTGCGTGGTACGCATGACCAACCGTCCAAGGCAGTCGTCGCGGCCGAAGCGCTAAACCGACTCCTGCAAAACCTGATTGTGGCATGCGCGCGGCGCGGGGCAGTCCTCGACTATTACCATGTTGGAGCGATCGGGTATGGGGATGACATAGTTTCGAGCGCGCTGTCGGGCGATTTAGCTGGCGAGCTCCTCATCCCCATCTCGCGTCTGGCTTATATGCCCGCGAGAATCGAGACGCGTGACGAGCTCGGACCCGACCGTAACATCCAAGCCGTCTCGTATCCGGTCTGGGTCGACGCTCTCCACCGGGGGAAGACCCCCATGTGTGAGGCCGTCCGTCTGGCCGGATCGATCGCGCGTGAATGGGCGGCTGACTTCCCAGACTCAGTACCGCCCATCGTGATCAACATCTCGGACGGGAGCGCGACGGACGGGCAGGTCCGCGAGCCAGCCGAAGTACTGCGCCAAGTACGGACCGCACACGGGGCCGCTTCGTTCTTCAACCTCGTCTTCACGGCTTCCACTGCGCAGCCGGTCCTCTTTCCAGCCACCCGGTTGGGAATAGAGGACGCCTTCGGGCGATTGCTCTTCGAACTCTCGTCGGAACTGCCGCCCTTCATGGTACAGAGAGCCGCCGACCTGGGCCTCAGCCTTGATCCTGGAGCAAGGGGATTCGCGTACAACGCCGACATGTCCGTTCTGATCAGCTTCCTCACGATCGGGACAATGCCAGCGGCAATGGCGTGAGGTCATTCGAAGTTCGGTGCCAATTGGTGCCGAAGAGCGGCTCCGCGCAAGCAAGCTCAGACGACTTCGCTGACTGGTGTATCACGGATGGCGAGCTGCGGGTAGCAGTGGCAGACGGGGCGACAAACTCCTTCCAACCCCGAGAATGGGCTGAGAAGCTCGTCGTTGCATGCTTGGATGGCTCAATAAGACCTACTGCGCGTCGAAGGACGATAAACGCGCGATTGGCGCGACTCGCCACGCAGGAAGGCGACGATTGGGAGAGGCACGACCCCAGTGCGTGGCTCTCGACCCTTCTCGCGAAGCGCGGGTCTCACGCCGCACTAGTAGCCGTTAGCTTCACGAAGGTGCGACGGCGCTGGATGTGGTCCGCTATTGCAGCGGGCGATTCAACGCTGGCTCTAGTAGACCCGCACGGAGCACTATCGCGAACGTTTCCTATGGGTCTAGCTGATCGATTCGGCGCATCCCCGGCGCTCGTGAGCTCCGTCCCACCCCAGTTCGGTGCGCCCAAGACGCGATACCGGATGTACGGTAGTTTTCCGCGCCATTCGAGCGCCCTTCTCAGCAGCGACGCCTTGTCCGAGTGGCTATTCGCCGAGTGGGCGAGTCGTCGGGACCCGTGGCCGAGCCTTCTTGCGGCAATGCGTTCCCCCGAATCCTTTCAAACTTGGGTTTCAGCGTTGCGATTGACCGGAGTGATGCGGGATGACGACGTCACTGCCTTGATGGTATCCCGTCGATGACATCTCCTCGTTTTGAGATCGTGACGCAAGACCGCTATGACGCCGCTGTGCAGCACCCTGAGTCGGCATTTGAGGACGACGCGCTCTTGCGAATGCACGTCGCCCGCTCGACGTCAACCCCATGGCTATTCGACGTAACCCACGGCGGGTTCGCGGCTGTCTATCGGATGCTGGAGGATGGCGGCAAAGCTCATGCCCTTCGTTGCTTCCACCGGCTGCCAACCGATGTGGTTGCCCGATACGCCCACATCTCGCGTCAACTCAACGCGCATGCGCAATGGCGGTTCATTGTCGGAACCCGAGCGATTGAAAGAGGTATTCGAATTCGATGGCCGGACGACCAATTCGCCTGGCGCCCAGTGACCACG
Organism: Coriobacteriia bacterium; assembly: GCA_038249135.1. Lineage (GTDB taxonomy): Bacteria > Actinomycetota > Coriobacteriia > Anaerosomatales > JAAXUF01 > JBBRWO01. The sequence goes on from JBBRWO010000019.1 coordinate 4,839, forward strand.
ATGGATTGGGTACAGGGGAGGACCCTCGACAGCCATCTTCGCTCGCTAGCGAAGATTAACGACCCAGCGTGGCGAGCCACCATCAGACAACTTCTGTTGGCATTAGAGGAGACTGTAGAACAGCTAGCTTCGGCCGGCGTCGCACACGGTGACCTCCAGCCACAGAACATCATCGTCTCGTCCGATAGCGAGCTGACTCTCATCGACTACGACGGCATGTACGTTCCCGGTATGACCGCCTTCGCAGGGCATGAAGCCGGACACGCTGACTGGCAACACCCTGCGCGCGACGGATCGGACTTCGGCCCTATCATGGACCGATTCTCTTCGATCGCCTTATGGGTAACTCTGAAGGCTTTCGAGGCCGACCGCGAGCTGATACAGACGTCGGACGGCGATCACCTGCTGTTTAGGCGGATAGACTTCGACCGACCAGATGTCTCCCCCGTGTTCGCGCAGTTGGGCGCGGTCGCGAGCCTTGCCGAACACTCTGCCAACTTACAGAGGATCTGCAGCGCGCCTCTCGAACTCGTGCCAAGTCTCGAAGACTTTCTCGCGGGTCGTCGGATCCCTTTCCCATCTGACGCGGTCCCTCGACCTCCCCCTGACGCGACGCAACGAGCTCGTGGATCGCTGCTGGCGCGGGCGCAATTTGTCACGAGTGTTCCGAAGGTCATTGGAAGAGTCCTTCCGGCAAAGGGCAGCGCCGCTGTCCCGACCATCCCGGCGTCGTCAAGATTGGACTTACTGCTGCGAGAAGGGCAGACAGTTCGCATTGTCGGGCGAATAGCGCGCATTGGGCGTCCGATGAACGCGGCACCAGGAAGTCTCATTACCATCGAGACAGGCGGATCCGAGCCAATCAAGGTGTATCTGGATTCGAGCATTGCCGCCCGATTTCCGCGGGGGGGGGTCGATATGGGCCTTTCCCCGGGGGATTGGATCGCTGTAGTGGGCCGGCCGCATCGGCTCGCAGGTGCGATCGCACTAGATGCTGGATCCGCCGAGAGCATTGAACTGCTGGATCCCGCTCAGGTCGCGATCGAGCTAGATCAGAAGAGGGCCCCGGGGCCCGGTGTACCTGCGGCCGGGCCGAGACCGCCCGCCGCGCACGGCACAGCGCAACCCAATCGCGGCGCGAGTAGAGTAAGTGAGCGCGGCATCTCCTCACCCAAGCCGGATCGAACACGAGCTCCAGGGAAACCAGAGCCGTTGAACGCGGCAACGCAGCAAGCGGCGATCTCCCGCTCAGTCGGACTAATTGTGCCAGTACGCGGGGTGATTGTGCGCCTTGCGCGACGTCTTGACAGTCCGTCGGGGACGAAGTACGTCGTCACCCTCGACGGCGAAGGAATCGAGGTGCACTTAGGGCCCCGAGTCGCGAATGCTCTGCGAGTTTCCGCTCGCCTGACCGATTACGCAGTAGGAAGCCAAATAGTGGCTACTGGAAGAGTCACCGTGGAGGAGCGGACGACCGTGATCACACTTGCGCAGGCATCGGATCTTGTCCTAGTAGATCCAGCCGCCCCGGTTACTAGTGCTGCCCCGCAGACCCAAGTGCGCCCACCTTCGGAGAAGCGGATGCCGGGCGGCGCTCAAGCGACTACCCGAGCCGACCGCCACCTTGCGCGGGTTCCGACCATCGGCGGCGACTCCCGTCACGCCGGCGCGAATCTCAACCCACCTCCACATGAGCCGGTTGATCCGGCGGAAGGGGCTGCCGGACCCTCACCTCACACCGAGGATCGCGCAAAGGTGCTCAACTCAATCTACGGGTTCGCAAAGCGCATTGTCGGCCGGCGTGAGGATGACACCTGACCCGTCGATCCTAGTGTTCAGGCGTGCGGTGATCTAGGCCTTGCGGCCCATGTTCCGGCCGGACAGATCGGTCGTCATGTCGGCCATCGTGTCACGCTCCCATCTGGTGCAGGATCTCGGGTCGGCCGCTGAAGAAGATGCTGGCCGGCGTCCGACCCTTGGTCCGGTAGCCGCGGTGCGGTCGCTCGAAGTTGTAGAAGCGGAGGGCGGAGGAAGGCTTGGAGGTCGGCGTCGATCGTCGCGGCGAAGGCATTGAGGTTAGGGCTGCGCGGCGGGATTCGATGCTGGCGGACGCCGGCCGAGACACACGCCGCGCCGAAGGCCGCCCGAACTCGGGCCCGTTGTCGGTCGTCGCGCTGGCCAGTTCGAGGCCCGCTGCGCGACAGGCGGGCACGACATCCTCGGCGAGGAAGCGCGGGCCATGACCGCTGTCGTCTTGTCGCCGGCGATCACCCGGGCGATCCCCCGCCGAAGGACTGACCCGTGCGTCACTGACTGCTCCGCCCGCGCGCTCGAGCATCCGCGGGAGTGCCTTCGAATGGAGGTGATGGTGGTTGGGCGGCGGCAGCTGTCCGTCACTGATGGCGCGCCGCTGGTCGAGGCCGCAGCTGCGGCGCTCGTGACGAGCCGCGGCCATTGCCGCTCGATCGTATCGGCCGAATCGAAGAGGTCGAGCGCAATCAAGCGGTCGAACAGGCCGATGGCGATACCCCGGGCACCGGTCGGCATCGGGAACGCGCGAACGAACTGCGCAACATCGTTCTGCTCCGCCGATACACGTCGTGAAGCGCCTGCGTCACGGAGTTGAACCGGCAGCCCCCGTCGATGCGCTGCGTCGCCTAGTCACCCTGACGAGAGCGTGAGCGCTGTCGCGTACGAGGTCTCTGTTTGCCGCGGCGTCGCGTAGAGTCTCACCATGGCGCGGCCGGAGGCCGATCTGCAAAAAGGCGGCGGCGAGGCAAGCGCGGGGCTTTCCGGGCTTGGAAAGGGACGGTGATCTGACTCTCTGCGTGCTGCGTGCCGATGGCGCTAGGGATCTCGCCACGGATGCTCGACGCCCGAGCGAGACGACTGGTCATTCCTGCGGATCCAAACATTTTCGAATTCCCGATCGGGCCGCAGCCCATCGCGCCGACGGCGGCGGTAGCTCCGTGGCGTCACGCAGATAGCGCGTCCCGGAATGTCGCCAGGTCGCGGCGTGGACCGGAGCGTCCGACATGATCTGGTATCGAAGCCCGTGGCCTCCAGCCCACCGAGCTCAACCCGCCCGCGACGCGGCGATTGTTAGCCCAAGAGGCACGCAACGTCGGACGTTGTCAGCCATTCTTTGTCGAGCACGCCACAATGAACACCAAACAAACGAAGCCGTTGAGCCAGGCGCTCGAGAGGTGGACCGACAGGTAACAATCACGCGCTGTGTCGGTGAAGTCCGCAACACTCATATGCATTTGGCTGCGCTACACTTAGCGGTATCTGAGCGTGAATGATGGCCGCAAATGGATATAGAGTGTAATGCCAAAGACAACCAAGCAGCCGTTTCGGGCCGATATTCGGGCAAAATTGGTTGAGGTGGCCTCCAAAGGCGAGCTCGTCAGTTACCTGGATCTTGGCGCCGGCCGAGCAATGATCGGGCGCTACCTTGTGCGCATAGCTCGAGAAGAAGCGTTGGCTGGCCGACCACCACTCACCTCCGTTGTCGTGCGCAAGAACACCGGGAGGCTGGGCGAGGGGTTCCGGAAGGCCATGCAGCACGCTGATATCGGCTTCGCGAAAGCCGGTGAAACCGAGCTCGAAGTGTGGAAGCGTGCGGTGTCCGAGACGCGCGCGTATTGGCGGCCGAAGCTGTCCGACGAGATCTAGGGCGATGTCGCGATGACGGCAACGGCTTGCACGGACCACGCGCGGGGCGTGCTGCGCCGATGACGGACTGGGCCGTGCTGTTCGACCTCGATGGCACGCTCGTTCAGAGCGTCCGGCTCAAGCCACTTCGCGATGCGCGTCGGTGGCAAGCGGTGTACGCCTTGTTCTCGCTCAGCGAACTACTGCCCGGGACGCGCGAGATGCTGGCTTCGACGGCGCAGTTCGCGCATATCGGCGTCATCACCATGGCGCCGCGGACATACGCTGAACGCTTGCTTCGCCATCATGCCCTTGCCGTGCCGGTACTCGTGGCCTATCACGACGTCGCGAGGTCCGAGTTGAAGCCGCACCCGCGGCCACTCTTGCTCGCTGCCGAGCGCCTCGGTGTGCCCATCGACCGGCTCATCTACGTCGGAGACGAGGTCCGCGACGTCGTCGCCGCGCGGCGCGCTGGAGCCCACGCCATCGCGTACGGCGATGCGGGGCTCGAGTACGAGCCCGAGGCCGCGACCGCTGCTGCTTTCGCCCGCGACTGGGCGGCGGTCACCGCGGCAGTCCACCAGATCACGAGTGCCTGATATCGAACGGCCGAGTTCGCGGGCTGCCTACCTGCTCGCGCTTTCCGCCGTCCCGGGAGTTGGCCCTTGGACGGCTGTCTCGGTCATGCGAGCGTATCCCGAGCCGGCTGCGCTGTTCGTGGCCTCACCGAGCGAGCGCGAGCAGGCGCTGGGGCGCCGCTTTGCGGGGAAGCTCGCCAGCCTCGCGGCCGAGGAGTGGCCGGCCCTCTTGGATGCCGGCGAGAACCAAGTCACTTCACACCAGCGCCAGGACGTCCACGTCATCGCGATCGACGACGACGACTATCCTCCGCTAATGCGGCTCACTGCGAGCCCGGCGGCCGTGCTGTATGTCCGCGGTGGCCTCGAGGCAGTGGGAAGCGATGCTACCGTCGCAGTGATTGGCACTCGTGAACCAACGGCCAATGGGGTGCGGGTCACGCAACACCTGACCCGACGGTTAGGTGAAGCGGGCTTTGTCGTCGTGAGCGGTCTCGCTGCGGGAATCGACCGAGCCGGACACGAAGGCGCGCTTGAGGCAGGTGCGCCAACCGTGGCCATCCTCGGCACCGCCATCGACAAGATCTATCCGGCGCGGCACAAGCCCCTGGCCGCACAAATCGTGTCGTCGGGCGGCGCGCTGATAAGTGAATATCCGGCCGGTTTTCCGACGAGCGGTCGCCATTTCGTCGAGCGTGACCGGCTGCAGGCCGCGATGAGCATTGCAGTCATTGCGGTTCAGACCGGTCTCGAAGGTGGGACCTTGCACACCGTTCGCTTCGCTCGAGAGGCTCACCGGGCCATCCTCGTGCCGAAGCCGATCGAAGCAGAGCGGGACCACCCCATGTACGGCGGGATCCATGCCCTCGTAGATCGCGGGGCGGCGTCGGTTATCGAAACGCAGGCAGATTATCCGCGTCTGTTCGATTTTCTGCAGGCATATAGAGCTTGGTTACGCGACCGTACGGTCCCCCGTCCGACTTTCGGCGACGGCGCCGATCGGCACCTTGACGACGCCGGCGAGCAGTCGACCCTCGGTCTCTGAACGAACGCCTCGTCGTTTGTTGCTCCCTGAGCGCTCAGCCGGTTCGCGCCACGACGAAGCCACCCACGCTCTCCGCCCCGGCTTCCACCAGGACTTGGCGGCAGGCGGTGCTAGTGGCGCCCCGCGTGATCACGTCGTCGAGTAGCAGAACACCTGTGACTGACGCTAGCGATCCCATTCGAGCTGCAGCTTTGGCATGGCCGCGATTGTTCGCGACGTGCCAGGCGAGACCGTGCTCCGTATGGAACTGTTTTCCGCACGCGTTGCAGTAGAGTCCCTTGACCAGAGTCGTCGCCGATATTGGCGGACCGCCATAGCGGATCGTCGCCCTGTAGTCCTCGGCTGTCGGCCGCACCGCTGCCTTGTGGGCCGGCACCATCGGTTCGACGCGCAGCAGCGCATGCGGAATGTGGGCGAGCCATGTGAGCTTGGCGGCGAGTCGCTCGGCAACCCACTCGCACGGCTCACTCGGCGCGTTTGCTGCACCCTTGGGAGCAGAGCCGACGAACCCGACGTTGCGCCGCCGCAGCTCGTCCTCGAGATTTCGGATCGTCCCGATACACCATGCCAGGACTTCGTCACGGGCGGCAGGCTCGTTTTTCGTGAAGTCGAGCACCAGCTGGGTGGCCGCATTGAAACCGTTTCGCTGAAACCGCGCTGGCTTGTAGCGGAATATCGCGTAGTCGTTATCGCGCCATCCGGTACTCAGTAGCGCGCGCAGCTCATCGCGGTCGTAGGCGCTCACTGATTGCGCATCGCGTTCCGTCAGTCGCGGCTTTAGAAGTTAGTCCGCGGGACTGTGGTGGTGCACCGGCTGGATCGTCTTCTGGACGTCAAGTGTGGGCAACGGCGCCATAGTCACGTTCATCATTTTCGTCACTGATCCAACGTGGGTGCGCACGTACGGCCAAAGCAGAACCATGGCCTCCAAATGTTGGAAGCGTTCCAGCAATTCAGGCTTGACCTCCTCGAGCGCTTGGAAGATCCCGAGCACCGAGAGGTGCACGACGGCGGTGTTCCGGCCATCGATCGGACAGGAGACGTCGGCGCCGGCGATCACCGCGAAGCCCGGCAGCGTGTCCGCCGCGTCGAGCGGTGTGAGCCAAGCATCGACCTGGGGTTTGTCCCCGTCGGTGGCGCGGTAACGTCGACGCTTGGTGCTGATCTCCTGCACCTGCACGTCCACGAGCTGGACGGCAAACGGCTTTGCGGGACCCTGCGGGATCTTCCGACGCCGCCGTCCAGCCGGCGGCGTTGCCGCCTTGCGGTCTGGCATCACCCGACGTCCGCGCGGCGGCGACTCATGTGCGAACCGTGGTGGGGCGCGGCTTCGAACAGTTCTCGGACCTGCTCTATGCGCGACTGGATTGCGTCCAGGGCTTCCGCGACCTCCGCCTCGGGAGCCTCGCGGATGGTTACCGCATCCGAGCTCCAACTGACTGAAGGCGGGGACGGTCGCGTACCGAACAGCGACACGACGTTGTCGCGCTCGTCATCGCTCTCAATTTCCTCGACGTCTTCGACAGCGACACGCCCGGCTTCGAACACGGGTCGCCAGTCCATCCCCAAGCCGTCGGCCAGCGCGCTCAGGAATTTCGTTCCGACCGGATGCCGCCCGGACTCGAGCCGTGCGATCACCGATTGGGTCGTGCCGGCTGCTTCGGCCAGCTCTTTTTGGGTAAGTCCCTGCGCCGCACGGAGATCGAGGATAGCATCTGCGACATTCGCGTACGGGTAACGAGCGTTGAATGCGGCGGCGAACGCAGGGTCGGCCATCAAGCGCTCGCGTGCTTCTGCCCAATCGTCCATTGAACGCTGTCGTCTAGTCATCGATCTCCTCGAGGTACGCGCGGACGCGCTTGCTAGCGGTATCGCGGACGCGCAGTGGTAGCTGGTTCTCTGTTTTTCGGAACGGATATGCAACCGCGATCACTGTGCGGTCGGACGCGCGGCCATAGCCGTAGAAAGCACGATATGCACCGGTCGGATCGTTGACGCGAGCTTCCCAAAGGTTCTCTACGCCTTGGATCCGCTTGGCGAGACGCCGTGAAATCCATTGGCCGGAGACTTCGAGCATGTCGAAGATGCGGACGAAATCCGACATGACCCGCGTACGCACCTCCTGTTGCGGATGACTCTCGTCGGCCAGCCAGTCGATGACGCGTTCGTGCACGCGCACTTGATACCGCCGTACGGTCATCGCGTGTAACCAGCGTATAGCAGGCGTGCTATATTGCGCAACAGTACGTTCGCTCAGCCGAGCTGCGGTACACAGGCGTCATGAATTCCCTTCCGTTGGCCGCGTGTGCCGCGATCGAGAAGGATGGTAGACCGAGCAAGCGCGCCGACGTATGGCCCGGTGGTACGGGGACTTCGCTTCGATAATGAACAGCTGCCCACACGGCTTGCCCTGGACAACCTGCGGGGAATGCCAATCCTGGCGCCTGCGGGGTTGGGTTGTACGCGGAGTCGCGACCTCAGCCCGGCAGCGTGCGGTCAGGCACGAGCGCCCGACACTGCATGCCGAGGATCGCAAGCCTCCGCCTCCGACTAGCGCCGAGAGCAAGCGCCGCAAGCGGCTCGACCGCAAGGCGGCCACGCAAACCGCCTACCGACGTCTTGCAGGCCTTCCCGAGCCCGAACCGGAACCCGCCGAGTTGAACCTGATCGACACAACGCCGCCCGTTCGTCAGGTCGCACAACCGGCGTCGCCGGCTCCTCCGGCCAGGCGGGCAGCCGTGCGGAGTCGTGTCCTGTCGGGCACGATCGCAGCGCCACCGTCGACGGCTCGGGTCACGAAACGACCATGGAGCACCAGCGGACTTCGGAGTGCGGTAACCGACGGTTGGTTTGAAGGCGACGCGTTGGCCTTGTTCATGTACATGGACTCGCGGGATCTTGTGCTCGACTTCAAGGATGGACATCCTCATGCCGTAGCCGAGGTGCTCGCTTGGTTTCGCGGTACAGCGCGACAGATCGCTTCGCAGGTAGAGCGTCGCGACTGCCGGTACATCGTTTGCGCCCCCCGGCACACGGCGGGCCCTCCGCGCGCATCAGCGGAAGAACTGTGCCGCGAGTTAGCGGCATCCATACCGGGGCTTCGACATCTGCCCGGTGCACTGGTCCGGACGAAAGTCGTCACTTCCGGGTACCACGACGGCCAGCGATCCACCGAGGATCAGCACCTAGCAACGATCCGGTATGCAGGTCCAGACCTCGGCCAAAATGCAGGCGGCTTCATCCTGTTTGATGACGTCTTCACCAGCGGCGCTACCTCACGGGCATGTCGTCGGGTGCTCGTGCGAGCAACTGGCACGCGCAGCGTTCTCTCGCTGTTCATAACGAAAACGTCTGCTCGCCGAGCGTGGCAGCCCGCCCGCGGTGTCGTGCAGCGACTGCGGTGACGATCCGAGCGGTGCATTGTGTTCCCGGTCCCGCCTGGTACATCGGCCGCATGGGCTCAGGAACTCTGAGCGATTATGTGGGACGAAGACAGTCTTGCCGTCATTGTGAGCCGAGTACATGGACGATGCGTTAGGACGATCGGCTGATCTACGTCCGCGCGCATGTTGTCAGAGGCGACCTTGATGTTGACGTCCGGTTCACTGAACGAGGACGGCACGGATTAAAAGGTCTCCCGTCCGCACTGAAAGTTCGCCGCCGAGCTCGCGGAGACCAGAAGCCTCTTTCACGGTTTGGGGACACGCCAGCAGTCGCGGGGCGCCGGTGATCTCGATCATGGCCGCCACGTCGGACGCAACGCGCGCGAATCGCTAGGCATCGACCATGGGGCGTCGTCCAGGGCCGAGAGCATGGTACCGGCTGGGCGTGGCGGCCACTATTAAAGTGCCAGCGCGCATGACTCGGCGATCGACGCTCGCGCTATGCGTTCAAGCTGGCACAGCGCTCGGACGGAAACACTCCCAAAGCCGCTCCCGAATGTCCGCCGAACTACCGAAGGCTGCCCCGATAAGCTCCCGACGAGTACCTGGTTCTGCTCACCCCCTTTCGAAGTATGGCTTGATTCGCACCCGGACGAACGGCGCATGCTGCTTGCTGTGCAAAACGCAAGTGAGAGGAGCCAGTCCCCGCATCACGCCGGCCACATGGTCGGCATCGGGGCCCGACGTCTTCCCGACCACCGTCCGCTGTACTTCCCGGATTTGCTCCAACTGCGTTTGGCTGAAAAACAATTTGGTGGCCGTCGAGCCGACCACTGCTTCGGGGAGGTCCCTAGGGAACTGAGTGGCAATCACAACGCCAAGTCCGAACGCCCTTCCCTCGCGCATCAACGGCTCTAGGAATGGAGACTCGACGAGGCGCCATGCTTCATCGAGCACCAGTAGCCTGGTCAGGGTGTGCCGCTGCGGTTGACGTATCAAATGGTTATAAAGCGCCATGAGGAAGAATTCAGCGACAGAATTCTTCGTCTCGTCCCCTGGTAGCTGCCCTAGGCGGACGACCGTCGCGCGGTCAGCAACTCCTCCGAAGGCGCCTGTTGACGCTGTCGCATCGAACAATCCCAGATCGAATATCGGCGACATTCGGCCGAGGAGCGCCTCATTTCCCTTTTCGAGTTCAAGTTCGGGCCGCACTTCTTCGAACGAGGGATAAGTCTGCTCCGGAGACGGTTGGAATGATGTCGTTGCGACACCCCGAGATTGATACGCTTGTTTCAGGGCTTCACGGACACGATATGCCTGCTGATCGCCCAGTCGGTAAATTCGCTTGATGATCTCCGCGACTTGGTACAGGTGGTGGGTGGGATTTGCGCGCCCGGTCCTGACGTCGATCGGCGGTTCCAACGGGTTGAATGGTAGGCTCTCAAAGCTCGGATCATAAACCGAAAACCCTTCAGCCAGTGCGTATTCGGCATCGGCGTAATCGTCTTTAAAGTCCAGGACGAGGGTTGGCAGACCGTAGTCTCGTAGGTCCCCCACGATAGCTTTGGTTGCCTGAGTCTTCCCGCTACCTGTCTCACCCGTAATGGCAATGTGAGGGTTCGGGAGTTCATCGCCCGGAAGAGCAGGATCGAACCAGATCTCATGTTCGTGTCCGTAGTTGCCTGGCGCCGTACCAAGAAGAGCCCGCGGCCGTTCGTTGACTTCGGTCTCCTCTGAGAGATTACTTGGTGGGAGTGGAGAAGGGGGTTGCTCGGGATGTGACCCCTCGACGGTGCCAACAGTTTCACCGCTCGCAGCCCCCTCGTCTGCTCCGGTGCGGGCTGAAGAATCCGACCGATCAGATTCGCCTGGGATAGACAAACGCGATGTAAGTGCAGGAATCCCCTGCTCGTTAAGTTGAGTGATCTGAACTGCCACCGAGTCGGCGCCAACCGTCGCTGCGACCGCTCGTTCGGCAAGCGTCGATGAATCGACTCCTAGGCGGACGTCCACAAGTTGGCACCGGATACTTGCCGTAACGTTCCCATCCAACAGCCGTTGCAGACGCTCCGCCCAGCTCTTTCGGTGTTCAGCCGGGTAGATTGACTTCGTCAATTCACGGTAAAGATGCTCACGGACGATTTCCCGGCGGGCCGGCGTTGTGATGAGCTCATCCGCTCTCTGATCTTGAGCGACAAACACGGCATTTAGCAACTCGCGAGTCGCGAGGATTTGCTGAATCGCAGGCCCCGTTGCGACGCCGTTGCCGTCGATTTGGTATTCGGTGGTCGGCGATTGAACAGCCTTGACTTCGATTACGCTTACAGTGCACGTGGCGCCGGTCCATTCGAACCCAAGAAGGTCCGCGCGGTGAGGATCTGGTGAGAGGTGAAGCCAACGGCGAGCGTCCTCTCCATCAAGACTTACGAGCAGACGGTTCGGCGCTTGCCGAAACCATCGCGCCGCTATCAACGTACCCAGCAGCCCCTTGACGCGATTGTGATTTGTCTTGCCGTTCCGATCTGGTCGCACGTTCATTACGCCCGAATCGAGCAGAGCGCTTAGTTGGGTCAGAAGGTCGTCTAGTTCCGCGTCACTGACGAAAGCGTTGTAGTTGCGAACAACCTCACGCAACGGCCGCCGGAAGGTCGCTGCGGAACGGGCGAACGCGGCGACATCTCGCTCGCCTTCCCTGTTCGTGTAGACACGAATAGCACCGAGCTCCAGGTCCCGGTCCACCTGGCGATCAACGAGAGCGATCGATGCGACTCGGTCAGCAACGGCGTTTAGGGCGCGTCGCAACTCGGCGTCTTGGTGCACAGAGAGATAATTCGCTCCGCCGCCCTGCGCGACACGACTAACCACCTTGTCATAGGCGTCGAACGGACCGCCAGGAGCAGGTTCCAATTCAACGGTACGGTGGACCTGGCTGTAGTGAATGCGTCGAGGAACAGCAAGCGGTTGGATGGGATGCGCAGCCGGCCGAGCACGACTCGATTGACCGGTGCTGCGGTCGAAGATCACTTCAAGGTGTGCTACCTCGCCCTCCGGCGCACCCACCTCCCGATCGTTGAGCTCGCGAACCTCGAATGAGTAGAGCCGTTCTTTTGTCAGCGACCCGAACAACTGAGCGACACGATCCTCGTCGCTCTCATCAAGGCCCAGTTCGAGCGATAAGCGGTGTGCAGAATGCCGATAGATGACAACGTGTGCACCCTCAATCACACGCTCCTCGGCGAGTTGCTCAACCATCGCAAGGAATGCTCCGCTCGCTGGTGGATCGACGAGGGCTAGCCTGAAACCCGCCATCGCGTGCGGCTCAAACGCCACATATGATTCGATTAGGGTGCGGACGGTAGCCACACCATCGGGCGCAGCATTTGGCTCCAGGGTCTTCCCGAAGTAAGGAAGGTGTCCAATACGCCCGAGGTAAGGCAATGCATCGCCTGTCCCGATCGCTACTGACGGAACAAAAAGCGATGTAAAGAAATTCGGCAGCCGCTTTGCTGAATCGACGACGAGTCCCCTGTCCTTGTCATCTAAACGCTCGCGTTGCTGGATCACGATTTCGCAATAGGTGGCGTAGTGCCACAGATGAAGCGGATGAGTGGGGGCGGCGATCGCATATATCTGATCGCCGGCCTTGATCACGACTGTTTCCAGCAGCAGTAGTAGGCCAATGACCTGGTTAACATCTGCGCCAAACCGATTAAAGAGCTCGTCATAGTGATCGCACGCGGTGCGGTTCAAATGTTCGTAGGAATGTATAAAGACCAACAACTTTTCACGTGTCGGCCGGTTGGCAGCCACAGCGAGGGGCTCCGCGGTCAGGCTCTGTACCAGAGGTAAAACTTCATGGCGTGCGGCGTCATACGCTTCGAATGCTGTGGCCAATTTCTCGCCGACAGGATCGTCGCGGATCGCGCTCATCAGCTCGACAATGTCGTTACGTGCCCATCTGGTAACGATGTGGCGCTCTGGTTCCAGGCGACGAAGCAGATCCTCTAGCGCGATCGGCTCGGTCGTCAACAGCGCGCCATAGATGCCATCATCGAGCACCTTGTTGACAAGGTTCAGGACGTCCAGCCGGACTGTCGACTCTGCGTCGGTTGGCGCATCAGGCATTGAAAGTTTCAACTTCTCCGGACGCAGGCGGTCAGTATCTATCTCTCCTAATTGTTGACGAAGGGAATCAACTACCGCAGCGACGTCGGGTTCACGACTGGGTTCGATGAGGCTCGCCGCTGCGACATCGCTGGCGTTCTCGTCGTGCGGACGTGGTGGCGCCGGAGGCGCACTCTTCTTCGTCCGAGCACGCACTAGACTCTCGGCATGTTGAAACGAGATGGCACTCATCCCTGCACCCTGCCACCTCGACCGATACAGTTGGTCAAGCGCTTCGCGCAGGCGTTGTTTCTCATCTGGATCGTCCACAGATGCGATGACCCGCGTAATTGTTCGCCGATCCTTTGCAGTGAGTGTTTGAAGGCGTGTGACCAGATCGCGATTAGCCGCGACTCGCGTTTGAATCGCCCGCACTGACCCGTCATCAAGTAGTTGCGGATCGGGAAGCATGCCCAGGCGATAGATCTGCCGACTCGACGCGTGCACCAGATCCGTTCCGGATTTTGTTGCTATAGAGAGGTAGTAATCGAGTAACTGCGCCAGGCCAATGGCGGCGTCCTCGCCGAGCAACTTCCACCAACGAACTTGGACGTCATTGACACCCGCGGCGCTTCCCAACGCACGATCGACGAGAGCTGTCTTCAAATCCCTCGCCGTTATCGATTCAAACTCCTCAAGTGATGACAACTTAGCTTCATTACCTTCGGCGACAACAACAATCATCCCCGCGAGTTCGCGCGTGTTTCGCCAGGTCTCCGCCTGCTCGATATCAGTTGTCCAGAGCTCGCCGCCGATGCCGAGAACTTGGGCGGCCTCGTTCCCACCCGGCTGCAGATACGCAATGCGGAGCGGATTCCCAGATTCGGTTCGCAACTTGAGCAGCATCTCGACGAGTCGCTGCGGACTCGGTGCTGGAATATCGCGAACAAGAACTCCTACGGAGCCGAGCCGACGTCGAACGGCTTCCGTAACAAGTTCGGCAAGCAGGTTCGCCTGCTCGGAAGAACCAGCCATCAGCCGAGCCACTCCGGGCGACTCGTCACAACCGTGCGTCCGTCCGCGTAGGCCTTCCCGTAACCACATTCAACGACGAGTCTCCGCATTCGCTCGACATTAGCGCGCAGATCCTCCTCATTAAAGCCGACGCCAGGACCGAACTGGCTGTCGTACAGATTGTTGCGTCTGATGACGTCGTCATCACTTGGCGTTCCGATCACGATGCCGAACGTCTCCCGCAGCTGATACAGAAACTCGGGGAATTCCAAGGGTTCGTCGGGTTCCACGGTCGCACCGATCAAAATCTCTAAGAACTCGGACGTCGCCGTGTACCGCTTTTGTAACTTTCCACCGCGCCCCGCGTTGGACCATGGCGATAGAAAGCCAGCTCGGCGTCCAAGCTCTACCAGGGCACCGATGGGGTGCTCTCTCACCTTCTCGAACGCGTCATCGACGAGCGCTTGAGACAAGGCGTTGATCGAATCCATGCCTCCCAATGAATAATTGCGAAAGGCTGATTGGACGGATTCAGTCACCGCTGGATCGCCCATAACGGCGTGGTCTATCGCCGTTGAATCCGCACCGTAGTCGGACAGCACGTGCTCCTGCATGCGGTGCAGAATGATGCCCTCAACGGCGTCTCCGGCCGCACGAAGTGTCGCACGGCTAGCGTCGCGAACCGATGGCATTGCCCCGTCGAACAGATCAAGCAAAACGGGCGGACGCGGCGCGCCGCGAACCACCTCGCTCCATCTGGAGATGGCGTGAACATGCAGTACAAAGCAGCCAAACAGCACCAGGCGCCTGAGGCCGTTCAATTTCGAACCGCTTGTTGATTCAAAGCGAGCGAGACGATCATAAGAGTCGCGCAGTCTTCGCAGCCCCGGCGACGAAAGCTGACCACTTCTCGGTATAAGGATGAGATCGAGCGCAGAACTCGCGGGGCTGTCTGCAACAGCTTCCTCTCGGGCCTCTGTCAGCGAGAGTAGTGGCAGCGCCAACGTAGTCCAGGCGTCGCTCTCTGTAGCGAGAAGATGCCGCAACCGATCGGCAGCGTCCGTCTTATTGCGAGGCTCGCTCGTGAGGAGCCGACAGAGAAATGCGCCCGTTCGGTTATCCGACGGATCACGTGTTAGGAACCGTTCGTTCGACAGGGTGTAGGAGGACTTATCCGCCTGGTCGTATACAGCGCCATCCGCCCCCAAAACATCGAGCGCCAGGGAGCGCAATCGATTCAAACGTGTCTCGTCGACTGTCGTCCCTCTCAGCGGCTCAAAGGCATTCGAATAGGCATCGAGAATCGCGCTATTTGGATTTCGTTCCTGGTCAACCCCAAGGTTCTGCTTCCGGACGTACCGCCGAAGTGTGCGGGCGAGTGGAACAGTTGAATAGGTTCTGCCTGTGAGCGAGCGGCCGAGACCGTTAGCGACGTGAACCGGCTTGATGGAGAAGTTCAGTAATCTGAAGCCAAAGTCTTCGTCAAAGATATTCTCGAGCAGCGCTTTTGGATCACGATACGTCACAGTTGGTACCTTGCTGGCGTCCGCTGGACAGAGAAACGTTCGTCAAGGTCTGACGTAACGTTTCGAATCCTGATGTCCTCGACGATGCTCGATTGCTCAGCAGCCCCGTGCAGCCGATCAATGAACCGGGTGATCCTGCGCGTCGCGGTCCTGGACCAGCTCGCTCGGCCGAGACCACGCTGGGCTTCATAGAGCGTCAGGTAGAGCTCACGGTCGACTTCGACTAGGGCGGCATCCTTGCCGACGGATGTACTCGCAACTAGTGCAAAACTGCGCCGTGTGCGAAGTTGCTCTGGGAGCCAGTCCGAAACCCACTCCGCAACCTTCTGTGGTTCGATCCGCAAAGACTGGTGGGGAAGACTGTGCAGTGTGAGGAAAGCCTGCGGGGCACGAACGTCATAGCGGTGGCTCTGCCACAGTTCTAAGCGATCTCGATGATCTTCGTCGGAATCGGGCTCGAAAAAGCGGTTAATGTCAAGGATCAACTCCCGGACAAGCCCTGCCGTCGCGTGGTCCTCTCTCGCAAGGATTCCCGCAAATCGCCGTTCGTCTCGTGGAACCATCTCCAGGAGATCATCGCCGTTCCGATGCTCGAAGAAGAACCGGCGTTTGCCAGCCCTAAAAGCGGCATTCCGCTCGTTGTCGGCAAGCGAGAGTGGACCTAATGGTGCCGTATGCCTCCAATCGTCGGCCTTCGTGTCACCCATCCACAAGCGCTCATCCCAATCCGGATGAGTGACTCTCGCGGGATCAAACACGCTCCGAACCGCCTCAAAAAACGAACCCTCGCCGCCCTCAAACGCAAGCGTTGCGTAGTCCAGGCTCGCCGTATCCTGACCGGCTCTGAGTCGATCCGCTTCGGACTGCCCTCCCGAAAGTAGAAAGGCAATGAAGCCAATCAACTGCCGCATTGTAACGTGCGCAATACGCGCGGATACCAATTGGAGCAGTTGGACGAGGCGGGTCCGCACTCGGGGGTCGAGAAGGGCATCACGATTCGACAGCATCGGATCAGCGGCGTTCAACCCAGAGTAGAAACGGTCATGAGTCAAGCGGTCGACAACGGCATTCACGACGACTGGTGCAAAAAGGCTTCGAAGATTCAAGTCAATGACCCGAACGTCATCAGCAGCCGCACTTGGCTGTTGATCCTCGGTGAAGTATCGGGCATTTGTCACCTGCCTTAATGCTTCACCAACGGCGGCGAACGCGATAAGGCGGGCGTCTCTTTGAAGCACAAACAGCGGCCATTCATTAATTGCGAGCACAAATGGTCGCCGTTCAGCAGCACACCGCATCCATTGTTCCAAGATTTCCTGGTTAGAGGATGCGTTTGCATCGGTGATGACGACCGCGCCGCGCTGCTCGAGATGTGGACGCAGCCGCTCGATTAGATGCGTCTTACCATCGCCGGGGTTGCCGGTGACGATTATCTGCCTCGCCTTGTCGACCTGTTCAAGCAAGTAGCCATCAACGCCGAGATCAACGTGGATCCAATCGAGTTCCTCTGGAATGAGGCGGTCAGCGTAGCTGTTACTGCTGCGATATAGACGCTCGACGAATGTTCGCCGGCTATCGCGATCCTCGCCATCCGGATCGCCATGGTCCTCAGGCACGTCGGCGTTCTTGCGCGAGCGACTCGGCGCGAGCTCGTCGAGCTCTCGTCCCAAGCGGATCTTCTCGAACGACAGGCGGGATATCCGCTCGAGGATCTCTGGTCGTCTAAGCCTCGGTTCGAGCCACCGTTGGCGCCAGTATGTGGTGACAAGCCGGTGCGAATCCGCATTATCTTCGGAGAAGACGTATTCCGGATTCTCAGAAAGACCAAGCATCAATTCTTGGAAATTCGAAGTAAGGGGCGCGGCGTACAGAAGCCTGGGTGAGTGGTGTCGCAAGAACGTGTTCGGGTCGAGGCCGAGGGCGTCGAGGCCTGCTCGAACCTGCCTCATCTTTGGGCTCGTACCCTCGCCGAATAGATTGTTCACGGCTCGCCGGCCGTCCGCGAGTCTCGTCAGTGATGTGAGTTCCCGAACAGTGTCGGGGCCAAGGTGAATCGTGCCAAAGCTGTCTGTTACGCCGATGCGACGGTACGCAGCAACTCCGCGCTCAAAGGGAATCCTGATTCGATTATATTGGCTGCTCGCTATGGCATATAGACTCGACGTCGTAATTGCCCCGAGGCGTGCACCTCGAACGATCGGGCGACCCGCCAGGCCCGACGCGATGATGCTGGTCCGGCCGTTATATCGCTTGTGGAACTCAGTCGCGACTTGCGAACTAAGCATCAGCATTGCGACCAGTTTTCCCCCAAGCACGTCACGATAGGGCGGGACCGCGCCGCAGGTAATCAATTCCATGACGTGTGACGCCAATACCCGTTGTTTAATTCGCCGCAAGGCTACTTCGATTGCGCGCGAGCCTGCCTCGGACGACAGAGCGAGCTCGATGTTGCCGCTATCAGGTGTAAAGCCGACTTCCAAAAGAACGCCTCTTGCCGTGAGAAGGTCGGCCAATGTCGCTGCACGCTTGCGAGTGTATAACGGCGTCCGGGCCAATTCGTCCCATTCGGCCAAAGATTCGGGACTCGCTCCATGAGATTCAGCATCTCTAATTAGCACATAATCGCCATCGGCTCCATCAGTGGCAGCGGAAAGCGTTTGAAGCCGTTCATGAGCACTAGCAGCCTCGATGGACTGGAGTCGTGCAACAGCTGAGCGCCAGTCGTCGGGAATCTGGTCGTGCCAGAAATCGTGGTAGTAGACTTCTTCAATTCCTGCGCTCAGGGTACGGAACAAATGCGTTGCCAGAGCAGCCTTCTCGCGGTCTCCGAGACGGCCGACCATCAGGGTCAGTGATTCCAAAGACCATCCAAAGTAGTGATCACGCTGCGCGAGACCAAGAACTGGGTTTCCTAATGCCGAGATACCAATGAGCGGCCACCCATCTGCGGCCCGATCACGAACGAGATAAAACATGTTGCGACCCGGCGTGGTCTGATACGGAATAGACCAATAGAGCCGGGCATACCGCCAAATGTCCTGTAGTGCGATGCCAGTGCTTTCATCGCGAGCGTTCGGCTCGATGAGTTGTAGCACGGGATCAATCGCCTCGACGCCTCGTATGGCTACACGATCCGCCAAGTCCCTGCCCTCAGCGAAGAGGCGCGCGATCCCCTGTCGCTCCACTGACGCAACGAACCGGCGCGTAGATAATTGAGACAGTTGAGCGTTGCGCGCGAAGGCAAACGATCGCCGCACTTCGATCTTCTGGCTTTCCGGATCACGTGACGCATCATGAAAGCCGGGTGCATCCAAAATGATGCCCTCATCGTCAACTCGAACCGTCCAGCCTTGGGCGACAAGGTCCCGGAGAACGCGCAGGCTTGCCACAAAACGTGCCGTTGGAAGCAGGTCGGTGGGTGTGAGTCCGAGTCGTTCTAGCTCAGCGTGTCGGCGGAGGACGACTTCGAGCCCATCGTTTAGAGCAGCAGTTGTGACCTCCTGTGACTCTCCAACGACACTGCGAATGAGCGTCCCGAGTTCCTCGTGAATCCCGAGCGCAAGAGTCGGACGGAATCTGCGTACCCGAGTCGAGTGAAGAGTCTTCCGCTCGCTAGCTGGCGATTCTACTGATTGGGGCGTGGCAGTTACCACTGTTCGAATTTGTCCGCGGCGAGTGCACCCGCAACCTCAGGGCCAAGAGTTAGAAGTGCAGTGTGAACAGCTTGACGCCGGGAATAGCCGAGGCCAATCTCCGGCTCACCTGACAAGAATGCGACAGCAATCCAACGTGCTCTGTACTGGGCAAGATTTAGGTCGACCCAGAAATCGACGCACTGGTGTCCCAGGCGTAGTCGCTCAATTTGCACGCGCTCGCCCTCCCGGAATTCACGGCCGAAGGCGCCGATGCCAGCATCGACTATTCGTACTGGCCGCGGCGGTGGCTGCATTCTCTCACGCTAACACGTCCCAGACGCCGCTTTTCGCCTGACCCTATGGTGCGCGGAATCGGTCGGTGCTACGACCTCACGGCGGACTGACACGCCTTCTCCCGGAAGATGGCGACACTCCCCTCATCGGCATCAGTTCTTCACCGAACGGATCCATAATCGTGGGCCGGCGTGGCGAGACGTGACTCTTCTGGACCACTGCTCAACGGCTAGTCTCAGCAGTTGACGTATCGAATCGGGTTCTGATTACCCGGTGCAACGTACTGGCTGACCGACACGCCATCGTAACGTCGTTGAGCCAAGCGCCTGATGACCTACGAACTCCCGTCGGCCTGGACGATTCACCTCTTCGCGCGTCTGGTATCGATACGAAGCAGTTCCGGCGGGATCCCATCGGTCGACCTCATACACCTCCTTGAGTTCGCCGTTAGCGACGGCGAGGACGTACGCGGCCTCTTCGCACCGGTGCCGACTAACCCTCCACACGCCGCGCGTCGCCTCCTAGAGCTCTTCCGCAGGCATCCCGTCGCGGTACAGGCATGCCGGAGGGATGAGGATCACCGTGTCCGTGATGTCCATTGGACCTCCCTTGTGCATCGACTCAGTCGTCGTCAAAGGCGCCTTCTTCGACCTCGGCTCGGAAGTTGCGCGCCTGATCGCAATCGCCGCAGATCCAGGCGTTGCCGTCGATCGCGGGTGCCAGGCCATCGGACCAGAGCACGCGACCGCAGATCGCACACGTGCCGACAGCAGCGTCCGGGGATGGATCGTCAGGCATCATCGAGATCAGTATTGCTCGATCCTAGGCGTCGTTGCGGATCGGCTTGCGATCGCGGGCCAGCCGCTCGAGCAACGCCACGGCGTGATCGATGCCGGGCAGCGCCGCCATCTGGGCGGCGAATTGTCCCGCGGTGGAGCGATAGGTCGCATCGGCCAGGACTTCGCGCAGACGGGCGCGTATGACGTCCGGCCTGCGCTCCTCCGGCGAAACGCGGCGGCCCATCCCCAGGGCTTCGACGCGTTCGGCGGTGTAGCCCTGTTCGGGCGTGATGGGCACGACCACGAGCGGCACCCCGAGCGAGAGCGCCTCCTTGGCGCCGTTGAACCCGCCGTGCGTGATGAAGACCGACGTCTTCTCCAGCACCGCGATCTGGGGGACGAACGTCTCGATCCGCACGTTCGGCGGGGCGTCGCGGAACCGGCCTGCATCCTGATCGCGACCGATGCTGGCCACGACCTCGACGGGCTCGCCTGCGACGGCTTCGAGGATCGCCTCGAATACGCCGGGAGCGCCATGCTGAACCGTCCCCAGGCTGGCGAACACGAGCGGCCGGTCGTGCGGCTCGTCGAGCCAGGAGGGCCGCGCCTGCTGTCGGATCCGGGGATTGCTGTAGCGGATGAAGTGGGCCGTCTCGGGGTGCACGGCATCCCCATCCCATGACGCCGGCATGAAGGCGAGGCTCAGATAGCGCGAGACCATCTGCGCCGATGGATCTGGCGACATACCGAGCCGTACGCGCCAGTCCTGGAGGGGCTCGGCCACGACCGGGCGCAGGTCGTCGCGGGCGCTCCACGAGCCGGTGGCCACCGAGGCATGCGGCAGCCCGGCACGCTCGGCAGCAAGACACCCGGCGAACTCGGCCGTCTCGCGCACGACGACGTCGGGACGCCACTCCGCAATGTGGTGCTCCAGGTCGGGCAACGCGCCTTCGACGGCCCGTGTGGCGAAGGCAATCCGTTGCCCCCACTTCCACCGATCCGGCTGCGGCGCGGGCGGTCCTCCAGCCAGGAGCGCCTCGAAGGGCGTCGAACCGGCAGCGAGATGCTCGAAGCCCGCCGCGTGGATCTGATCGCTCATGGCCTTGCTGGACGCGATCGCTACCGTGTGGCCGGCATCGGCCAGGCCCTCGGCCAGCGGCAGCAGCGAGTTGAGGTGCCCGGTCGCGGGCAGGCTGGTGAGGAGAACTCGCATCGGCACTGGCGCTACCCGGCTCGAGTTGGGTCTCAAGGCTGCA
>JBBRWO010000020.1:0-25855 GCA_038249135.1 Coriobacteriia bacterium
AAGCTCGAGGAGGCTGCCGACGCGCGCTATCGCGTTATCGCCACGGACGGCGTCTTCTCGATGGATGGCGACATCGCCGATCTTGCGTCGATCTGTGACCTCGCCGATGAGTTCGACGCGCTCGTGATGGTCGATGACTCCCACGCCACCGGCTTTGTTGGCGCCACCGGCCGAGGAACGCCCGAGCTGTGCGGCGTGACGGACCGCGTCGACGTGATCACCACGACGTTCGGCAAGGCCCTGGGCGGCGCCTCCGGCGGGTGCCTGAGCGGCCGACGCGAGATCGTCGAGTGGCTGCGCCAGAAGAGTCGCCCGTACCTGTTCTCGAACACGGTCGCGCCGGTAGTGACAGCGACCACGATCGCGGTGCTTGGCATGCTCTCCGAGACGACCGGCCTGCGCGACCGACTGGAGCACTCGGCGATCTCACTGCGCGAGCGGATGACGGCTCTGGGTTTCGACATCCGCCCCGGCACACACCCCATCGTCCCTGTGATGCTGCACGACGAGGCACTCGCGCACCGCATGGCCGAGGCGCTGCTGGAGGAGGGCATCTACGTGATCGGCTTCAGCTATCCCGTGGTGCCCAAGGGAGCTGCGCGCATCCGTGTCCAGGTGTCAGCCGCCCACTCCGACGAGCAGCTTGACCGCGCGGTCGAAGCGTTCGCACGCGTGGGCAGGAAGCTTGGCGTAATCGACTAGCGCCGGAGCCGACGCCTAGCCGCGACGCTCGTCCGGCACGCTCGGCACGATGTTGGTGCCGGCGTCGCCTGCGACGATCTTCGCGATGTCCTCGAGTTTGCCGATAGCCGCGCGCTTGCCGGTCGCCTTCACGAACCGGACCGCCGCCTCGACCTTGGGACCCATCGAGCCCGCAGCGAACTCGTGCTCGGCCAGCTCATCCGGCGTAACCCATCCCAGAAGCCGCTGCTTGAGCATGCCCCAGTCGGCGTAGACACCCTCGGCATCGGTCGCCATAACGAGCAGGTCGGCGCCGACACCGCGCGACAGCAGCTCGGCCGCGAGGTCCTTGTCGATTACGGCCTCGATGCCCACCAAGGTGCGTGTGCCGTCCGGCAGGTAGGTCGTGGGAATCCCGCCGCCACCGGCGCAGATGACGACGGTGCCCTGCTCGAGCAGCCACTTGATGGGCGCGAGTTCGAAGATGCGCTTGGGCTCGGGCGATGCGACGACGCGACGCCATGCGGTGCCGTCCTGCTTGACCGCCCAGTTCTTCTCGGCGGCGAGGGCGTCGGCGACTTCCCGGCTGTAGCACGGGCCGACAAACTTGGTCGGGTCCGAGAACGCGGGGTCATCGGCGTCGACCTCTGTCATGGTGAGCACGGTTGCGAGCGGCTTCTCGAACGGGAGCAGGTTGCCCAGCTCCTGCTCGACCATGTACGCGATCATGCCCTGCGTTCCCGCGCCGAGGACGTCGAGCGGGTACGGCTCAACATCGCTATAGGCAGCTGCCTGCAGCGCGAGCAGCCCCACCTGCGGGCCATTGCCGTGGGCGATGACCAGGTTGCAGGTCTCGGCGAGCGGGGCCAGCGCCTTGGCGGCGATGCGCACGTTGGCGCGCTGAGCGTCGGCGGTCATGGGCTCGGAGCGTCGGAGAAGGGCGTTTCCGCCAAGAGCCACGACGACTGTCTGCTTGTCATTCATCACGTGAGGGGCCCAATTCGTCTGGAGGGGTGTGCGAGTCTGTATGCGATGCGGCGTTGTACGCACGCAGAGCGTAATGCAGCCAAAGCGCGCATCTATGCAAACGATACGCCATGAGCGATGTGGGTCAAGGGACGCAGGGTCGGTTGACTAGGGTCGGCAGCGACCGCAGGGCACGTAGCCGCCGCCGACGGCTTGCGCCCGAGACGAGAGCGCGACCTTGTTATTGGGGTTCATCTCGCCGACCGAGCTGCAGCTGGGAATGTGAAACTTCATCGTGTTCCGGTTGCCGATATAGGCCGCACCGCTGGTAGATGGCTTGCGCGTCGCGGGAGGTGCAGCCGAGGCGCCTGAGCCCGAGCCGCCACTCGAACTGCCGTCGCGAGCCCAAAGTCCCTTGTCCGCGAAACGTGCCTCGTCGGCGAACGTCCCAAAATAGTTCGCATATTTCACGTTTGGCGGAATCGTCATCTGCTCTGCATAGCCATCGATGACGAGCTTCGCGTTGAAGAGCTTGGCTCGCACCTCCGACTGCGTGATGGCAGCCGGCTTCTCGAGCCAGACGTACGCCAGCAGACGACCGTAGCGATCGCGCGGCTCGACGTCCTTCTCGAGGTAGACCTTGCTTCCCAGCTTCAGTTTCTTGGCCGTATACGCGCTGGCCGCCTTACCGTACGGCTCGATCCTAGTGGTCGACTCGGGCGTGTTCACGCCGATGAACCGCACCTTCTCCTGCGCGCCACCCGTGATCCGGAACACCGCGGTGTCGCCGTCGACGATGCGTACCACCGTGGCCGAGTACAGCTGGCCCGGCATCAGGCCGGTGGTGGGGGGTGATACCGCTTCCGGGCCCGTCGCGGGAGCAGGAACGGGAGCAGGAGCAGGAACGGGCGTGATCGTCTCCTCGGCGGGTTCGACGGGCGCCGTAGCAGCAGTTGGAATCACGAGCTGAGCGCATCCGGAGAGCCCGGTGACCATGAGCAGCAGGACGCCGATCACGACAAGCGCCCGCACCCACCAGGGGCGACGCAAGAACCAACTGTTGGTCGTATCCAAACGCACGGCGCCTCCCCTTCTCGGCTGATTGTAGCGGAGAGCGCTGACACGCCGCATTGACGCATCCGCCCGCATCCCCTACGGTTTCACTCGATTCCGAAGGGGAGTAGCGAACCGCGTGAGCGCGGGGGTCGCATCGACATGCTGGGCCGAGAGGCCCCGGTGCACCAGCACTCGAGAGTGAGTGCCACGCGAGACCTTCGGCGGACCGTGTCGGCGCCGCGAGAGCGGTGCCCCGTCCGTCGGAGCGCCCCTGAAGCCCTCCGACGCTGTAGTGGGAGGCGCCACGTGCTCTACATCTTCTTCGTCGCTCTGATCCTCATCAGCATCGGTGAACTCGCCGACAAGTCGCAGCTCCTGGCGCTGCTCCTCGCCACACGCTACAAGGCGTGGCAGGTGCTGATCGGCATCTTCATCGCAACGTTCATCGTCCACTTCTTCACCACGCTCGCGGGGCAGTTTCTGGGCGCGGCCATTCCCCCCAACGTAGTCCCTTGGCTCACAGGCGTACTGTTCATCGGATTCGGTATCTGGTCGCTTCGCGGCGACAAGGTCGAGGAGGAAGACGCCGACAAGGGCAGCACGTACGGCCCGATCATCGCCACCGCCATCGCATTCTTCCTCGCCGAGCTGGGCGACAAGACCCAGATCATGACCCTCGCCATCGCCGTCGACCCCGGCACCGCGATCCTCACCGTCTTCAAGAGCGCCGGTCCGACGGTTCAGGGCTGGCTTGCCGTGCTCGGCTCGCCAATCGGCGTCAGTCAGATGGGACGGTTCTGGGCGGTCACGATGGGCTCGACGATCGGGATGGTGCTGGCCGATGCGATCGCTATCGGTTTCGGCCGCCTTCTCGGCAAGCAGGTTCCCGAGCTGCTGATGCGCCGCGTTTCAGGGGTCATCTTCATCGCATTCGGACTTCTCAGCATCGGGTCGGTGCTGTTCGCGCGGTAGCGGGGTGCGTGGCCGGCGCCAGCCCTCACTGCGCCGCAGCGCCAGTGGATGCTATCCCGGAGTCGGAACGGGAATAGACCTCTTCCAAGCACAAGCCCTCTGAATGGAGTCCAGATCGTGGAACTCGAGGTCGCAAGGATCACGCATCTCAGGGAAGGCTCATGAGCAACTACAGCCGTATCTGGAATCCGGCGGGCTTCCAAGGCGAGGGGATAAGCGAGCGCTATTTCGAGGGTTGGTACTTCAAGCACGTCGACGCCGCAAAGCAATCGGTAGTCGCTGTAATCCCCGGAATCTCCTATTCCGCTGATGGGAGCTCACGTCACGCGTTCATCCAGATAGTGCCGTCGAACGGCGAGACACACTACTTCGCATTCCCCGTTGATGAGTTCTCCGTCGCCCCTGATGCACCGTTCAGCATCCGCATCGGGGCCAATACCTTCAGCCGCGACGGCATGGTGCTCGACCTGCACGACGCCGGACGCCACGTCACTGGTGAGCTGCACTACGAGCCGTGGCGGCCGTGGCCTGTCACGACCTTCTCGCCGGGCATCATGGGCTGGTATCGCTTCGTTCCCCGTATGGAGACGTATCACGGCGTGCTCTCGATGGACCACGGGCTCTCGGGGTCGCTGACCGTAGATGGCGCGCACATCGACTTCCGAGGCGGTCGCGGCTACGTAGAGAAGGACTGGGGACGCAGCTTCCCAAGCTCGTGGATCTGGGCGCAGTCAAACAGTTTTGAGCGACACGGCGTCTCAGTCAGCGTTTCGGTCGCAAAGGTGCCGTGGATGACCGGCTCGTTCGTCGGCAACATCGCCGGGCTACTGCTCGACGGTGAGTTACACCGGTTCGCGACCTACACGGGAGCCAAACTCACCGCAATCGAGACCGGCCCCAACGAGGCTCACATCACACTTACCGATAAGCGCGAAGAGCTCGACGTGCACGTGCACGGCTGCAAGGCGCTGATTCTGAAGGCCCCGGTACTGGGCTCGATGGAAAGCCGCGCTGCAGAGTCACTTGGCGGGACGATCGACGTGACGCTTCGGACTCTGCGCGGTGGCCGCGCGGGCGTAGCGTTTAACGGCAGCGGAACGTGCGCCGGCATCGAAGTCATGAACGACAAGGACGAACTGGGTTAAGTGGGCTACGTGGGGGCGGACATTCACCCACGGGACTCGGTCTGCGCAGTTAGGAGGGCGGCGAAGTGAGCAGGAGCGAGGATCACGAGCTTTTCGCAGACGGGGATACCATCATCCGTCAGGGGGAACTCGGCAGCGTGATGTACGTCGTCGTCTCCGGCGAGGTACAGATATTTCGCACGCAGGGCGGTGTCGAGACAGACCTCGCGACACTCCGAGCGGGAGGGACTTTTGGCGAACTCGCGCTGTTCGACAACAGACCACGCTCTGCATCTGCGAGGGCCATCGGTAGTACCGAGCTCAGAGCTATCAACCGCGAAGAGTACTCGCATATGAAGTGCGATCCGTTGCTTCGAGGGCTGCTGACCACGCTCGCTCACAGGCTGCGCGCCACTGATCTGGCGTTCGAGCGCCTCAATGTCCGAGAGGCCCCTGAGCGTGAGCGGCTTGCAGCGCTGTGGGAGTCACGCGACTGGCTCAGCTAGGATCGCTCGCTGGGGTTTCGCGACCGGCTTCAGCGGTCGACCTGCGTGCCCGCGCCTTCGCCGAAGCCACAAGTACACTGCCGACTGCGACTCCGGACACACCCATCGGCACGAGCGCTGACGCACACGTCGCGCATGAGGTGCGCCCGCCGGACATCGACTTGCTGCATGCGCTAGGCGGGAACACCACTGCCGTCCCGATGATCACCCGCAGCAGCGTTTTGCCCCGTCGCCTGCCGCATGGCCCAAAGTTCGTTCGCCCCTCAACAAACTTACGGTACTCCTCGCCTTGGATTCATGCGGTCTTGATAGCCCCACCGAGAACATGCGCATAAACAACGTGAGGGAGTGCGAGGGCGGCAAGGTGGTTCACCACTCCGCCGGAATGGGGGCTCGGCTTGGCTGTTCAGGACGCACGAGACCGGGATGTGGGGCGTGACGGATTTCGATCCCGCAGCGCCGTGCTTCTGCTTGCTATCTTTCTGATTGCGTGTGGCAGCATCGCCGTCCTCGGCAGGGCGTACTACTTGAGCGAGCGAGCACATGAGCTCTCGAGCAGTGGCTCGGAATTGCTGTCTATCCACGACCTCAAGATCGACCAAATTCTGCTCTGGCGTGCGGGCCTCGTCACGGACGGCGTGTCCTTCACGCGTGACCCGACTCTCAGAGATGAGCTCAACGCCTGGACAGCGAATTCGAACGACCCCCGTGCTCGTGAGGCTCTGCGAAGCTGGATGGGTCTGGTCGTAAAGGAGCGTGGATACAGCGCTGCGACCATAGTCAGTCGCGACGGCACGCAGTGGCTGAGCTCGATCGGAGATGCCCAGCCTGACTCGGTCTCGATGAAAGAAGCCAAAGCGGCAGCGCGTTCGACAGAAGCCACCCTTACCGACCTGTTCCTCGACCCCGCCAGCCAGAACCCCCGGCTCGACGTGATCGCACCGCTTTTCGCAGGGGGCAAAGACGCGAGCGCGGTGCTGGTGCTAAGGCGAGATCCCAACCAGTACCTGTATCCCCTACTCCAGTCGTGGTCCACTCCGAGCGCAAGCGGCGAGACGCTCCTGATCAGAGCCGAGGGCGACTCGATCATGTTCCTGAACGACCTTCGCTTCAGGAAGAACGCGGCACTCAGATACAGCCTACCTGCCAGCAATAACCAGCTTCTGGCAAAGCAGGCTCTGCATGGCAAAGAGGGCATTGTCGAAGGCACCGACTACCGTGGCGTCCCCGTTATCGGTGCTGTGGGACGCGTCGGCGGCACGGACTGGTACATGGTTGCCAAGCTCGATCAGAGTGAGGCCTTCGTCGGAATCACCAGAAGTCGACGAGCCATTGCCGCCGCCGCAATCGCTCTGGTCGCGTTCATCGGTCTGGGACTGGCGCTTGCGTGGCGTATGCGAATCGGCGAGTACTACCGCGTGCGCTACGAGGCCGAACGGTCACAAAAGTTGCTGTCGCAGCAGTACGAACATCTCACGCGCTACGCCAACGATGCGGTCATTCTCGCCGACGAAGACCTTCTCATCGTTCAGGCCAACCCAAAGGCCGAATCGCTCTATGGCTACTCGACGAAGAAGTTGATCAGCATGCGGCTGGATGCTCTGCTCGAGTCGTTCGAGGCTGTCCCGGGCGCATCGCTGGTCACTACGCTCGCCTCCTCGGAGGGTGAGGCCCTCGAAGTCACTCAGCGTCGAAAGAATGGGACGTTCTTCGAAGCTGAGATCAGCACGCAGGCCATCATCGACGAGGGGCGACATCTGCACCTCACTATCGTCCGCGATATCACCGCTCAGCGGCAGGCTGCGCTCGCACTTCGCGAGAGCGAGGACCGACTCAGCCGGGCGGTGATGCTAGCGCCATTCCCCATGATGATGCACGCCGAGAACGGCCAAGTGGTGCTCGTCAACCACGCGTGGGAGCAGATATCGGGCTACTCGCTGAAAGACATTCCCACCACCACGGACTGGACGGAGAAGGCGTACGGCTTCCGAGCCGAGCGGGTCATGGAGGAAATCGAGGCGCTATACGGCCTCAGCTCGGCGAAACAAGAAGGCGAGTATACGATCACCACCGCCTCGGGCAGTTCACGTGTCTGGGACTTCACCTCATCGCCTCTGGGTACGGATGCACAAGGGAGACGCCTCGTCATCAGCTCAGCCGTCGATGTCACCGAACGCAAAATAGCCCAAGCCGCTCTGCATGAATCCGAGGAGCGGTTCAGGAGCATCGTCGATTCGGCGCCGGCAGGAATCTACCTCTATCGGCTCGAATCGGATGGGAGGCTCATCCTCACGAGCGCCAACCCCGCGGCCGACCGGATTATCGGCATTAGCCACGAAAGCCTGATCGGCCTTCCCATCGAGGAGGCGTTCCCGGGCCTGATTGAAACGGGCCTCCCGGACATGTACCGCAACGTCGCGGAGGGCACACTCGGACCGCAGTCCTTCGAGATTCCCTATGAGGAAGACCGCTTCTCGGGCCACTTCTCAGTCACCGCGTTCCAGACGGGACCCATGCGCGTGGCGATCGACTTCGTAGACATCTCGGAGCGCAAGAAGGCCGAGGAGGAGCTCTTCGAGCGCACCGAGGAGCTGGTCCGCTCCAACGCAGAGCTTGAGAAGTTCGCCTACATCGCATCCCATGACCTACAAGAACCCCTGAGGATGATCACCAGCTTCACTCAACTGCTCCAGCGCCGGTATGAAGGGCAGCTCGACGCAGAGGCCGACGAGTTCATCGCATACGCCGTAGACGGTGCCAGGCGGATGCAAAGCCTTATCAACGAGCTGCTGGTGTACTCGCGGGTAGGGAGCCAGGGGGCGCCGTTCGTCGCAACCGATCTGGAGCTGGTGTTCGACGGCACCCTCAGCGCCGTCGAGGTGGCCGTCGCCGAGACGGGTGCGGTCATCACGCGTGACCCGATGCCCACCATGTCGTGCGACCCGACTCAGATTGGGCAGTTGTTTCAGAATCTGCTCACCAACTCGCTGAAGTTCCACAGCGACTCGGCCCCGGTCATCCACATCGGCGCCGAGTACGTCGATGGCGAGTGGGTGTTCTCGGTCAGCGACAACGGACGGGGAATCGAACCCGAGTACTTCGACCGGATCTTTGTGATCTTCCAGCGGCTCGAGTCACGCGCAGACTACCCCGGCACCGGTATGGGCCTCGCGATCTGCAAGCGGATACTGGAGCGCCACGGCGGGCGCATTTGGGTCGAGTCAGAGCTCGGCTCAGGATCCACGTTCTACTTCTCGCTCCAGAGTAGAGACGAGCGCGCCTAGTCGCGAGTCCAGAACTTCGAGTTCACGTACAGATCCTCGACCTCTTTGCGCGCCCAGGGAGTCTTACGTAGGAACTTGAGTGACGAGTTGATGCTCGGGTCGCTCTTGAAGCAGTTGATGTCGATGCGTTTGGCAAGGCCCGGCCAACCGTACTTGTTGACCAGCCTGCGCAGAATCATCTCCAGCGTCACGCCGTGAAGCGGATCGCTGGAGCTTTGCTGCGGCTGCGGTGTCGGCGTCTCGTCGGCCATGGTCAGCCGGCTCGTCTCTCCTCGTGGGGCTGGGGCGCCCGGTGACCTCGGGTGCGTGATGAGTACTGTACCCCGAACCCTAAGGGGTGAGCGCGGGCATGGCGGACGCGAAGCGGAAGAATAGCACCGGCAACGCCCACCGCGCCGTGTCGAGAGAACACGCCTGGTCGGGTGACCCGCGCCACGCCAGTTTGCCGAGCGTGATATTCTGATGCGTCACCGTCGTCTCAACCCAACGGGAGTTGCATCGCATGGCTAAGGTCCTTTTCATCGCACCCCCCTACCACTGCTGGGGCGTACAGGTCATTGGCACCTGGCCGCCGGTACAGATCGCCTACCTCGCGGGGGCCGTGCTTGCGGCCGGGCATGAGGCGCAGATCTGCGACGCGATGAACAACGGCTACACGTTCGATGATGTCCGCGCCGAGATCGCGACCTATGCGCCTGATTTCGTCGTGACCCTCGACTACCTGCCTGTGTCCGGAGCAGTGAGCACGGCTAGCGTGCCCGCCGCCCTCAAGACGCTTGCAATCGCGCATGACGTAGATCCCTCGATCGTCACCATCATCGGCGGGCCACATCCCACGTTCATGTACGACGAGATTCTTGGCGATGCTGAGTTCGTGCCGGATTTTGTTTTGCGTGGAGAGATGGAAGAGACGCTGCCCGAGCTGCTGGCGGCGATTCCCGCCGGACGCGCGGCCGACGTCCAGGGTGTCGTGTACCGCAAGGACGGCTCCACCATCACGACCCCCATGCGTGCGCACATCGTCGACCTCGACGCACTTTCACCGGCGTGGCACCTGCTCGACTGGAGCCTTTACCACTACAACATCGAACCCTGGGGCCGCATGGCGTCGATCCTGACGACTCGCGGATGCATGATGGGTTGCTCGTTTTGCTCGCATCGCAAGTTCTGGCGTGGCGACTGGCGGGCGCGCGATCCCAAAAAGGTCATGGATGAGATCCGTGTCTTGGTCGAGGAGTACGAGGTCGAGTTCATCACGCTCATCGACCCCTATCCCACCAACGATCGCGAGCGCTGGGAAGAGCAGCTTGACCTACTCATCGAGGCCAACCTCCCTGTCCGCTTGCTCATGGAGACCCGTGTCGAGGACATCATCCGCGACGAGGATCTGTTGCCCAAGTACCACGCCGCCGGAATCATCCACGTGTATGTCGGTGCCGAGAGCAGCTCAGACGCGATGCTTGAGAGTCTCAACAAGGGCACCGATGTCGATATGAACAAACGAGCACTTGACCTGCTCCGCGAGCACGACATCATGACCGAGGCGTCGTTTATGATCGGTTTCCCCAACGAGACATGGGAAAGCATCGCTCAAACCGCCGAGGAGGCCGTGCGCCTCAACCCGGATATCGCTGTCTTCCCCGTGATCACGCCGATGCCGTTCACTCCGCTCTATGAGGAGATGAAGGACCGTATCCGCGTGTTCGACTACGCCAAATACAATCTGATGACGCCCATCATCGAGCCGTACGAGATGTCTCTCGACGATGTCTACCGTGCGCTCGCCAAGTGCTACATGACCTTCTACGGCCATAAGATAAAGGAAGTCACCGACCTGCCAGACGGATTCAAACGCCGCTACATGATGAGTGCGTTCGAGCAGATGATGAAGGACTACGGTGACCGATTCGACTTCCTTGGCGAGGAGATGCCGGCCGGAATGACGCATCCCGTGTCTCGCGACACGCAGTAGTCGCGGCTGGATTCATGCGGGCAACACAAAGGCGACGGGCCTCGGTGTTCAGCGATAATGAGCGCGGCAATCCATCACCGGGAGGAACTGAAGTATGGGCGCGGTCTTCACACCTGAGAATCTGATAGCACTGTTCACGCTGACCGTCTTGGAACTGGTTCTGGGCGTGGACAACATCATCTTCCTGGCAATCGTCACGCAGAACGTTGCGGCGGATAAGCGCGACTTCGTGCGCAAGGTCGGCCTCGGGCTCGCCTGGATTGGCCGCATCGTGATGGTGCTGGGAGTTACGTGGCTACTCGGCCTCGACCAGACGCTCTTCACCCTCTTTGGTCACGCTACCAGCATCAAGGACGTCATCCTACTCTCCGGTGGTCTGTTCTTGACGTACAAGGCGGTCACGGAGATCTACAAAGCTACTGAGCTCAAAGAGGGCGAGCAGGATGCCGCGCAAGCAGTCAAGCCGTCGGCGGCCGGGCTCGCAAGCGTCATCGCGCAGGTCGTTGTGATTGACATGGTGTTCGCCATTGACTCAGTGCTCACGGCGGTCGGCCTGACATCCCAGACGTGGATCATCATCGTGGCCATGACCATCGCCATCGTCGCGATGATATTCTTCGCCAGCCCGCTCTCAGACTTCATCGAGCAGCACCCGTCGATCAAGATGCTTGCACTCACGTTCCTCGTACTCGTCGGCGTCCTGCTCATCGGCGAAGGCTTCGGGCAGGAGTTCGATCGCAACTACGTCTACTTCGCGATTCTTTTCTCGCTGGGCGTCGAAGCGCTTAACTTCCGTCGCCAAGCCAACCTCGAGAGGCATGAAAAGTCTACGCGAATCGCGTGATCAGGTACTCCAGATAGCGTGACTTGAACTGCTGACTCGCCATCGCCTGCTTCAATGGCGGCAGCTTCAGAATCACACCGAGAACCCCGGCAAGAGCTCGGTGGTTCCACAGCACGCGGTTGTCGAAGACGAGGTCTTGCAGGTGGCCGCGCTCGATCGCCATCACCACAACGCGGTGCAGCGAATTCAGTGGCGTGATGACTCGCTCCGGTCGCGAGCGCAGGAGCAGTGCGTTGCGCGGACACGTCCGCGCGCACACGCCGCAGCCCAGACAGATCTCCTCGGCCACGCGAGCATGACGGGCTTTCGCATCGCGTCCGTCGTTCGCCGAGACAAGACCCATCGCCTCCACAGGGCACGCGGCTACGCACGTGCCGCACCCGTTGCAAGTCACCTCGTTGACGACGGGCAGGAAGTTTGAGGTGTGAACCGGGTTCAGCATGCCAAACTTGCGCGCCGCTATCATCGCCTCACAGCAACACCCACAGCAGTTACAGATGAAGTTCACGCGCTCGCGTACGTTCTCGCCAAACTGCACGAGATTGCGCTCGTAGGCCTGCTGGAGCAGATCCAGGCCCTCGCTCACCTCGACGTCGCGCGCGTACCCATGACGAATCAGCGCGTCCGCGGCTCCGTTGAAGGTCATGCAGATCTCCATCGGCGCATCGCAGTTGCGATCGACATGCATCATCTTGTGGCGGCAATAGCAGGTGCCGATACCGCGGTGGGATGCCGTCCGGATGACCTCGCTCGCGCGCTCGTAGTCCAGCACGTGCAGCGCATTCTCGTTGGTGAGCACCGGCTCGTTGACGAAGACGCGACCCAGCTGGGTCTCCCCCTGCACGAAGAGACTCCGGATGAACTCCTCCTCGACGTTCATGTATTGATAGAACAGCTCGCCGAGAAGCTTCTGATCGATGTCGCCTCGCATCCGCATCATCGAAAACTCGAAGAACCCAGCCATCGGCGGTGGGAGGACGTAGATGGTCTCGCCATTTCGCTCACTGTCCACGAGGATCGCCCGGCTTGCGAGCTCGTCGAGGATCCGGCGCGTCTCAGGCAGTTCGAGTTTGAGGATTTGCGCAGCCTGGGGCGCGGTGAAGGGCTTGATGGGGAGCTGCGCGACCACCTCGGCCTCACGCTCGCTGAACAGCAGAGCGAGAATCCGGTAGAGAGACTCAGAGGGCGGCGCGCCTTGGGGGAACCGATTGAGCCTATCAACCAGTTCGGTGTATCCAGGCTTCACGGTGGCATGCGCCACTGTTACACCAGCCCGGGTGACTCAGGGTCCACCGCGACCAACACCTCGTTGTGCCGAACAAACCCCGGCTTCCAGGGCGCATCGTACTGAGCTGAGACCGGTTCTCCGATCGGCTTCAGCCTCTGCTCCGTCATCCACTTCGTGAGTGAGTCCGTCGCCTTGGCGAAACCTTGCTCGCTGAAGTAGCCGCTGTATCGAACTGCAGCGACGACGCGGGGATCGATTGATTCGATGGTCACCATCGGGTTGTTGGGAGCCGGCAGATCGTCCATGGAGTACTGCGAGGGCATCGTGAACGACACGATGTACTGGTCGTCCAACCGCGCGGCAGTCACCGGTGCGGTCATGGCGATCTTCTGCCCCTCGGCATGGCTGGCGCTCACCGGGGCGGTCATGGCGATGCGGCTCGATTGGCGGTTGTTGCCAAAGATGTAATCCGCCAACGGGTTGAAACCAGCGTTCGTTGCGTATCCATAGCCTGCGGCGCTGACGCTGACGTTCGCCGTCAAGAACCCCTCGTAACGGCGGAGTTCAAACGAGCCATCGTGCCGGAGGACCTCGAATTCGGTGCTCTTAGCCGTCATGGAAGCTCCCAAGAATGCATCGGTGTTGTCACATCCGGTATATACCGCACTCGGCCGAGGCATCACTCATCACATGGCGAGCTCCCCCCGAGGACACGTAGGACAGGCCACTCGCGACACCATTGGGTATCCTCCCTCAGACGACTCCCACCGAGAAACCCTTGGAGAACTGACGTATGAGCGACTCGCAGCACCCGATCGACGCCACGCAGTTCGACACTGCCACCCCTGCGGCCAACGACTTCTACCAGCACGTCAACGGCGGATGGCTGGCGGCGAACCCCGTCCGCCCGGAGTACGGCGCGTGGGGCGCTTTCCATGAGGTGAACGAACGCAACCAGGAGCTCCTGCACCGACTCCTGCGGGAAGCCGCCGACGGGGAGATCGTGAGTAGCGCCGTCACAACCATGGTCGGTGACTACTACGCCGCCGCAATGGACGAAGCCAGCATTTCCGCCGCGGGGCCCTCGCCACTGGCACCCCTGCTGACGCGCATCGCGTCTGCGGAGTCGGTTGCCGACGTCGGCACGCTCCTTGGCGAGCTGATCCCGATCGGAGTCGGCGCATTCTACGGCATGGGCATCGCGCCGGACTTCGAGGACGCCGACGCGTATCTGGTGTACCTGGGCCAGGGCGGTCTCGGCCTGCCGGAGCGCGATTACTATCTGCGCGACGATGAGCGTTCGGTGCAACTGCGAGCGGCCTACGTGGAGCACATCGCCAGGCAGCTCCGCAATCTCGGCGCCGGTGCCGACGCAGCGCGCGACGCCGCCGAGCGGATCCTCGCCTTCGAGACCCACCTCGCCGAGCCCTCCTACCCCGCCGAGAAGATGCGTGACGTCCAGCTCACGTTGAACCGCTACGCCGTCTCGGCGCTCGACGAGCTGATGCCGGCTTTCGGCCTAGCCGAGCACGTCCGAACGCTGGGCGTGACCTCTGAGAGCGTGTGCGTGGACAACCCCGGCTTCTTCTCGGCGTTGGAGATCGCGCTCACAGAGACGCCGATCCAGACGCTGCGTGACTACCTGCGCTGGATGCTGGTGCACACGTACGCGAGCTCGCTGTCACCCGCGTTCGAGGACGAGGCGTTCGAATTCTTCGGTCGCGCGCTGGGCGGGCAGCAGCAGATGCGGCCTCGCTGGAAGCGCGTCATAGATATGGCCAGCTCCGACATCGGCGAGCTCGTGGCGCAGCTCTATGTCGCCGAGACGTTCTCGGAAGGCGCCAAGCACCGGTGCGAGGAGATGGTCGAACACCTGCTCTCGGCGATGGGCGCGGCGATCCGCGGTGCCGAGTGGATGACCGAGAGCACCATGACCCAGGCGCTCGAGAAGCTCGCCGGCTTCTCCTACAAGATCGGCTACCCCGACGAGTGGCGCGACTACTCGGCACTGATCATCGATCGCGAATCGTTCGCCGAGAACCGCATGGCCTGCGCCCGTTTCGAGCACGCGCGAGAGCTGGGTCGGCTCGGCTCGCAGGTGGACCGCTCCGAGTGGGCGATGCCGGCGCACTCGGTCAACGCGTACTATCACCCGCTGCTCAACGAGATCGTCTTCCCCGCCGGAATCCTCCAGCCGCCATTCTTCTACGCCGAGGCGGACGACGCCGTGAACTTTGGCGCGATCGGCGCGGTCATAGGCCACGAGATCACTCACGGCTTCGACGACCAGGGCAGTCACTTCGACTCCACGGGAGCGCTGCGCGACTGGTGGACCGAGGCCGACCGGACCGAGTTCGACCGCCGAGCCACCGTGCTCGCCGAGCAGTACGACGGCTTCTTCGTCGCAGACGATCTGCACGTCAACGGTCGGCTCACGCTTGGCGAGAACATCGCGGACCTCGGCGGGCTCTCGATTGCGCTGGCAGCTCTGCGCGAGGCCGGTGGCACAGACGTCCTGCCGCTCGACGGATTCACCCCTGAGCAGCGGTTCTTCGTGTCGTGGGCGACCGCCTGGCGGATGAACTACTCCGAGGAGTACTCCCGACTGCTGGTCAACGTCGACCCGCACTCCCCGGCGCGGTTCCGCGTGAACGGTCCGCTCGCCAACCTGCCGGAGTTCGCCGCCGCGTTCGATGTGACCAAAGGCTCCGCGATGTCGATACATGCCGAGAAGCGCGCACATATCTGGTGAGGCCGGCGCCTCAGCGCTGCGGCGTCTGACGCTCCACCAGCGGCGCCTGTTCGGGCTCAGTCCGCGCCCGGTCCCTGAGCCGCTCGAGACCGAGCCGGTACGCCTCGGCATCCCCGTACTCGAAGAACGTTGAATAGCGGTCGTGCATGGCCACGATCCTTCGCGCGTGCTTGATCGGGCACCAGTACTGCTCGGTGCGTGCGGAGATTTCACTGAAGTAGGCGGCCAGCCCGTTGCCGTATCCGCAATACGCGCAGTTCAGTTTCTCGATAGCGTTGAGATACGGGAGATCCCCGCGATCGAGAACGATGTAGTCGGATCGGCGTACCCGCGGAATGCGATACACCCGGAAGCAGACCGCCTGAAACAAGCCGAGCAGCAGGTCGAGCACCCCCATGGGGAGTAGCATCAGCCAGATCACCGGGAGCGCGAGCAGGTTGAGAAGACTGGTGCCCGCGATGTAGCGAAACGAGCCGACCGGCGGCGTGCGCGTCAATGCGGCGACACCCTCGCTCAACCGGATTCGCTCCAGCTCCATTGCGACCTGCGCTCCCTCGCGCTTCTTGTCGAACTCTGAGTGGAGATCATCTTCGAGCGATTGGGCTTGCTCGATGAGCTCATCGATTCTCGACAATGTAGAGTACCCCGGATCTTCGCCTCTGGAGGGAAGCACCCGGGTCGGCACCGGACACCTGATCGGTGGATGTTCCTCCCCGCAAGGGAGCCGATACCTGAAGAGTATGCGCCATCAACGAGGATTGGGGCCGTCGGCGATCCTATTGCGCTGGCGGTGTCGCGAAGTATGCCGCATCCGGCACTGCCTTCTCGGCGTCCCTGAACAGGTTGCCGCCGATGTGGCAGTACCCGCCCGGGTTCTTGTCGAGGTAGTCCTGATGGTACTCCTCGGCGTTGGTGAAGCTGGTGAGTGGCTTGATCTGGATGGCGATGGGCTTGGTGTAGCCGGTCTGGAGTTTCGCGATCGAGCGCTCGATCACTGGGAGATCCGCTGGGTCGTCATAGAAGATGCCGCTGCGATACTGCGTGCCGACATCGTTGCCCTGACGATTCACGGAGGTCGGATCGATGGCCTTGTAGAACAGGTCGAGGATGAAGGGCAACGGCGCCACCGCGGGGTCGTAATCGACACGAACCGTCTCGGCGTCGCCGGTGAGTCCGGAGCTGACCTGCCCGTACGTGGGCGAATCGGTCGTGCCGTTCGCGTAACCGACTTCTGTGTTGAGGACACCGTGTATGGAGGCGATGTACTTCTCAACGCCCCAGAAGCAGCCGCCGGCGAGATAGATCGTAGCCATGTGCTCATCCCCCGTTGCTCTCGGTGATGGTTTTGTAGTCACCTGCTTGTTCTGGGTACCCGTTGAAGTTCGCTGCAAACAACCGGTCAGCGACAGGGCGGAGACGAGCACCGTCGCGAGCACTGCGAGCATCACTATCCGCGATGGACCTCTCACTGGACTCCGTTCGTCAGGGGGCGCGCCCGTTGGCCTTCAGAAGCAGTCCGCGTGCCAGCGAAAAGTCCGCGTGTCGGGTGTGCATTCAGAGCCGATGCCCGGAGTGCGCATGATCGACCGCTCCTCGGTCAGATGATCGCCTGCGGTGCGTGCGGACGCTGTTGGCCCCCCTCGTTGGCTTGACTATGCCAGAAGCCCCTGCTCAAGAATCGTGAGTCCGAGCACGACGATCACGCCCGCCGAGGCAATGTGGTGGCCGACCAGTCCGATGACCGCCTACTTGCCGGTCATCGGGTACGGGATCTTGAAGACGTCGTCCGGCAACGCTTGGCCGAGTTCGAACTCGTCGATAGTGAACTGGCTGTCCACAAGTTCCTCCACCGGCTTCTCCCCGCTCGCAGTGCGCATCACGACCTTCTCGACCTGGCCATCGCGCGCGTACACCCTGATGTCGTGCAAGTAGAACTGCTGAGAGGCGCCCTCGATGTCCCACAGTTTCTTAGGCGTGTAGGTAAAGACCGTTCGCCCGTCCTCCTCGACACCTGCGTCGGGCTTCCAGTCCGGAGGTCCGTTGAAGGTCCACTGCTGCTTCTCGGCTCGTACCGGCGCGATTTCGGCCAGCTCCGTTTCCGGGCGCGCATAAAACACCTTGAGTCCGTCCGGGCTGATCATGTGGAGGCGCACCGGCCCGAACTTCTTGATCTCCTCGGCCTTCTCCTCCGAGTAGTACCAGGTCAGCCGGTAGCGGCCATCCTCGTCGAACCAGAACTCGACGCGTTCATCCGGCTGAGTCCCGCTGTGGAACGTCGCGAAACCGTGCTTCGTCTTCGAGGAGTAGAAGTTCGTGACCGCCTCAACTGCCGAGGAGACAGCTGGCTTCTTCCCGGGCGATGCTTTCGGGTCGGTCGGCCGGGACTTGCAGCCTCCGGCTGCCGCGAGCGCCAGCGATAGCGCCAGCGCCAGGAGCACCGCCATGGCCACTCGCGTGATCCGCCTGTGGGTTGTCGCGCATCCCATGTGATCCCCCTTGCATCGACCGCCGTCCCCACCATCCTACCGCAGCACCTTGGACGGATGTCATCCCCCGATCAATCCGGGCGCGTCAGTTCCCCGGCGATATCTTGCTGCATCAACTCCGCGACGGACCGAGTATCGAGCCCCTGCCCGAGAAGTACCGAGAGTTTGGTGAGCGCCGCCTCCGTGGTCATGTCGAACCCCGGAACCGCCCCAGCCTTCATCAGTGCCGAGCCCGTGGCGTACGCGCCCGGCTGCACCGACCCCCGAACGCACTGAGTCACGACAACCACAACGATGCCCTGGGACACGGCTGCCTCAATCTCCGACAGGAACTCCTCGTCGTCGGAAGGCCCGTTGCCGGCACCGTACGCCTCGATTACCAGCCCCTGAAGCGGCGGTCGGCACATATTCGCAAGAATCGACGCCGAGAACCCCGGGAACAGGCGCACGGCGGCAACCTGAGCCAGTTTGCAGGCGGTGAGCTCCGGCTCCCCCTTCGGCACTCGGATGAGTGCCTGGTTCACCGCGATATCAACCCCGATGCGAGCGAGCGGTGCACACCGTGGCGAGTCAAATGTATGCAGTCCTGATGCGTCGACCTTCGTGGCGCGGTTGCCTCTCAGCAGCAGCTCTCCAAATAGCAGCCCGACCTCGTGCACGTCGGAGCGTGCTGCGACCTGAAGTGCACTGATCAGGTTCTGCCGTCCGTCACTTCTCGCCCGGGTGATGGGTATCTGCGAGCCGGTCACCACCACCGGCTTGCCAAACCCCGGGAGCAGGAACGACAGCGCCGACGACGTATACGCCATCGTGTCGGTCCCATGCAAGACGACGAACCCTGAGAAGTCTGCTCGGTGTTCAAAGAGAACGCTCGCGATCGCGCGCCACGTGTCCGGAGTGGCGTTCGAGGAGTCGAGCAGCGGGTCGAGCTGGACGTAGGCTATCGGAGGCAGCTCTCCCTTGGCGCCCGCCACAATCTCTTCGAGGTACGGAGCCAGCGCCTCATCAGACGGCGCGCTTCCATCAGGAGTGTCCACCATCCCGATTGTCCCGCCTGTGTGGATAACGAGCACTCCGTCACTCATGAGACTCCTGACTCGGGTTGCGCGGATGGACGCACGCTCGAACCCTCGCAACGCCGCACATCTCCCTAGACCCACCCAGTCTCCGTTGCAACCCTTCGTACGACCGCCGCACGCTCGGGTGGCAAGTTCTCCATGAGGTCGTCGTACATGCGTTGTAGACGCCGCGATACCGCCGGAGTGTCTGCGGCATAGTATGCAATCTCCTCGACGGCATCACGCACAAACGACTCCCACGATTGCGGGTTCATGCTGAGGCGAACCGTGCCGCCATCATCCTCATGGCTGTGAGTTGGGAACTCCCGCTGCCCCAACCGCCGGAGCAGATCATGGAGACGATCGAGTGACTGGATGGCCGTGCTCGGGTCGTTTGTGGATGCCGAGAGAGCCCGGATCGCGATGTCCACAAGCTGCCTGAAACCAAAGCGCAGATCTTGCTCCATAGTCCTATGGTCACCCAGTCGCACGTGTCGAAGCGCACTCTCGTGATCCGGAATGGGATTCCCGTACACCTTGAACACCATCTGGCC
The DNA here is from genome assembly GCA_038249135.1 of Coriobacteriia bacterium. Taxonomy (GTDB): domain Bacteria; phylum Actinomycetota; class Coriobacteriia; order Anaerosomatales; family JAAXUF01; genus JBBRWO01. The sequence goes on from JBBRWO010000020.1 coordinate 19,484, forward strand.
AGTGACGATGAATTCACCAAGTCCCGGCGTGAGCTCAAGGCATGCATCGTGGTCTTGAGCGAGCCTGACCAGACTCGGCGTATCCACGGTGACGACCGTGTCAGCTGAGCGAGCAACGATCACCTCTACAGGATCTCCTTCAAACACCACGGGTCGTGCGATCCGACTCTGCGGACCGAACTCATCGCGATACAGACGTTCCAAGGTCTCTGCGCTCTCGTGTGCTATCGCGGCGATGATCGATGACGCCTGAATACTGCGGGAGATATGGTGGATGTAGAAGATGAACATGTACAGACTCACCAGCGTGAGAAGAAGAGCACCGGTTACCAGCATTCCGGGTACGAACTCCGCGCCTGCGGCGGTCTCGGTGCGTACCTCTCTCAGGCCGAGCAAAACAAAGACGAACGTGCCAAGGAACACTCCCATCGTGACCTTGCTGGTTCGGTCGCGCATGAACGTCCGGAGTGCCCGAGGCGAGTACTGAGTGCTTGTGAGCTGCAACACGAGCACGGTGATCGAGAAGACCAGTGCCGCCAGTGTCAGGATCGAGCCGCCCACGGCCGCAAGGAGAGCCCTCGCCGCGTCGGGACCGCCTGAGAATGCGAGCAGAATCTGCCGGTTTGCGTAGTCCTTGGCAAGGACGCGATCAAGACCTCCCAGTGACAAGGCTGCAGCGGCGGCACCCGCCATGAAGAGGCTCGGTATGAACCAGAGGCTTGTCCCAAGCATCTCACGCGCGTACAGGAGAGCTGAGCCGAACGACGTCTCTCGCTGGGTCCCTGTTCCCGCTGCCGTCCTTCGTCTAAATCGATTGGAAGCCAAGTCCCGTCCGCTCATCGCAGCTTGTTGACACCCTGTTTATCCCCGAACGTCAACGCTGCTCACGGCCTCATCGGCTCGCAGCCTCATAAATCTTCTTGTACCGGGCGCGACCCGGCAACCACCTGCTCGTGGTTGAGGATCGTCACGAACACGACGCCCCCGATCACGTTGCCTATCAGCGCGGGGATGAAGAAGGCCAGCCAGTAGTCCGTCCAGCTCAAGATGCCCGTGGCCACGCCATACAAGACTTCGGCGGATCCGGCCACGATGTGCGCGAAGCCACCTAGCCCGATGATGTAGGTGAACAGAATGATTACCGACAACCTGGACTCGCCGGCTGCTCCTGGAAGCAGCCACACCAGCAGCGCGATGAGCCACCCGGCGACCACCGCACCGGCCAGGGTGGGCCAGAAGCTGCGGCTCGCAGCCTCGACGGCAAGGTAACCGAACGCGTCTTTGACGTGCGCGGGAAAGAGGTCAGTGCGAGCGGCGACAAAGGCGAAGGTTCCCGCCCCGACGATGTTGGTGGCGAGTACGATCGCCCAGAGACGACTCACGCGGAGCAGGACCTCGACGGTCTTCTCCTGCAGCAGTGGCAGCACCGTGGTGAGGGTGTTCTCGGTGAACAACTGCTGTCTGCCGAGGACCACGGCGAGAAAACCCATCGGGTAGCCCAGACGATAGACGAGGGGAGTCCAGGGCGCTTCAGGCAGGTAGGCGAGAAGTAGACCTTGGGCCAAGAGTGTCGTAGACATCGAGATGCCCGCTGCCAAACCCGACCAAGCGAGTGCGCGGGGATGACGGCTCAGTTCGGCCTCGCCCTCACCGAGAATGGCGCCGTGAACGACCGAGACGGAGATTGCAGTCCTGCTGCGTACCTGCTTCTCTTCGTCTCTACGGGTTACGGGAGCTCGCTTGATCTCTGGACTCTCATTCATGCTGCGCCTCCAGCTCTTCTGCGGGTGCGAGGGCCGTTGCGGTACTTGGCCCCCAAGGGTACCTTCCCACCGAATCCCGAGTGTCGCGCAAGCGCGCCTACTTCGAAGGCTCCGATCGCCTCAAGAAGAGCCACTCTCCGCTGAATACCACGATGAAAACGGCTGCCGCGACCACGATCAACACCGGGTCGCTACCGACCTTGACCAACACGAGTCCCACCAGGATCGCGATGTCGAGTGCGATTGCGACCGCGGGAACCCACATACGGGCATCGGTTTCTTCGCGCACCCTGAAGATCAGCCCCCAGTGGACTCCGACGTCCATGACGAGGTACACGATCGCGCCGAGAGCGGCAATCCTTGAGAGGTCGCCCAGGATGGTGAGCGTGATCGCGATCGCCACGGTGTAAACGACGGTGTGCTTTTGCACATTCCCCGGCATGCCGAAGTGACTGTGCGGCACCAGACCCATGTCGGTCATCATCGCAAGCATGCGAGACACGGCGAAGACACTCACCATAACGCCGGTCGCGGTGGCGACCACGGCGAAGACGACGGTGAACCACATGCCGACGTTACCGAAGACGGGTCGTGCGGCCTCTGCGAGCGCGTAGTCGCGCGCATCGACGATCTGGGCTACTGAGAGCTGCGAACCAACGGCGAGTGCCACCAGTAGATACAGCACGGCGCACAGCGCGATGGACAGAATGATCGCGCGACCTACGTTCTTGCGCGGATCAACGAGCTCCTCGCCTTGATTCGTGATCGTGGTGAAACCCTTGAAAGCCAACACGCCGAGTGCGACAGAACCGAGCACGGAGACTGGACCGACCTCGGCCCCTGATCCGAGCGGAGCGGTCATCCCCAACCCCGAGAACCAGAAGATTCCGCCCGCGAAGACGAGCAGGCCACCAATCTTGAACGCAGTGGCCACCAGCGAGATGCCCTGGACGAGGCGCGTCCCCACAAGATTGGCCACCAGCGCCGCAAGTAGTAGTCCCACGCCGAGCACGGATACGAGGGGGCTACCGGGCGCGATGTCGAACGGCCGCAGCGCATACGTGCCGAACGTGCGGGCCACCAGGCTCTGGTTGAGCACCATGGACAGGTACATCAGCAGAGCCATCCCCGCCGTGAGCCAACCCATCCCGTACGACTTCTCCAGAAACATGGCGATGCCACCCGCAGATGGGAACGCGTGGGCCATCTTCACATACGAGTACGCGCTGAAGCCGGCGACGATCGCCGCCAACACGAACACGAGGGGAAAGAACCGTCCCGCGAGTTCCGCAATCTGGCCGGTGACGGCAAGAATGCCGGCGCCGATCATCACGCCGGAGCCAAGCGCCACGGCCCCCGGGAGAGAAATGCTGTCCTTTCGGTATCGCGGCGACCGCGACCCGTCTTCGGCGCTCATGGTATCCCTTCCAAGGAACGATGCGGTGCCGATGGACGGCAGGCATTCGGCCACACCACTTTGTACTACCTACCCGAACGAATCCAAACCCAGTAGCCCCGACCACCCCGTCGGGCGACCCCATCCGCCGACTAAGGCCGCTGCATGTCAGATCGAGTCATGGGTACCAACTAAGACAGAGTCCCACTACATGAAACCTTGTCTGGAGTGATGACATGCTGCATATCGACATCCCGAGCAGGCACGACATCGAGTCCCTGAGCACCACAACCGCTCCCGGGTGCGTGAGCATCTACCTGCCCACTACTCCCGTCACGGTGGTCAGTGACGCTGATCGCATCCTCTTCAAAAATCTCGCCCGCGAAGCCGTCGGCGCCGCAGAGTCAGCGGGGCTCGCACGCGGCGATGCCGACGCCCTTAAGGAGTCCTTTGACGACCTACTCGACGATGAGGACTTCTGGGAGCATCAGGCCTGCAGCCTAGCGGTGTTTGCGACGCCCGAGGGTGTCCGGACGTTCCGTCTCCCCAACACCGTCGATCCTGTCTCGCAGGTAGCCGACCGCTTCTTCATCAAGCCCCTCCTGTACGCCATGACCACGCCTCAAACGGCGTTTGTACTGGCGCTCGCGCAGGGCGGCGTTCGCGTAGTGGAGGTTTCGTCCGACCTGCCCGCGTACACGCTGGACATCGCCGAAATGCCCACCGACGTCGCAAGCGCTGCGGGCCTCACCACCATCACCGACCGCTCCCCTAGCGGACGCATCCAGGGCAGCGAGGGGCAGAAGGTCCGGATGCGCCAATACGCGCGCAAGGTCGACGGCGCTCTGCGTGATGTATTGGTCGGCAGGGACACTCCGCTGATCCTCGCGGCCACCGCGCCCATCGACGCCATCTTCCGCTCGGTGAACACCTACCCGTTCCTCGTCGAGCAGACGATTGAAGGCAATCCCGAGAAACTCACGGATGCGGAACTGGCTCAGCTCTCACGACCGATCCTGAATGCACTCCACGCCGAGCGACTCGCCCGGTTCGCCGAGGAGTACGGAACCGCGCAGGCACAAGGTCTCGGCACCTCAGACGTCGCGGAGGCCGCGAGCGCTGCAACGCGTGGCGCGATCTCGACGCTGCTTGTCGACATCGACGCGTCAGTCGAGGGAGCCATCGACGAAGCCGGCGCCTATTCGGCCTCCGCCACCGACGTCGGCTACCAGGTGATTGACGAGATCGCGCGGCGCACGCTGGCCACCGGTGGCACCGTCCTCGCGGTGCGATCGGACGACCTCCCCGCCGGAACGTCAAACCTTGCCGCCGTGCTTCGGTTCGCGCTCTGACACAATCGAACGCTTGGGCAGTTCGCACACACGGAAATGCCCGCCCATCGGTGCTTGCGAACGGTGCTGAGGTCAACTCATGCCTTCACACCAGCACCGTTCAGGCGGACACGCCCGTGCGTGTTAGTTCCCCGGCGATATTCTGCCCCATCAACTCCGCGACGGTCCGAGCATCGAGCCCCTGGCCGAGCAGTACCGAGAGCTTGGTGAGCGCCGCCTCGGTGGTCATGTCGAAGCCGGGAACGGCACCGGCCTTCATCACGACCACGACCACGATGCCTTGCGACACGGCAGCCTCGATCTCCGACAGGAACTCCCTGTCGCCGGAAGCCCCGTTGCCGGCGCCATGCGCCTCGATGAACAGACCCTGAAGCGGCGGCCGGCACATATTCGCAAGAATCGACGCCGAGAAGCCCGGGAACAGGCGCACTGCTGCCTGCAGTGCACTGATCAGGTTCTGCCGTCCGTCACTTCTCGCCCGGGTGATGGGTATCTGCGAGCCGGTCACGACCACCGGCTTGCCGAACCCCGGGAGCAGAAACGACAACGCCGATGACGTGTATGCCATGGTGTCGGTCCCATGCAAGACGACGAACCCTGAGTGATCCGCCCGGTGTTCAAAGAGGACGCCGGCGATGGCGCGCTTCCCTCCGGGGTGTCCACCATCCCGATACTCCCGCCTGTGTGGGCAACGAGCACTCCGTCACTCGTGAAGACTCCTGACTCAGGTGCGCGGATGATGGCCTACACGCGCTGCCGGACTCAATGCACGACGGCGCGACGCACTGATAGTAGTATCAGGCTCACTGCAGTTCACCGAGCCTTCCAGGGGAGCCCACGATGCCCGAACGTTACACCGCTGCCGTCGTCCAAGCCGCACCGGTCCTGTTCAACCGCGAAGCGACCGTCGACAAAGCGATCGGCCTGATCGCCCAAGCCGCCGAGAAGGGCGCGTCGCTCGTGCTGTTTCCTGAAGCGTTCGTCCCCGCCTATCCGCGCGGGCTGGCGTTCGGCGCGGTGGTCGGCAGCCGAACCGCAATCGGTCGCGACTTGTGGCAGCGCTACTGGGACGAGTCGGTCGACGTGCCGGGAGAAGCGACCGCTCGCATCGGAGAGGCGGCTCGCGAACACGGTGTGCACGTCGCTATCGGGGTGGTCGAGCGCGAGGGACGCTACGGTCAACCGGCTGGAGGCACGCTGTACTGCACGACCCTGTACTTTGGCCCGGACGGCGCGCTTCTCGGCAAGCATCGCAAACTCAAGCCCACTGCTGCCGAGCGGATCGTCTGGGGCGAAGGTGACGGAAGCACGTTGACCGCGGTCGATACCGAGCTCGGCACCCTCGGCGGGCTCATCTGCTGGGAGCACTACATGCCGCTCGCCCGCGTGGCGATGTACGGCAAGGGTGTCCAGGTGTGGCTAGCCCCAACCGCCGATGCGCGCGACACATGGCAGTCCACCATGCGTCACATCGCGCTTGAGGGACGGTGCTGGATGCTGGGCTGCAATCAGTTCGTGACCAAGGACATGTACCCGGCCGACTTGCCCGAACTCGAACTGCTTGGCGACCAGCCGGAAATCATGAGCCGAGGCGGAAGCGTCATCATCTCTCCGCTGGGCGAGGTCGTCGCCGGCCCGTTGTGGGGCCAAGAGGGCATCCTTTACGCAGAGATCGATCTCGCCGAGGTGAACCGCGCCAAGCTCGACTTCGATTCCGTGGGTCACTACGCGCGCCCCGACGTGTTCAGACTCGTAGTGGACGAGCGGGAGCAGCGCGCGGTCGAGTACGAGCGGTAGACGGCGCGATCCCGGTCCAGGACGGCGAACCTACCGACGGTGCGAAGCCACCAGCCGGGGCGCG
>JBBRWO010000021.1:0-24811 GCA_038249135.1 Coriobacteriia bacterium
ATCCGCCGAGCAGGTTGCGCTGCTGGCGCGTCTCGCGGGAGAGGCAGGCGTCGACGGCATCGTGTGCTCACCGCATGAGGCCAAGATGGTTCGCGAGCTTCTCGGCGACGATGCGCTGGTGGTAACCCCTGGAGTGCGTCCAGGATGGAGCGTTCGGGGCGACCAAGCCAGAATCGCTACACCGGCGGACGCGCTTGCGGCGGGTGCCAGCCATCTTGTCATCGGCCGACCGATCACGGGCGCTCCGGATCCCGTGCAGGCCGCCGCTCGAATCAACGCTGAGATATCACAGAAGGAGACAGACTGATGTCACTGACAGACGACCAGATTCGCGCGTCACTTGTCGAGACCGAGGCGATTCGCGACGGCCACTTCGTACTTACAAGCGGTCGGCACTCGGCCACCTATGTGCAGTGCGCGCGAGTCCTCGAAGATCCCGCTCTGACCACTGAGCTTGCTCGAACCGCCGTTGAGCGACTGCCTGAGGGGCTGAATATCGACCTCGTCGCCGCGCCTGCAGTAGGTGGCCTGATCATCGGCTTTGCAGTCGCGCGGGCTCTCGGGGTCAAGTTCATATTCACAGAACGGCAGGCTGGCGCGATGGTACTCCGCCGCTCGTTCCAGGTGCGCGAAGGCGCGCGTGTTCTGGTGGTGGAAGATGTCGTTACCACAGGTGGGAGCGTTGGCGAGGTCATCGATCTGGTTCGCGAAGCCGGTGGAGAGGTGGTTGGCGTGGTCTCCTTGATCGATAGGGGGGGCGTGAAGAAGTTCGACTCGGAGTTCTGGCCTCTACTTCAACTTGAGGTCGAATCCTGGGAGCCGGATGCGTGTAGCCTGTGCGCCGCCGAGGTCCCTGTCTACTCACCCGGAAGTCGCCGTCTTTCAGAATAGGTGCTTGTGCATCGCCGCAGGTCAGGCGTAGCATGGGGACGGATTCACGGTTGTGGTTTGCGTGGTTGCCGTCACAAAGGGGGTGGCAACCACTTCATGATCTGCCCTGCCTGTGTGACGAGGAGGAACCATGGCACTTCCGATCCTTTCGCCAGAAGACCGCAAGGCCGCGCTTGAGAAGGCCGCCAAGGCCCGTCAGGCTCGTGCCGCGCTCCGTGCGGACATCAAGGCCGGCAAGCTCTCGTTTGCCGACGTGATGAAGAAGAGCGACGACCCGGTCGTTGCTCGGATGAAGGTGTCCACGTTGCTCGAATCACTTCCGGGCTACGGCAAGGCCAAGGCTCAGAAGATCATGGCTGAACTTGAGATTTCCGAGAGCCGCCGCGTCCAGGGTCTCGGTGCCCGTCAGCGCGAAGCTCTTATGGAGCGCCTCGGCTGATATCTGTGCTCCGCGCCCTCGGAATTGAAAGAGAAAGGCGCGGTGGCGTCGTTAATGCGCATCGGTAACCTGTTTATCATCTCCGGGCCTTCGGGTGCCGGCAAAGGGACACTGGTAAAGGAACTCATCACTCGGGTTCCCGATATCTGGGTCTCGGTTTCCGTGACTACACGCGCCCCTCGACCGGGGGAGGTCGAGGGGCAGCACTACTTCTTCGTGTCCAACAAGGAGTTCGATCGCCTCGTCGCCGAGGCGGGGTTGCTCGAGTGGGCCGAGGTTCACGGCAATCGGTACGGCACGCCCCGCGCCGCAGTCGAGGAACACGTGGCCGCCGGCGAACAGGTTGTGCTCGAGATCGACCCTCAGGGTGCATTCCAGGTCAAGTCTATGGCCCCGCACTCGATACTCGTATTCATCATGCCGCCCTCGCTCGAGGAATTGGAGCGTCGCCTGCATGGTCGAGGTTCGGAAACAAAAGAGCAGGTCATCATACGTTTAGAGACCGCAAAACATGAGCTTGAACTTGTCGGGGAGTACGACGATGTGGTACAAAACAATGATGTCCCTGAAGCCGTCGAGCAGCTCATCGCAATAATCGACGGGCATGCTGGCCAACAGAAAGTCTGAGGATATGTCTGTCATCAATCCCCCTATCGACACCCTTCTGTCCAAAGTGGACTCGAAGTACACCCTGTGCATCATCTCCGCCAAGCGCGCGCGTCAGATCAACGACATGACGCATGGCCTTCGCGACCAGGCGCTTCTCACCATGCCGACGAGCCAGCTCGCCGAGATGATGAAGCAGAAGCCGCTGTCCAAGGCCCTTGAGGAGATCGCTGCCGGCGACGTGGCCTACGAGCGCGTCAAGGACAGCTACAAGTAGTCAGGCGCCCTGGTGTTCGAGCGCGTCTGCCTCATTCATTACGCTGAGATCGGCCTCAAAGGTCGCAATCGTGGCGAGTTCGAGCGCCGGCTTCGAGATAACCTCGAGGCGGCGCTCGTTGGTCTTCCCGTGAAGGCACCGGAAAGAGTCGTCTCACGTGTCGCCATCCGAGTGACCGACCCCGAGGCGATACTCACCGTCGCCCAGCGCATCGCCGAGATCCCCGGCGTTGCTGCTGTGTCGTTGGCGTTTCGCACTGCGCGCTCCCAGCCCGAGATCGAACAGGCCGCTCTGTTGGCGATTCGCGAGCACGGCGCGTTTGTCACCTTCGCCGTCGAGTCCAAGCGCTCCAACACCGACTATCCCGTCACCAGTATGGAGACCAACCGGCTCGTCGGTTCCTACCTCGGCGCCCAAACGGGTGCCAAGGTCGATCTCACCAATCCCGACGTTAAGGTACGCGTGGACGTGGTGCAGGGCGATGTCTACGTGTCGTCCAAGCGACTGCAGGGCGTCGGTGGGCTTCCCGTGGGAGCCTCCGGTCGCGTGATTTCGCTTCTCTCGGCGGGTATCGATTCCCCGGTTGCGACGTGGCGCATGATCCGTCGTGGCGCCCTCGCGATCGGCGTTCACTTCTCGGGCAAGCCGCACACCAGCGACATGTCTGAGCGACTTGTGCTTGAACTGGGCGAACAGCTCGCAAGGGCCGGCGGACTGGGCCGAATCTACCTTGTGCCGTTTGGTGACCTCCAGAAGGAGATCTCGCTGGCGTGCCATCCCGACCTGCGCATCATCCTCTATCGACGCCTCATGATCCGCGTCGCCGAGAAGATTGCGTGGGGCGAGCGAGCCAAGGCGCTGGTCACCGGCGAGTCCCTGGGGCAGGTTGCTTCGCAGACGCTCGAGAACATCGCCGCCATCGACGAGGCTGCGACACTTCCGGTCCTGCGTCCGCTCGTCGGCAACGACAAGATCGAGATCATCACCGACGCCAAGCGCATCGGGACCTATGAACTCTCCACCGTCGATCACGCCGACTGCTGCACACTCTTCATGCCGCGGACGCCGGAGACGCACGCGAGGCTCTCGGCAGTGATTGAGGCCTGGGACGCGCTTCCCCATGAGCGCATGGTCGCCGATGCGATTGCGGGCATGACGTGGCACGACTTTGGCGGCCGTGGGTATCGACCGCCCAAGCTGTGGCGAACGGTGATCGAGGAGCCGATTCCCGACCCGGAGTCGATGGCGTGAGCCGACTGCGGATACTCGCGCTCGAGCCCTATTACGGTGGAAGCCACCGAGCGGTTCTCGATGGGCTCGTCGAGCACATCGATGCGGAGTGGACGCTTCTGACCCTTCCGGCGCGCAAGTGGAAGTGGCGCATGCGTGGTGCCGCCATCACGATGGCCGAGCAAGCCGCCGCGCTGGTGGAGGGGGTCGACGAGTCAGCACCCCGAGGGTTCGACCTGATCTTCGCCTCGACCTTCCTGAACCTCGCTGAGTTTCGCGGGTTGGCGGGCGCGCCACTCGCATCGGTGCCTGCCATCGTCTACTTTCACGAGAACCAGCTCGTCTACCCCAATCGCCACACCGCGGAGTGGGACTTCCAGTTTCCGTTGACCAACATCACCACCGCCTTGGCGGCGGATCGATGCATCTTCAATACTCGGTGGAACCTCGATCAGTTTCTCGGGGCGATCCCCGGATTCATCCGCGAGTTCCCCGATCATCATCCCAAGCGTGTTGCTGAGCGCATTGCCGAGAAGTCCGAGGTCATCCATCCACCGTTCGATCCGGCGGTATTCGATGCCGTAGAAACGTCGCGCGGTCCGCGCGCACGAATCGTGTGGCCGCATCGTTGGGAGCATGACAAGAACCCCGAGGCGTTCTTCTCGGCAGTGGCGTTGTTGGCCGATGAGGGCCTCGACTTCGAAGTCGCCGTCGCGGGCCAGATGTTCCGAGAGGTGCCGCAGTCGATCACGGACGCTGAGGGGGTGCTTGGCGACAGACTGGTGCATCTCGGGGAACCTCGCTCGCGCGAGGAGTACGCTGCGCTCCTGGCAGGCTCGGATATCGCGGTATCGACCGCCGACAACGAGTTCTTCGGCCTGGCTATGATCGAGGCCGCATACGCCGGCTGTTGGCCGGTCGTGCCCGATAGGCTGGCGTATCCCGAGATATACCCCGCCGAGATGCGATATTCCAGCCACGAGCAGCTAGCGGCCCGGCTGCGGTCGCTCATCATCGATCGTCCTGCGCCTGGCGCTGCACGAGAACTCTCCGCTCAGTACACGTTCGAGTCGTTGGCGCCGCAGCTCGAACGCGCGTTTCGCGAAGTCGCCGGTCGACGCTAGCGAGCCGTCTCAGCGGCAGCCGGCAATGCGTGCTGCGACTCCGTCGAGCTGGATGTGGTCCCGTTCGACCGCGCTGACGGCGGCAAGGACCTCGGCGATTCGCTCACTGGTGGCCCGATCCGCTGCCTCCGCATAGAAGGCGGCGGCTCGCTGTTCGCGTGCGAGCGACTCGGAGATATTGGCGCACCAGTCGTCGGGAGCCTCAGACGGCTCGAGCAGGTCGGCCGGCTTCGCAACCCCGGCGAGTTTGCAGAAGATCGAGCAGTGTTCGGCCTCGACGTTGGCCAGGCGCTTGTAAGCGCTCGCAAGCTTGGGGTCTTCACGCCGCAGACTGAGCGCCCGATAGAAACGCGCATTGTCCCGCTCGAGCTCGATTGCCGTGATGAGGTCCGCACGTTCGAGCTCCGTGACGTGCACTTCGTTGATCGTCTCGGGAAACACCTGGGTCAGAACGAAGTAGTCCGCTGTCACGCCGCAGAACGGGCATCTGCCAGGCGCTGCGTCCCCTAGATACGTCTCCCCGCAGATCCTGCATCGATAGAACTCCATGATGGTCTCCTCGTAAGCGCGTGCGATGGGCGTGCGGTCGAGTTCAGGATTTCGGCAGGCCGAGCAGATCGCCGATAGCCTCGCCGAACTCCTCGGCAGCCTCCGGGCCGTTGGCTGTGATGACGGTACTGTCCACTGTCACGGTGTCTCCGGTCCACAGCGCACCGTGGGCCTCGAGATCGGCCTGCTGAGAGGGGAACGCGGTCGCCCGCAGTCCATTGAGAAGGCCCGCGTGAGCCAGGGTGGAGGGCGCGACGCAAATCGCCGAGAGAACAGCGCCGTGCCCGAGAGCGTTGCTCGCAAGTGTGTGTGCGGCGGCATCGTCGAAGAAGATCGACGCGCCGGCGCCACCGACAAACACCACGGCATCCCAAGCACGGAGGGCAGCGTCGGCAACGGACAGAGTGGGAGAGGCGAGCATGCCGAGCTTGCCGATAGCCTCGCCGGGGCCGGTGCTCGCCGTGGTCACTGTGGCGCCTCGGGCCTCGAGTATGCGCTTAGGAATATCGTATTCTTCGTCTCGAAACATCGTAGGAGCGATTACCATCACGATATCCACACAGACTCCTCCGTAGTTGCTGCCGATAGCTACGCTAGGATGATACCCACTCCCCACAGTGCGAGGCCGGCACCCGCGCGCACCCCACGAAAGGCACTCAGCATGCCCCAGAACACCTCGCCGGCCGACAGTGAGCAGGACTCGCAGCGTGAGACGTCTGCCTCGATGCCTTCTTCTCCTTCGAACCTGACTCGGCTCAGGGACTTCGTAACCAGTCGCTGGTTCTCAAAGACCGCGTTTCTGGTCTTCTTCGTGTACGCGTGCATCCAGCTGTTCCGCTTTGCGGCCTGGGCGCGGGGGGAGGGTGCCTACGTCGCGAGGCCCGAGGCGCCGGCAGGCCTGTTGCCCGTTGGCCACTTCATGAGCTTCTTCGCGTGGATTCGTGGTGGTGGCTGGGACACGCTGCTGCCCGCAGGGCTCGTGATCATCATCGCAGCGCTGTCGGTCTCATTCCTGTTCCGACGTGGATTCTGTGGCTGGATCTGTCCGGTCGGCACCGTATGGGAGGCGTGTGCGGCACTCGGACGGAGACTCCTCGGCGGCCGGAACATCCGGGTGCCCAGATGGCTTGACATCGCGGGGCGGGCTTTTCGCTTTGTGTTTGCTGCGGCGGTAGTGGCGATTCTGGTCTCGGTGCCCATAGTCGAGGCGATCGGGTTCCGAAGTCTGCCGTACATGATGGTCGCCGATCTCAAGACCATCGGGCTCATGCTCACGCCGGTATACCTGCTGGTGATTCTGCTGGCAGGCGTCGTCTCGATCCTGTTCGGTCCGGTCTGGTGCCGCTATCTCTGCCCTGTCGGGGGAATGTACGCCGCAGTGGCGGTCGCATCTCCGTGTTCGATTCATCGCGATACTGACACCTGCATTCAGTGCGCTCGGTGCACCGCGTCATGTCACGCCTCGTGCGCGCCGGATAAGGTCGTGACCGTTCGTGACACCGAGTGCGATGGCTGCATGGATTGCGTGAAGGTGTGTCCGGTTGATGACTGCCTCACCGCCTCGGCGTTCTCTCGCGTGCGCATCGCACCGTGGGTCTGGCCGGTGCTGGTCGTTGGACTGTGGCTCGCAATCTACGGGGTGGCAGCTCTCACGGGAAACTGGAAGTCATCGGTCGCACCCGACGAGTTCCGGGCCGTCATCAACTCCGGAGTGCTGGAGCAGTCGAGTATGCCTCAGCAGTAGTTCTTCGCACCTCGCTTGCAGAGTTCCGGCTGCTAGCGTGAGGAAGCTGACCCCCAGTGGTATGATGTACACAAGTTTGTGTACACGCTGCGTCGGTTCTTGACGCACCGGAGAGGGGACCGCTGCATGCTGGAGGCCACGCTCACTCGTGACGGAATCGATGCTCGGATTTCCGAGCTGACCGCACGCCGAGAAGCACTCGTCGAGGCGAATCGCTACTTCTACCTGCAGCCCACCGTGGGACCGGTCAACCACCGTGCCACGATGGCCGACGGCCGCGACATGGTCATGCTGGCTTCATACAGCTACCTTGGTCTGATCGGCCATCCCCGCATCGATGCGGCTGCGATCGCAGCGGTGGAGCAGTACGGGACCGGAGCGGGCGGCGTTAGGCTCCTTACCGGCACCAACGATCTACACGAGCGGCTTGAGGCTCGCATCGCCGAGTTCTGCAAGCGTGAAGATGCTTGCGTGTACTCCAGCGGCTACGTGACCAACCTTGCCATCATCACCGGCCTCACGGGACCGGGTGACCTGATTCTGATGGACAAGCTCGACCACGCATCCATCGTGGATGGTGCGCTTCTCTCGGGGGCCAAGTGGCGCACGTACCGCCATAACGACATGGAGCACCTTGAGAAGCTTCTGGCGTCTGCGCAGGGTGAGTACAACACGATCCTCGTGGTTGCTGACTCGGTGTTCTCCATGGATGGCGACGTCATGGATCTACCGACGACCAAGGCGCTCTGCGTGAAGTACGGGGCCCGGTTGATGGTCGATGAGGCGCACTCGATCGGGTCGCTCGGCGAGACTGGTCACGGCATCGAGGAACACTTCGACATGGTCGGATCCATCGATTTGAAGATGGGGACGTTGTCCAAGTCGATTCCCAGCGTGGGCGTGTATCTGGCGGGCGACGCTGCGTTGATCGACTATCAGCGACATATGTCCCGGCCGTTCATCTTCTCGGCAGCCTTGCCGCCTGCTTCAACCGCAGCTGCGTTGGAGGCGTTCAACGTCATAGACGACGAGCCATGGCGCGTTAAGGACCTCCACCGCATCCAGGAGTTCTATACCGACGGACTCAAGGCCCAGGGCTGGGACACCATGGATTCGACCACCTGCGTCGTGCCGGTACTTGTCGGCGACGAGGGAAAGACCATGGACTTGACTCGGATGCTGTTCGACCGCGGCGTATTCGTGTGTCCGATCGTTCATCCAGCGGTTCCACGCGGTAGCGATCGGCTGCGCACATGTCTGATGTCGACGCACACTGAAGAGGACATCTCGCAGGTACTGGACGCGTTTGCGGACGCCGGGCGCGAGCTCGGTCTGATCTAGCGCCTCGCCACGGATCTGCCGGAATCCGCTAGACTCAGGGTCACTGCCGTCGCCGATGCTCGCCTGGGCATGTGCGGTTGAGCAGCGACCTGAAGTCCACACCACGCCTAAGGAACCGTATGCAGCCACCGGCGAGCCCGCCGCCGATAACGAGCCCGTTTGTCCGGGCCGGTTGGTTTGTACTCGGCCCATGGACTGTCGCCCTCTTCTGGCTCCATCTGAGGGTTGACCCGGTTTCGCTTTGGCTCCGACAGGCGGCGCTGTTGGCTCCGCTCGTCGTGAGCGTGGCGATTCTCTTCGTAGTGGGGCGAGTTGGCACCCCATCGCGTGAGCGGAGTGCATGGAACCTCTTGGCGGTTGCCACATCCTTCGTACTCGCCGCTGAGGTGTACTACAGCGGGTATCAGGTACTGGTGGACCCTGCCGGACCTTCCGGATTCAGTGCCTACGATGCGTTCAATGTGATTGGCGCGCTCATCCTAGTCGTTGGGCTCTCGCAGGTCGCGGGCCTCGCTCGTGCGCGCCGAGCCGAGAACCTTCGCCTCGGGGCCGACATCGTGGCACTCATCGTGGTCGGCTTTATGACGCTGTACCACTTCTGGGTGAGCCGACTGACTCCTGCGTCTACCGATTGGCTGGAAGACGTGCGTTGGACTGCGTACTCGTTTCTGGGCGTGGTCGTACTTGTACTACTGATGCTGGCGTATCTGAACCTTCGGCCTGTTCGGTTTGCTCAGATGACGGTGCCCCTCACGGGGTCGTTGGCGATCTTTTCGGTGGGCCTGATCCTCACCCCTCTCTGGCAGTCGGCGCAGTCAGACGCGCTCCTCACCCCACTTGGCGCCGGTGTCGTGTGCCTCCTCATGGTCGGCTACTACCTGCTGTTCATGGCCGGCCTGACGCGGCTCGCGGGCAAGGGCAGGTCGTGGCGTACCAGTTCCAGTCGACTTGATCTGGGTGGGCCCGTGTGGCCGCCGACGATCCTCGCCGCGACGGTGTTGGTGGCCGTGGGTCTCATGGGGTGGTGGGCGTATGACGCGCAGATATCGAGCGGCGAGACGTCCCTGTATGTCATGGCGAGCGTGGCAGCGACGTTGGCGCTCGTGGCGCGGACTGGATTCGCCAGCCTTGAAGCGGGGGAGTGGAAGAGTTTCGCCACTGCAGATCCGGTGACGGGTGCGCTCAACCATCGCGCATTTCAGGAGCGAATCCAGGCGCAGGTTGAGGTTGCCGGTAGAGGAGCGCCGTTCACGGTGGCGCTGCTCGATATCGATGCATTCTCGGGAATCAACCACGTGCTCGGGCACGCCGAGGGGGACGCAGTCCTGCGGGCCGTCGCTGATGCGCTGTGCACGGACCGAGGACCCGGCGAGTCGGTCTATCGATTGTCCGGCGATGAGTTTGCGGTGATTGCGCCCGATGTTGGTGAGCAGGCGTCTCTCGACTTCGGCCGACGACTTCTGCTGGCGATTCGGAGCATCGACATCCCGGGACTGCCTGGACTCTCTGCGTCAATCGGCGTGGCGACGGGAACTGGAGATCGGTGCGACAGGGAGCAACTGCTCGTTCGCGCCGACGCGGCTCAGAGCTGGGCCAAGTACCACGGCAAGAACCGCGTCGTCGCATACGACGAGCACATGGTGAAGGCACTTGGCGTCGAAGATCGCCTGCGGATCCGAGAGCATGAGTCGCACTTGGGTATCGCCCGTGCACTGGCGGCGGCCGTGGATGCACGTGATTCGCGCAACTACTACCACTCGCGCAATGTCGCAGCCCTCGTGGCGCTACTCTGCACGGAACTTTCCATCGACGACGAGCGCGGACGAAGAATCGAGATAGCAGCGATGCTCCACGACGTGGGCAAGATCGCGCTTTCTGATGAGGCGCTGAGGCACGGGGCGACATCTCCTCGTCAAGAGCGGGCCGCGCGTGAACACGTCACGCTCGGCGCCACACTCGTCGAATCTCTTGGTGATGCGGAAGTGCCGGGGTGGGTGCGTGCGCATCATGAGAGATGGGACGGTTCCGGCTACCCCGACGGGCTTGCGGGACTACAGATCCCTTACGAGTCTCGCATCATCGCGCTGGCCGACGCCTATGACTCGATGACAGCCGGTCGGCGCGGTGGTCGGCAGCTCTCAAAAGGAGCGGCGCTCCAAGAGATCGACCATGGAATCGGCACGAGATTCGACCCTGATTTGACCGAGACATTCATCCGGGTCGTCGGGACGACGGCGTCGCTCGGCTGGTCCGATGAATGGTCAGACTCGTGAGTGACACTCACCTGAGCCCACACGGGCATTTCGTTCGGGCGGTCGGTTGGTCCGTATTTGCCGCGCTGGCGATGGTATGTGTGTCCCTTGCCGCACTGGAGTTCCCAGGTGGGGTTGAAGTCAGCGTGGTGAACGCGCTCGCGTATCTGCTCCCGATGGTGCTGGCAACGGTAGGCGCCGGCGTGCTGGTGATGCGCACGTCGGATGCCGAGCGTCGATTCTGGGGACTGCTAGCTGTCGCGAGCGGCATGCTCGTGGTCACCGAGTCCTACTGGACCTGGTATGTGGCGACTATCGATTCCCGTGGTCCGCACCTTCCGGCGCCATTTGAGTTGTTGCAGGCACTGGCCGCGGTGCTCTTCTTGAGCGTGTTCATTGCGATGACGAGTTTCGGCCGTTTGCGTCTTGTGACTCGGATACGGTCGTATCTCGATGTGGTCGCGGGAATGATTGTCGCGGGAGTCCTTGTGTACGCGATTTGGACGCTTCCCCTGTTCGAGATGCTGCCGGGCGGCGGTTGGCCGGTTGCCGCAATCGCCGCTGCGTATCCGGTGACAGGTGCGTTGCTCGTCCTGCTGTCCGTCGTGGTGTTTGTCGGAGGGAAAGCCGAACGATGGCAGTCGTGGGAGCGCATGATCGCCGCCTCGCTCGTGCTCTACGGGCTTGGACTCTGCGCATTTCCGCTGTGGTATCAGCAGGTGCTGATCGCCGAGAACCCGGTTGAGCCCACGTGGTACTCCATCGTCCTCGGGTTTGGGTACTATCTGCTGTTCATGGCAACCATCTATCGCTCCACCAGTGCCTCGATACTCTCAGGAGAGCCGTGGTCGATTCCGCGGCCCTCACTCAGCTGGCTTGGCGTTGCCTACCCCGTCGCGATATCGCTGGCTCTCCCATTTCTTGGATGGAGCGCGGTGACCCAGGCAGGCGATCCGAGCGGTCTGCCGGTGGTCATCGCTGCCTTCTCGTTGGCCACGGTGCTCATCGTTCGGTCCTGGCTCAGCGCCCTCGAGCGCGCGTACCACCGGGAGCTCGCGATCACGGACCCGGTGTCAGGGGCCTACAACCACCGCTATCTGCACGAATCGCTCGCAGATGACATCCTTCGGGCTTCGACGACTCGCAAGCCGCTGACTGTTGTCGTGTTCGACATCGACGATTTCAAAGGCATCAACAATCTGCACGGTCACGAGGCGGGGGATATGCTGCTTCGCCATCTTGCCGAGGTGGTGCAGTCTGCATTCGGGCTGTCAGCGAGGGTTTTCCGCTTTGGCAGCGACGAGTTCGTCGCTGTGGCTCGGGACGTCGACGCCGAGCAGGCGACGGATATCGTCCGGTCGATGCAGCATCCGGTTCGAGAGATCCTTCTGGGCGCAACACCAGTCAGCCTGAGCACAGGGATAGCGATGTTTCCCGCGCACGGCTCGGATGGCGAGCTGCTGTTGGCTCGTGCGATGGCGGCGCAGCAGATGGCGAAGGTTGAGGGCGCCGACGACGTGATCGTCTACGACGAGCGCGTCGTGGGCGCGGTCGACCCGTTCGAGCGTCTGGCGCGCGCCGGACAACGCTCGAGACGTGCTACGGTCCGCACGCTGGCGGCCGCGGTGGATGCACGCGATTCTGACACACGAAATCACTCCGAGAATGTTGCGGAACTTGCTTCGGCACTCGCACAAGTGCTCGGCATGTCGCAACAGCAGATTCGCGTTGTTGAGTTGGCTTCCCGCCTTCACGATATCGGCAAGATCGGCATCCGCGACGAGGTTCTGCTCAAAGCCGAGCCCCTCACTCCGGAGGACCGTAAGCACGTCGAGGATCATCCGATGCTTGGCGTCCGCATTCTTCAGCCGGCGCAGCTCGACGAGATTCTCCCTGCCGTCAGGCATCATCACGAGAACTGGGACGGCTCCGGCTATCCTGCAGGGCTCCGTGGACCGCAGATTCCACTGGAGGCTCGAGTGCTCTCCGTGTGTGATTCATTCGAGGCGATGACGGCCACGCGGTCATATCGCGAGGCACTGTCGGTCAACGACGCGCTCAAGGAGATTGAGCGGCACGCCGGAACCCAGTTCGACCCCGACGTTGCTTCGGCCTTTGCGCGTATGATCACGCATCTTCACGGTTACGCTGCGCGCGACAAGGCTGAACGCCTCGGACATGAAACGGTTGTGGCCGATATCGATCTCTCGTAGCGTTCCGTTCCAATCAGACGTCAGCTCATCTTGGCGAGGATCGAGCTGATATCGCGCGGCTCGCTCGCGTGGGACCATCCGGGCACCTGGGCCGCCGGGACGCCATCCTCGTATGTCGGGACGCCTTGCTCTTCAAAGTACACGCCGAGAGGCGCCCGGCACTCATCCGCTGCGCACGTCAGGTCGTGAAAGCCTGAGAGTGACAACTCGAAGGCCTTGACGCGGTCTGATGTGTCCCAGCCCTCCGCTTCAAGTTTGTAGACGCGCTCGCGAAACCAGCTGAACGTGTTGTGCTTGTTCCACGTCACACACGGCTGAAACACGTCCACAAGCGAGAAGCCCTTGTGGCTGAGAGCCCGGACGTAGAGTTCTGTGAGGTGGGGAATGTCGCCTGCAAAGCCGCGAGCGACGAACGTGGCACCTTCTGCGAGTGCCAGGCCAATCGGATTCACGGGCTGCTCAAGCACGCCACCTGGAGTTGAAACGGTGGGCATCAGGTGGTCAGTCGTGGGCGACGCCTGACCAACAGTGAGTCCGTATATCTGGTTGTTGTGAGCGATTACCGTGATGTCTGAGTTGCGGCGTACGGTGTGGATGAAGTGGCCCATCCCGAGTCCGTAGCCGTCGCCGTCGCCCATTTCGACGACCACCTGCAGATCGGGACGGGTGAGCCTGAGAGCGGCCGCCGGAGGAAGAGATCTGCCGTGAAGCGCATGCATACCCTGCACGTCGAGGAAGTCGGCTCCGTTGCCGTGACATCCGATTCCCCACACCACGCTGAACTCGTGCTTCTCCCAGCCCAACTCGGCCAGCGCGCGCTTCAGCGCTTCCCACATCCCGAAGTTGCCACATCCCGGGCACCATGTCGGCTTGATCGCGCTCACGAACTCTTTCACTTCGGGCATGCTAGCGGCCCCCTTCGATATCCGGAACGGCACCCGCTGTGGTGAGGTTCACGCACGCGCCGAGGATGCAGTGGACGGTGGAGTAGATCTGCTCGGGGGAGAACGGTCGCCCGTCGGTTCTATTCAGCCGATGACCTATCTCGCGAAGGCACTGCTCTCGAATAAGGCCCTCGAGCTGCCCAGTGGCGTTTCCCTCAATAAGCAGTGTTCTCGTTGCGCGCTCCATGTACGAGTTCACTTCTTGCGTCGGGAAGGGCCACACGGTCGTGAGCTGCATCATGTTCACCGAGACGCCTTCGGCTTCAAGCCACTTCATGGCTTCGAGAGTAGGCATCTTGGTTGTGCCGAAGAGAAGAATCGACACCGCCGCATCCGGCGGGCCGTAGAAGCGCGGCGCGGGCACCAGATCTCGCGCCGTACGCTCCTTCTTGAGACGTTTGGTGTTTTGCACAACGCGCGTTTCGGCGTCCTCAGCGGCCCATCCATGAGCATCGTGCTCGTAGGAGTTGACGATCTGCTGCGCGCCGATGACGCCCGGCAGCACGCGCGGAGACACGCCGGAAGGAGTGACGGCGTACCGCTCGTAGTTCTCGACCTCTCCGGTTGTCTGAAGCTGCCCGCGATCCACCGTGACGGCTCCGACATCCGGTGGTGTGATCGTCTGATGATTGTCGGACAAATAGGAGTCTCCCAAGATGATGACGGGCGTCTGCAGCTGGTCAGCTAGGTTGAACGCCTTCCATGCTAATTCGAACGCCTCCGCGTGATCGCCCGGTGCCAGAATGACGCGCGGGAACTCTCCCTGGGCCGCGTGGATCGCGAACCGCAAGTCGGACTGCTCTGTCCACGTCGGCAGACCGGTCGCCGGTCCGGGACGAGTCAGGAGACCGACAACGATTGCCGACTCGCTCACTCCAGCGAAGCCGAGAGCCTCGACCATCAGCGAGAAGCCTCCGCCCGATGTCGCACACATGGTCCGGGTGCCACCGAACGCAGCGCCGATGCACATATTGATCGCCGCGAGTTCGTCTTCCGTGTGTTTCACGACCACACCGGATGAGTCGGCGTGCTTGGCCATGACGTGAAGCACCGAGGTCGCGGGTGTCATCGGGTAGGCCGCATACATGCCTATGCCGGCCGCCAGTGCGCCGAGGGAGAGCGCTTCGTTGCCATCCAAGACGACGGTCGATGGCTGGTCAACGCGCGGCGCCAGGTGGAAGGGGAACGCGCACGGCGCCTCACGCGCCGCCTCCCAGCCAGCAATGGCAGCAGCGACGTTTTGCTCAGCGATCTTCGGGGGCTTGTGGGCGAACTGCGAACGGAGCGATTCGGCGAGGCCCTCCACCGGGTAGTCCATGTGCCCGAGCACCGCCCCGAGGGCGATCACGTTGCGCATGATCTTAATGCCACCGACCTCGTACACGATGTCGGTGAGGGGGATCGGCACGAGGCACAGGTCATCTCGTCCGGCTAGGTCGAGATCGGTGGCGGCGACGTCACCCGGGTCGAAGATGATGGCCCCGCCGCGCGTGAGTTCCGCCACGTGCAGGCCGACGGTGGCCGCGTCCAGTGCGACCAGCACGTCGGTGGCCATGACATGGCTGAAAATCTCTTCTTCACTGATGCGCAGGTGGAAGGTATTGTGGCCGCCCTTGATCAGAGAAGGGTACTCAGTCAGGTCGAAGGTGTTGTAGCCTGCGCGAGCGAACAGGCGAGCAAGGGTCTGGCCCGCAGCTTTGATGCCGAAACCCGCAGGACCGCCGATGCGTATCCTGACTTCTTTGCCGTACGGGGCGCTGGGGGACATGCGCGACTCCTTCACGAGGGTTGGTGGCGTCGGCAAAGCGACGCGTCACGTGATGTTTGTACCCGACCGCGCCGCCCAGATGCAGGAAAATCGCGAGTCTGCCGCGGGAGTCGTGCGATACTGAACCCATGAGTATCCCTCCCGACAAGCCCGTCGTCGTTCTCGGCGTCACTGGTTGCATCGCCGCATACAAGGCGTGCGAGTTGGCGCGTGCGCTCATGCGCTCAGGATGCCGCGTCAAGGTCGTCATGACCGAGGCGGCGGCGCAGTTCGTCGGTCCGACCACGTTTCGGGCGTTGACCGGTGAGCCGGTTGCTGTCGGGCTGTGGGACGAGGCGGATGCTCGCGTCCATCACATCTCACTAGCTGAGGAGGCTGACGTGTTCGTCGTCGCTCCGGCGACGGCTAACACCGTCGTGAAGCTTGCCGAGGGCCGTGCCGACGACTTGTTGTCCACCAGCGTGCTCGCGACTGAGGCGCCGTTGATCGTCGCCCCGGCGATGAACGTCCACATGTGGCGAGCGGACACCACCGTCGCAGCCGTGCGCGCTTTGCGAGAGCGCGGTGCCACGATCGTAGAGCCGGAGTCCGGGGAGTTGGCCTGCGGAGATGTGGGCGAGGGAAGGCTCGCGTCACTCGATATCATCGTCGAGGCCGTGCTGGCCGAGGTGAGGCGATCTCAAGACCTGACGGGCGTGAGGGTCCTCGTGACGGCGGGTGGTACGCGCGAGGCGATCGACCCAGTGCGCTTCATCGGCAACGCCGCGAGCGGACGTACCGGATTCGCCGTCGCCGAGGAGGCCGCGCGCCGTGGAGCCACCGTGACCCTGGTGAGCGGCCCGACGACGTTACCTGATCCTTTCGGCGTCCGTACGGTCCGTGTGACATCTGCGGCGGAGATGCTGGATGCCGCACTCGATTCGTATGCGGCGGTCGACGTGGTCGTCGCCAGCGCCGCAGTTGCGGACTTCCGCCCCAAGTCACCAGCGGAGCACAAGCAGAAGAAGTCGGAGGCATCACTCTCGATCGAACTCGAGCGCACACCTGATATCCTCGCCACGCTCGCCGCCGACAAGAACGACCGAGTACTCGTTGGCTTCGCGGCCGAGACACACGAGGTGCTCGCTTCAGCCCGAGGGAAACTCGAGGCGAAGCACCTTGATCTCGTCGTCGCTAACGACGTGTCATCGCCAGAGCTGGGCTTTGCCTCCGTGTCGAACCGCGTGTGGTTCGTCTCGGCGAGCGGCGATGAGGAACTACCAATGGCATCCAAGACAGTGATCGCACGCGTTCTGTGGGACCGCATCGCGGGTATCGCCCGTGACGCCATGCAGAGTCGCGAACAGAAGGGGAACTGACATGGCACATAAACTCGAAGGACAGGCCAAGCGCCTCTCAGCGTACGTCGGCGAGGACATGATCTACAACGAGAAGCCGCTGTATCAGGCGCTCATCGATCAGGCGCGCACGCAAGGGTGCGCCGGTGCTACGGCACTGCGCGGCATGGTCGGTTACGGAGCGTCGTCACGCGATGTCGCCAAACACGCACTGCGCATGTCGACCGACTGCCCCGTGCTGGTGACCGTGATTGACGAACCTCAGCGCATTACGGCGCTTGCCGCAGTCTGGGCGACCATGATCCAGGCGGGCATGGTGACTCTCGAGGACATCAAGGTCGTCCATTACTGCGCCGAGGGTGACTGCGAGGAGTAGCGGCCCGCACGTGTCGCGCTC
This sequence comes from Coriobacteriia bacterium, assembly GCA_038249135.1. Classification (GTDB taxonomy): domain Bacteria; phylum Actinomycetota; class Coriobacteriia; order Anaerosomatales; family JAAXUF01; genus JBBRWO01. Next base: position 17,113 of record JBBRWO010000021.1, read on the forward strand.
GGCCCGCACGTGCCGCTCCACTGCATCCCGTCAATTTGACCGAAAGGAAACCCGGCGTGCTTCTCGGTGCCCATATCTCAGTTTCAGGCGGTTACACCAAAGCGCTCGACTACGCGGAATCGGTCGGGTGTGAGTGCGCGCAGATCTTCGCCAAGAGCCCGCGACAGTGGCGCGGATCACCCCTCGACCCTGAGTTGGCCGCACGCTTTCGCGCTGACCGTGAAGAGAGGGGCTTCGGTCCGGTCTTCACACACACCGCTTACCTGATCAATCCGGCGACGTCAGATCCGGTCCTTCGCGAGAAGTCGATCGCGGCGCTCGCCGACGAATTGGTACGCGGCAGCCTGCTCGGCGCGGCCGGCGTTGTCACTCACATAGGCAATGACCCGGATGGCGACCCTGCTCTGGCTGCGCTGAGGGTGGGAGAGGCGGTCGTCCGCGCGTTCGAGCTCGCGGGCGGAGATGCCTGCCAGACGCGGTTGCTGCTTGAGAACACCGCGGGCGCCGGTCGCACGTTCGGCTCCAACTTCGATGAACTAGGTGCGTGTCTCGATGCGGCGCAGTTGCCGGCGGATCGACTCGGCGTGTGTCTGGACACCTGTCACGCATGGGCGTATGGCATGCCCGTTGACTCCGAGGAAGGGTGGCGCGAGGTTGTCGCCGGCATCGAAGGTTGCTGCGGCACTGGTCGGCTCGGACTGATTCACGCCAACGACTGCCTCTTCGAGCGCGGATCGAAGCGCGATCGGCATGCGTGGATCGGTGACGGATTCATCGGTCTTGCAGGTTTTGCCGCCATGGTGTGCACGCCGGAACTCGCTGATGTGTGCGTGGTGACCGAGATGCCGGGGGACGTGCCACTCAAGGACTCCGAGAACATCAACCGCCTCAAAGCGTTGCGAGATGAGTGCGCTTCGTCACACGCGTAGTGCGCGAGCCGATAATCCGGGTTGCCCGCGCCGCATTGCAGTTCTACGATGGTCAAGGACTCCTATGTCCTTCCTGCGAAATCTCACGGTGAACAAGAGAGGGCGACGATGGCATTCTTCCTGCTCGGACGCGTTGACGACACACTGAACCTCCTGTGTCCCGACACGTTCTCGTCACGCCAAGACGCCCTGGCCGCGCTTTCGCGCGTGACCGCCGAGCCCGGCTTCGTTCTCTGGGATGCCGAGGTGCTGCTGCTTGACACCGATTCCGGGACTCCGGTCCTTCTGGTGCGCCCTCAGATGGCACCCGTGGACTCCGTCGTCGAGGCCGACACCGATCTCGAGGTGGTTGTCATCGAGGATGTTGATGTGGAGCCGCTCGAGACCGTGATCGTGGACGAGCCCATCGAGCCTGAGGCGCCCGAGGCGGATGCTTTGATTGCCGATGAGCCCATCGTCATTGCCGAGGAAGAGCCCGCGACAGAGATCATTCCCGAGCCGGAACCCGAGCCGGAACCCGAGCCGGAACCCGAGCCTGAACCTGAGTTCGTGTTTGAGGACGAGGGTGCTGCCTCGAACGAGGCCGTGCTCGTCGTTGACGACCCTGCGCTTGCCGACGCCATCGCCGAGGAGTTCGAGGCCGAGGAGCAGTTGAGCGCCGCAGATGCTCTCAAGGCAGCGCTGTCGAGGACGACTGCACAGATGGAGGCCGAGGGCATCGTTCCTCTTGAGTCGATCGGCGCTGCGAACCTTGAGCCCTCAGTCCAAGCGGATGCCGTCGACGAGCCTGCGCCGGTCGCGGAGCAAGAATGGCCCTGGGACGTTGCGACTGACGTTGAGCCCGTCATCTCTCCGGAGATCGCGTACGTCATGAGCGACCTTGAAGAGCCGTCGCTCGATGACGGGTCGATTCTGCGAGGCTCGATTGATGATGAGACTTTCGCTGCCGCGCGCCCGGTGATCATGGGCTCGTACGCCGAGTCTCGTGAGGACGCGCCGTCCGCCGACCCTATACAGGACGCACCGCCCGTGGAGCCGATGGGCATGGCCGACATCCAGCCGGCTGCTGCGCCGTTGCCGAGTTCTTCCGGGTTCGCTGTGCCCGTGGTTGGTGACGCCGGCGATATCTTCCCGCTCGACACCCTTGTGGATGCCTCAGAACCGATTCCGGACAGCCCCGAGGAACAGGCAGCTGCTGAGGATTCAGACGATCGCGATCTCTCGGACTTCATCCTTGACCTCGGTACGGTGCCGGTGGCCGAAAATGCGGTTCCCTCTGCGGATGCGGCCGGTTTGAACGAGTACACCTGCGCGGACTGTATCTACGAAGAGACATGCCCCAACCGGGATCAGCGTCTTCCGAAGGACTGCGGCAGTTTCCAGTGGCTTTAATATGACGGGTTCGCCGAGACGCCCTTCACGCACGTTTCCGTTCTCTGCCATCGTCGGGCAGCAGACGCTCAAGCTCGCCCTATTGCTGAACGCCGTCGACTCACGAGTCGGTGGTGTTCTCATTCGGGGCGAGAAGGGGACTGCGAAGTCTACGGCGGTGCGGGCGCTGGCCGCGGTGCTGCCGTCAGTGGATGTCGTCGAGGGATGCCGTTTCTCGTGTGATCCGTCCGATCCGGGCGCGTGGTGTACCGAGTGCCGCACACGGCGGGAGTCGGGTCCGCTGCCCAAGGCAAAGCGGGCCGCGCGCGTGGTCGATCTGCCGGTCTCGGCGACGGAGGATCGTCTGATCGGTTCGCTCGACCTTGAGCACGCGCTCAAGCACGGCGAGCGTGTCTACGAGCCGGGTCTGCTCGCATCGGCCAACCGCTCGATACTCTACGTCGACGAAGTCAATCTACTCGATGACCATCTCGTGGACACGCTACTCGACGCAGCCGCGATGGGCGTGAACACGATCGAGCGCGAGGGTGTGTCATTCACGCATCCGGCGCGCTTCATTCTTGTGGGCACCATGAACCCTGAAGAGGGTGAGATTCGGCCTCAGCTCCTGGATCGGTTTGGTCTGTGCGTCGACGTCGAAGGAGTACGAGAACCGGAGTCACGAGTCGAGATCGTCCGGCGTCGTCGGGCGTTCGAGGAGGATCCCGGTGCCTTTGAGCGTGCTTGGGCTGACACTGAAGATGAACTATCAGCAAGCATCAAGCACGCGCGACTGCGTCTCCCTGGGATCGTGGTCCAAGACGAACTGCTCTACGCCGTCGCTAATCTCGCGTTGACCGCCGGAGTTGACGGGCATCGCGCCGACCAAGTGATGGTCAGGGCCGCCGCTGCGCATGCCGCGCTCAACGGTCGAAACATCGTTGAGATCTCAGATGTCGCTCGAGTAGCACCGCTTGTTCTCGCTCACCGCATGCGTCGCACACTCTTCGACGAGCCCCGGCTTGATGCCACGGCACTCTCTGCCCTGATCAACCGCGCGCTGGGTACGGAGGACGGTCCCGACGAGTCAGGCGAGTCTGCGTCAGCCGCACCAGGCGAGGGGCAGACGAGCATCTTCGACGGCGGCACCAGCACCTCTGACGTCGCTCATGATCTCGCTCCCGGGCGAAGCGTGATGGAACAGCCGCTGGATCGGACGCGGCGCTCAATCGCCGGACGCCGACAAGAGACCGTCTCCTCGGACAGTCATGGCCGCTACTCGCGCTCTGAACCAGCACGCGGCGGGGTGAGCGCGACCGATGTCGCTTTGGACGCTTCAATCCGTGCCGCCGCCCCGCATCAACTCGGTCGAGCCGGGGACGGGGAATTGGCGATTTCCATTTCGCCCTCCGAGCTCCAGAGCAAAGTGCGCACACGGAAGGTTGGCGCATCCATCGTGTTCTGTGTCGACGCGAGCGGGTCGATGGGCGCGTCTAACAGGATGGATGCGGCGAAGGCAGCGGTACTCGACCTACTTGTCGATGCGTATCAACGCCGCGATCGAGTTTCGGTCATTTCCTTTCGCGGTGAGAGCGCTGAGGTCGTTTTGGCGCCTACCGGAAGTGTCGAACTTGCGAATCTGAAGTTGCGCAATATGCCTACCGGTGGTGCAACTCCGCTTGCGGCGGGAATCGTGAGGTCCCTAGAACTCATCGACTCAGAACGGCGTCGCTCACCCGACATCGTGCCGTGGCTGGTTCTCGTGACAGACGGGCGTGCTAACGTCGGTATCGACGGGGGGCTCGGCAGTGAAGATGCCAAGGTTGCGGCGGCCAGGATTCGCTCAGGCAAGGTGAATGCGGTGTTCTTGGACACGGGCGCTCAGGGCGCCTCCGTTGCTGCTCGAGAGCTCGCACGAGAGGCCGGGGCTGAGTACGTAAAGCTGGCCTCGCTCTCGGGCGAAACCATCAGTCATACTGTCAGACACCGATTGTTGACAGGGAGCTAAGGCACGGCGGACTAATTACCGATACAATCTTCGCGTGCACTGCCAGAAACCGTAGTCATTCGATCGAGGAGAAGTCTGGCCATGAGTCACACACTTCGAAGGGGTCTCGTACTGCTGACGGCGATTCTCGTGCTGCTCGGCTCAATCGCGACCACGGCGTACGCTAGCCTGGACGACGAGCCGGCAGACGGGATCCACGGGGTGAGCGCCTCAAACCCTGGTAGCGGTGAGGACGCCTGGTGGCGTCAAGGGTGGGGGCAGACCCTCTATCCCGACATTGCGCTGTACCCGCCGCAGGCCATGGACTACAAGGTTGATGGCTACATCATCGGGATGCTCTACTCGGTTGATCGCACTCGGTCAAACTGCGCCTCGGGGCCAGCGGCAGACGTCATCATCGATCCAACCATGCCGGATAACTACTACCGTGCATCGTTTGGCGGAACCACCAACAACACGGGTCCCTACGGCGCAAACGCGAATAATACAATCGACCTGCTTGGCATTTACGCGAACCCCCCGGCGGGTGGCTGGCCGCTTACCACGACGACCGTAGAGGGTCAGTGGTATATGCACTATCGTTTCCTGTCGTCTCGCAACGCTAGCCCTCTCGCCTCATACTCGGGAACCGTCCACACCATCCCCTTTGGCATTGATACGACTCCGCCGGAGCCGGTTACCGGTCTTACTGTGAAGACAGGTCTGACCTCGGCACCCGTGACCGGCTGGCAGCCCCTTACCCGCGCGCACATCACGTGGGACCCGCTGTCGATGCCGAGCGCTACACCGTACGACGCGCTGTCCGGTGTGGGATACTTCGCGGTTCTCGTCGATGATGCGCCGCTTATCCCCGAGACGAATGCGGGCTCGCTCCCCAAGCAGGGGCGAGTGTACACGGCGCCTTGGCTGCCCACACCTTCATCGATCACTGTCGAGAATATGCCTCCGGGCAAGCACAAGATCTCGATCATCGCGGTTGATCGTGCGACCAATCGCAGCCGGGCGACGAGCGCCTATTACTACTCGGACCCTGACACCCCAACGATCTCCATCACTCGACCGACCAATGGTCTCATAAAGTCGACGTCGCTCATCTCGGCCGATGCTTCAGATAGCGCAGGTGCGCCGGGTGTCAAATTCGCACTCGACGGAACGAATATCGCGACGTTCACGGCACCCCCGTACCAGTTCCTGCCCAACCTAACGGGAGTCCTTCCCGGTGCACATGTGCTCTCGGCGACGGCGACTGACAAGCTCGGTCGAAGCGTGACGACCACCATGGCCGTATCGACGTTGTCTTCCGTGGTTCCGCCGTCAGAAGGCTTCATTGTCGGCGACGACGAAGCCTTCAGTCAGGAAGTCACTGCAACGACAAAGACCCACCCCAATATTCCAGCGGACTCGAACGTCTTCTGGCGCCAGGGATGGGGTAACTCGCTGTATCCGCAGTTCGAGGCGACGCCCCCCAGCGCCGATCCGCTCCAGTATGGATTCGCGACGGGAATGCTCTATACCCTCGACATGACTCCCACGACGGTCATCGATCCTGGCAAACCGGCCAACTACTTCAAGTCGTCACTCGGCGGCGGCACCAACCTGAGCCAGACCGTGGATCTGGTTGGCACGTTCAACCACCCGCCGGCAGGTGGATGGCCCAACATCAATCTCGGCGGTGAAGTCCAGCCGTACGAGGGGCTGTGGTACTTCCACTTCCTGCCGTTCACGACCAAAGCGGTCTGCCAGCAGGTCACGTCGCATGTCACCATCGGTGTAGACGTGACCAAGCCTCGCGCTGTGACTGGCCTCTCGGCGTCTCCCAGCCTCGATGCGTCTCTGGCCGGTTCGTGGACAAGCGCCTCGCGCGCGCATCTGACTTGGGCCGCAGATCGCTACGACGACCTCTCCGGTGTGGCGTACTACCGGGTGTTCGTAGACGACAAGCCGGTGATTCCGGCCGGGGAGACAGACTCGTTGGGTCGTATCTTCGAGGTGCTTGGCCGCACTACGGCTGCGGTGACCATCGAAGACATGCCTCCCGGGAAGCACAAGATCTCGGTCATCGCGGTTGACCGTGCGACCAACGAAGGTCCCGCGGCCAACACGTACTTCTACTCAGACCCCGACGTGCCCAAGATCCAGCTGGTCTCGCCGACTGCGACGATCATTCAGGTGAAGCCCTCACTCGTGGCTTCCGCCAGCGATATCGGGGGCGTGAAGAGTGTCGTGTTCCGGATCGATGGCATCTCGGTCGGAACCGTGACCACACCAGGCTCAGATAAGGTGTCGTACAGCTATACCCCTGACCTGTCATCGTTTCCCGCAGGCACACATGTGCTCTCAGCGACCGTCACGGACATGGTGGGCCGCACATCGGTAGTGAACAAGAACGTGACACTGGACAAGACCCCGGTTCGCGTGACGAACTTCTCGCGCACTCCGTCAATCTTCTATCCGGTCATTCGCGAGGGGTACTACGACAACTCGACCATCAAATACACCCTGAACAAGGCCGCCACCGTGACGCTGAGTATCCGCGACTCCGGTGGCACCACTCGTAAGACGTTCACTGCCGCCAAGAATGCTGGCAACAACAGCTTCACGTGGGACGGCAAATGGGCGAGCGACGGCAAGGTGCACATCGGTTCGAGCGGAAGCGCCACCTACTACTATCAGATCACCGCGGTTGATTCGGCCGCCTATTCGGCCACGACCTCGAAGATTTCGACCACGATTCGCAACTACCAGCTGGTCAAGACAGGTCGCAACACCGTCAAAGTGGTCAGGCGCTAGTCTGAACCTTGCACGAGAATGGCAGCGGGCGGCCCTGTGTTGAGGGCCGCCCGCTTCATGTCACAGGTGGAGTGGGCCTGTAAGCCGGATTCTGTCGTGTGCGACCATCTATCTGGGATCACCGTCGCCGATGACCTCTCGCGAGCATACCCGAGCGTTGGTCGGGCCGACCTTAGCCGCTCCTATTTGCTCTTGCTCCGGATGGGGTTTGCCAAGCCGCCACGTTGCCGTGACGCTGGTGCGCTCTTACCGCACCGTTTCAGCTTTTCTCCCGCCAGCGAACCAGCGGGGGAGTTTTCTTTTCTGTGGCACTTTCCGTCGGCTCACGCCGCCCAGCAGTTAGCTGGCATCCTGCCCTGTGGAGTCCGGACTTTCCTCACGTTGTTGCCAACGCGCGGCCGCCCAGCCCACTCCGGGAACCAGTCTAGCAGCCGAGACAGTACTGTGCGGGTCGAGTGAAGGCCCAGCCAAGGCCGCCGAAAGGCCGTCGCGACCCAAGGCCGAATAGTGGGTAGGACGCACAAGAGCCGCCTCGTGGGCGGCTCTTGGATACAGTTGGTAGCCCGTACGGGATTCGAACCCGTGATCTCCGCCTTGAGAG
>JBBRWO010000022.1:0-24098 GCA_038249135.1 Coriobacteriia bacterium
GGCGATGATGCCGCGGATGATGCCGCGCGTTCGCGCGTCTGAGGCCCACATGTACTCGGGTACATCGCCCACGACCGCATGCGCGACCGAGTCGTCAGGGTTGAGCGCGTCCGTCTGCGCGAGGGTGCCGATCGTGATGCCCCCGCGCTTCATCACGCGGCCGTCGTCGGGCTCGAGCACGCCGGCCAGCAGCGCGAGCAGCGTCGACTTGCCGTCACCGTTGCCGCCGACGATACCCACGCGGTCGCCCTCGTCGATGCCGAGGCTGACCGACTCGAAGATCTTCTTCGTCGGAAACTCCAGATGGACGTTCTCGCATCCCAGCAGGTAAGCCACGCGGTGATCCTCGATCCAGAGACGGCTGTTCAGGGTGAGCGCGCTGACGCGCGCGATTTCGCGGTGCGCGCTCGCTATGAGTACGAGACGACACTATCGCATGGCGAGGGGAATGGGGGATACACGAGACCGCCAGCTCGCCGCACTCGCCTACACAATCACCCCGTCGAAGAGCCGGATGGTCCGCTCGGCGCGCTTCGCCACCTGTTCGTCGTGCGTCACGATGAGGATGGTTCGTCCCTGCGCGTGGAGCTCGTCCATCAGGTCCAGCGTCTCGGCTCCGGTGCGGGAGTCCAGGTTGCCGGTCGGCTCGTCGGCGAGGATCAAGGCGGGGTCGTTGACCAGTGCGCGAGCGATCGCGACGCGCTGCCGCTGTCCGCCGGAGAGCTGCGGTGGTCGGTGGTCGAGTCGATCGGCCATCCCGACACGCTCGAGCAGTGCCCGTGCCTTGGCCCTGGAGTCCTTGACGCCGGCGTACTTGAGGGGCAACTCCACGTTGGCAAGCGCATCCATGTGCGGGAGTAGGTTGAACGTCTGGAAGATGAATCCGATGGCGCTGTTGCGCAACCGCGCTCTTGACGGGTCATCCAGGGTCGATGCGTCCGTGCCGTCCAGAAGATAGGCGCCGGCGGTCGGCTCGTCGAGCAGCCCGATGAGATTCATCAGCGTGGACTTCCCTGAACCCGACGGTCCCATGAGCGCCACGTACTCGCCCTGGTTCACCTCGACGTTGATGCCCCGTAGCACGGGCACCTCCATGTCGCCGAGCATGTACGTCTTGGTGACGTCGGTGAGGCTGATTACAGAGGCGCTCATTTCTCGGTCACCTTGGGGGTCGACAGCGCGACCTTGTCGCCTTCCTTGAGCCCCGACTTCAATTCGACCATCTTGCCGTCGGTACGACCGAGCTCCACCGTGGTGACGCTCAGTGCGCCATCCTGCCCGACGACGCTCACGACCGCTTTACCATTGCTCCGACGTACCGCGACAGTGGGGATGACCAGCACATCGGAAACGCGGTCGGTGATGATCTGCATGCGGACCGCCATACCTGCAGCAAGTGCGTCGACCGTATCGTCGGTCTCGGCGCGGATACTGAAGGACGCAAGCCCGCTGGGGTCGACCTGAGCGGCCTTGGCAACGTAGGTCACCGTGCCAGCGACCGTGCGACCGTCAAGCGCGTCGACCAGTACGTCGACAGGCATGCCGACTTTGACCGCCGAGGCGTCGGACTCGTCGACTGTGCCCTCGATGTAGCTCTCATCCAGCCGAGCCACCGTGATCGCGGTGACCTGGCTTGCGCTGGACGCTGACGCCTGACCCTCGCTGAAACCGACGGTCAGGACCACGCCGTCGCCGGGTGCTTTGATGACGGTGTCGGCGAGAGCGCTTTGCGCAGCGGCGAGGCCGCCCTGGGCCTGATCGAGCGTGGCGCGAGCTCCAGCGATGTCCGCAGCTGACGCGGGCGTCTTGGCGACTGCCAGGTTTGCCTCGGCGACTCTGAGCTGCGACTCTGCGGCCGCGACCGCGGCCCGTTTCCCCTGGAGCTCGAGCGCCGAAACCGTGCTCTCGGCGGATTCGGCACGCAGTAGCTCGTAGGCCTCTTGAGCGCTGCGGACGGCGGATTCCGCCGCATCGACAAGCGCCTGCTTCGCGGCGACGTCCTGGCTGCGCGGTGGTTCGAGCAGGCCGTTGAGCTTGGCGCGCGCGGCACTCACGGAAGCGTTCGCCTGCGTGACCTGCGCGTCGGCCTTGTCGCTGTCGAGCGTGGCCAGCACGTCGCCCGCAGACACCGTCGCGCCCTCGCTCACCAGCACGGTCTTGACCGTACCGTTGACGGGAAAGGTCAGCTCCCACTGCCCGACGGCAACGCGCCCGTCGGCCGGAACAGAGGACTGGATCGTCCCACGGACGACGGTGGCCGAGGGAGTGTCGGCGGCGTTGGCCGCAGCAGCGGTGCGCTGGTATCCCGCGAAGGCCGCCCCCACGATGAGCGTCAACGCGACGACGACCAGGGCAGCCAGCTTCGCCGCACGGTTCTCCTTGCTCATCAGTTGCCTGCCTGGATCTTCACATACTCCGCCGAGGAGCCAGTGGCCGCGCCATCGGTCCAGATGGTGATGGTGGCGCCGGCTTTGATGTCGGACAGCGCACCGCTCTTGGCGACCGAGGCGTCACCTTCCTGCGCCATGCGGGTGATCGTCACGCCGACGGGGACCTCGACCGTCACGCGCTCGGTGGGAACGCCGGCCGTCTCGGCGGCTTTCAACGCCTGACGCTGCTCCATGGTCATGGACTGGCGCTCGGCCTTCCTGGCGGCCTTCTCCTCATCGGTCAGTTCGGTTGACGCATCGACGAGCAGCCTGTCGACCACGATGGTCGTGCCATCCACGGACACAACCGCGCCCTTGATCTCTGCCGTGCGCTCGGGCTGATTGGGGTCACCCGTCTGGCCTGCGGCCGCGGAGTCGCTCGCTCCTGCGGTGGCGGCTCCGGAGCCGCCGGCCACGAGTCCCGCGCCGAAGTATGCCGCTCCGGCGAGGGCGATCAGTACCACTACCGCTCCAACTATCAGACTCTTCTTCATGTCGCTCTCCTTGAGGTGTCGTGAATCTCGGGGTGGGTGAGGGAATCGCACGTCGCGTGTGAGCGATCACTCATAGCGCAGTGCTTCGATGGGGTCGAGGCTCGCCGCACGACGGGCGGGGGCGAAGCCAAAGATGATGCCCGTGAGCAGGGAGAATCCTAGCGCCAGCGCAGCGCCGGACACCGAGGGGACCGCGGCGACGTCGGCTGCGCGCGCGGCCGGCAACAGCGCGAGGCCCAGGCCGACGCCAACCATCCCGCCGACGGCGCTTAGCACGATCGCCTCGAGGAGGAACTGCGCCAGCACGCTGCGGCGTGTCGCACCGATCGCCCGACGCACGCCGATCTCGCGCGTCCGCTCGGTCACCGAGACGTACATGATGTTCATAATCCCGATGCCGCCGACGAGCAGCACGATCAGCGCGACCGCCGCGAGCAGCATGGTCATCGTCTTACTCGACTCCTGCGCGCTGACCAGCTTGGAGCCCATGTCCTTGACCGAGAAGTCGTCGGCCTCTCCGGCGCCCAGACCGTGCGCCTCCCGCAGCGTCGAGGCGATCTCATCCACCGATTCCGAGACCGAGGCGATCGAAGTCGCCTGGGCGTTCAGGCTCACCTTGCCGTCGGCTCCCAGCAGGGCCCTCTCGGCAGTGGTGTAGGGCACAAAGACGCTGTCGTCGAGGGTTATCGGTCCGATGGAGCCGCCCTTGGGTTCGGTGACGCCCACGACCGTCAGCGTCCGACCGGCCACACGCACGCTCTCGCCGACGGGGTCGACACCTGCGCCAAAGAGCTCCTCGGCTGCGGTGGGGCCGAGCACGACGACTCGCTCACGTCGCTCTAGATCGTACTGGGAGAAGAACGCCCCCGAGCTGAACGACAGCGCCGCGAGCTGTTCGTAATCGACCGTGGTGCCGACGATCATCGTCTGCGAGGAGACGTCACCGTTCGCAATCGCCATGCGACCGGTGAGTTGTGGAGCGACGGTCGAGATCGTGGGGATCGCCTGGACTGCCACCGCGTCCTCGGCTGAGAGCAATGAGTCTGTCACCGGTCCGGAGTTCACGAAGATGGTGGTGACGCTCATGCTCGAATACTGTGCGTCGATCGCTTCTCTGGCCCCGATGCCCACAGCGACGACGACGACGATGGTCGCCGTGCCGATGACCACGCCAAGCGCCATCAGCAGCGAACGCATGCCGTTGCCCCGAAGGCTTTCAACCGCCGAGAGGAATGTTCCGAGTAGTCCCACTGCCGTGCTGCCTCGATTCCGTGTCGCGAATCCCGTATTCATCCAGAGTCGTCCGACGGTGTGAACGTGAGATGCGCAGGGGATATCATTGAGATGAACGGGCGTCGGACGGGAGTTGAGCCCGGTCGGTGTGCGTGCCCGCCATCTTCCAGAACCGCGCGGCGTGTACTGCGGCGGTCTTCTCTGATACCCTAGGGGGTATACCAATAGCGCAGCACTCGCTGGACCCGAACCGTCGCGAGAAGGGCCTCACATGGATATCGTCAACGCTCGTTGGACGCAGAAACGTCAGTTCGTCGGATGGGACTCGACGCGGCACGGTATCGTCATGGACACTCCCGCCGAGGGCACCGGCGAAGGTACGGGCTGGCGTCCCGTCGAGTTGCTCCTGCTGGGAATGGCCGGCTGCACCGGCGTCGATCTCGTGGGCATCCTCGAGAAGAAGCGCGAGGACGTGCGCGGCATCGAGATCGAAGTGCGTGGCGAGCCGTTCCTCGACGACTTCCCGCACTACTACCAGACAATCGAGATCATCTACACCGTGACCGGCGTCGGCGTGAAGCGGAGTTCTGTCGCGCAGGCCATCGAGCTCTCCGAGGAGAAGTACTGCTCGGTCAAGGGGTGCCTCGGCCCGCAGTGCGTGACGACGACACGCTTCGAGATCGTCGAGTTCGAGCCCCAGATCGGTCCCAAGGATCGTGGCTAGTTCCGGTCCGTCAGGAGGTAGCGACGTGTCAGAGACCATCATCAGAATCGTCGATCTCGATGACTGTAGTTGAAGCGGCGGGAGCGATCCCTACTCGGACGGTCTGTTCGAGTCGCTGGCATATGAGTCCGAGGTGCTGGGAACGACTGGCCTGCCCGACGAGCTCCCGCCTGAGCTTTCCACGTGTGGCATGCCGGTCTCACTGCAGGTCGAGCGCCTGAAGCGTGACCTCACCGAGTGGGGGAGTGCGACCACCTCCGTGCTCGAGGTCGACCTCTACAGCCTCACCGGAGTCGACCGTGATGCCGCGCTGGACGCTATCGTCAGCGATATCCCGTCACCCTACGTGCTCATCGACGGGCGACTGGTGTGCTCCGGGCCGATCGACTGCGAGGCGGTTCTTGCCGCTCTCGCCCCTGACGCCGTCCGCCATCAAGGAAGGTAGGCAATGCCCGAGTACGCATACAAATGTACCGAGTGCGGTCATGCATTCGATGTGAAGAAGAGCTTCTCTGAGGCAAGCCGCCAGGAGGAGTGCCCGATCTGCGCCTGCGAGACCCAACGGGTGTGGTCCGCACCGGCGATCGGCGGAACCGGCTCCGCATCTGCGTCCTCCTCGGCATGCGCGCCGAGCAGCTCCGGGGGCGGTTGAGGCGTGAGCTATCGGGCGTGACCCGATACACGAGCAGCCTCGAAGCGATAGCGCCGGTGTCCGCGCAGCTGCCTACGCCGCTGCTTCGTCGACGATAGCAATGATCGCGGTCTCCACCTCGGCCGCGATGGCGTCGATCTTCGCCTCGGGGTAGAAGCTGCCGATGAGCGAGGGACGCATCGTGGTGATGAAGACCTGGCCGTCCTCGGCGTAGACCATCACGGGGCACGGGAACATCAGGCCGATCTTCACGTCGCGCTCCAAGACGGCACTGGCGTGCCCGGCGTTGCACATCTCGACGATGGTCACCGGCTCGCGCTTGAAGCCCTTCTCGGCGAGCGTCTCGGACAGCGGGTTGACGAAGGGCACGCTGAACTTGTGCGCGAGGGCCGCATCGACGACCGCCTGTACCGCGTCGGCGTGTGATTTGGACGTGGGGACCGTGTAGTCGAGTTGCATCGGGTGCCTCCTGGAGACCGCCGCTCTCGGATATACCCCATAGGGTATTCTTGGCGGAGGCGTGTGTCAACGCAGAGGGGCGGCTGGCCGACTGACCTGTGAATCCTGACCACTTAAGTCGTGAATAGGCTGTGAAGAGCGGGTTTATGGCACATGCATTGCGTTTAGGGAGTCACGAACGCAATGCACGAATCAGGCATGTGCTGCTACTTGAAGGAGATGGACCGAAGATGATGGGATACGGCCAAGGATATGCTCATGGCTATGGCTCGGGTTACGGCTACGGTGACATGATGGGTGGCAGCGCGTTTGGCGGGCTGCCGATGCTTCTGTTCGGAGCGCTGTTCATCGGTGGCATCGTGCTGCTGGTGATGTGGGCGATCCGCGCCTCGCATCAGCACGGTCCCGGCAGCCTGGCGCTCGTAGGTCCAATGCAGGCGATGACTGGGCATGACGAGGCCATCTCGATTGCCAGGCGCCGACTTGCCAGCGGAGAGATCACTCCGGAGCAGTACAGCGAGATTGCGCGCACCTTGGGTTCGTAAGGGGGTTGCGGGCAAGGCGCATGCAGCTCTTCACGCGGCTCCAGCGAATACTCCGGAACCGATCCCTTAGGGGGTCGGTTCTTGCGTAAGCCCACCTATCCGGCCAGAGAGACTCAGCCGTTCACCGCCAGCCCACCGCCACTGGGCGGCTTGGTTGTTCGGCATCGCGGGAGTTCCTGCGACACTGAGCAGCGTTCGTTTTCGGCGTGGAACATCCACGCGCTACGGATTCATCGCACGGGCCGGGGGCGGCCCGTCTTCTTGTCGCCGGTAACATGGAGGTACGCGCATGTCCCGTGGTAACGCACGCGGTTGGATCGTCACGTTCGCAGGTCTGGGCATCAACCTCGCTCTGGGAGTGCTCTACTCCTGGTCCGTCATCGCCAAGGTGCTCTCCAAGCCCGTCGCCGAGCATGGCTGGGGCTGGACGTCAGGTGCCGCGAGCCTCCCGTACGCTGTTGCCGTCGGCGTGTTCGCAATCTCGATGGTGTTCGCCGGTCGAGCGCAGGACAAGTTCGGTCCGCGCATCGTGGCGACTGTCGGCGGCGCGTTGTGTGGCCTCGGTCTCATCGTCGCGAGCTTCGGCAGCCCCACCAACAACCTCCCCATCCTTCTCGGCTTCGGTCTGATGACCGGACTGGGCATGGGTCTCGGCTACGCGGCTGCCACGCCCGCCGCCGTCAAGTGGTTCCCGCCGGCGCGCAAGGGCCTCATCACCGGGCTCGTGGTCGCCGGGTTCGGTCTCGCGAGCGTCTACATCGCGCCGCTCACCAAGGCACTCATCGCAGCCGGTGGCGTCAGCGGAGCGTTTCGCTGGCTGGGCATCGGCTTCCTGGTCTTTACCGTCGCGCTCGCACAGCTGCTGGTGAATCCGCCTGCGGGCTACGTACCGGTCGGCTCGGTCCCGGCTGCTGCGCCCGGAGTCGCCCCTGTTGCCGTACGCCGCGACTACGACTGGCGCGAGATGGTCCGCACCCCGCAGTTCGCGCTGATGTGGCTCATGTACGCGTGCTCGGCGTTCGCCGGCCTGATGATCATCGGCCACATGGCCAAGATCGCCGCGCTGCAGATGGCCGGTCTCGACCTCGGCTTCCTGCTGGTCGCAACACTCGCCATCGGTAACGCGCTGGGTCGCGTCGTCGCAGGCGTCGTGTCCGACAAGATCGGCGGCACCCGCACCATGCTCATGGTGTTCGTGGCGCAGGCGGCGCTCATGGGCGTGCTGGCGTTCTCCGAGTCCGTCGCGATGCTCGTGCCGGTCGCCGCTGCTGTCGGCTTCTGCTACGGCGCGAACCTGTCGCTGTTCCCGTCGACGACCGCCGGCTTTTTTGGCACCAAGAACCTGGGCGTCAACTACGGTCTGGTCTTCACTGCATGGGGAGTGGGCGGCGTCTTCGGCTCGATGACGGCGGGTAGCATCGTCGACTCCACCGGCAGCTACGGCGTGGCCTATGCGATCGCCGCCGGCCTCTGCGTGCTGGCTGCCGGCCTCACCTTCGCGACCAAGCCTCCGACACCTGCCGCCGCGGTGGGCGAGGGCGCCGTGGTCGCGCAGGAGCGCGCGGCGGCGTAGCACCACTGCGGGTCAGGCGACCTCGGACTCGTTGGCGGCTTCCTCGGCGCACGCTCCGTGGCCCGGCTTCCAGCACAGCACCTTGGCGGCGTAGAGTGCGGTTCCGGCCGTCAGCGCACCGGCGAGTACGCCGGGTGTCCAGGTGTAGCTGTACTGCAGGAGCACGCCGGGGATGAACGCGGCGGGGATGCGCGTCAAGCTCGAGATCGAGGTGTTGAGACCCAGTATTCCGCCGACTTCGTCGCGGTGCACCGCCTTGGTCAGCGCGCTGGTCGACACCGTGTTGGTCACCGCGAGCCCGTACGACAGCACCGGCATCACCAGCACCAGCAGCGGCACGCTATTCACGAAGCCCCAGACTGTCAGACCTGCCGCAGCGATGATCAACGACGTGAGCAGCAGTCCGTCGTCGCTCCACCGTTTGGTGATGCGCCCGATCACGAACGCCTGGATGATCACGGAGAGCACACCCACGTACGCGAGCATGAAGCCGTTCATCCTCGCGGTCAGTCCCAAAGCCGAGAGGGCCCAGAGCGAGAAGCCGGCCTCGAAGAGCCCGAAGCTGATGCCGGTGGTGAACCGGATGCCCAGCAGTGGCCCGACGCGGAAGTGGCCGAGCGCCTCCGTGATGCCTGCGATGTCGAACATCTTGCGCGTCCGAGTGGCCAGACGAGCCTTGTCCTCGGCGGTGAGCGACTCGGGCAGCATGGTTGCCACCAGGACTAGGTTACCGAGCGCCAGGATCGCGCCGGCCCACGCGGGCGCTGCGTAGCTGTAGCCGGAAAGCAGGCCGCCGGTGATCGGCCCCAGGATGAATCCGAGCCCGAACGCCGCGCCGATGAGGCCGAGCGCCTTGCCGCGGTCCTCGGCGGTGGTGACATCGCTGATGTAGGCCTGGGCGACGCTGATGTTGCCACCGGTGATTCCGTCCAACAGCCTGCCGAGGAACAGTACCGGGAGCAGATTGGCAGTGGCCAGGACCACGAAGCCGAGGATGGTGCCTGCGATGCTCACGAGCAGGATCGGCTTGCGGCCGTAGCGGTCGGAGAGGCGGCCCAGGATCGGCGCGCCGAAGAACTGCGCAAGGGGATACATCGCAGTGAGGAGCCCGATCTGGACGATGCTCGCGTTGAGGGACTTGGCAAGGTAGGGCAGCAGCGGGAGTACGACGCTGAAGGACAGCATGTCGACCAGCACGACGAAGAAGATGATGGCGAGACGGTGTTTGCGCATGGGGGCGAGATCCTCTCGGCGGTGGATGCCGGTCGTGGTCGTGGCGCTAGCGGGTGTTGAGCCCGTTGCTCATACCCGCGATCATCCCGCCGAAATAGGGAATCAGCCAGATTGCCCAGACGGCGATGCTGTAACGGTGGAAGCCCGCGCGAGTCTTCTCGCTTCCGCGCGCGCGGACCCACGTCGCCCACAGCGTGTGGCCGAGCATGAGCAGCAGCGCGGCGCCTCCGGTGACAGCGTGGATCATGGTCGGCTTGGCGCCTACCGCAACGAGCTGCGCCATCATCTGCGTCCCCGCGGTGTCGCACGCCAGACCAAGCCAGAACACAACCACGTGCCAGCTGCGCAGGTCGCGCACCGCACGCTCGGCGAAGACGCCGGTCGTGTAGAAGACGAAGGCGAGGGTCATGAACAGGGCTGGCAGTATCAGTTCGCGTGGCATGCCCACATCATAGGGGAAGCGGCGGAGGTTACGCACGGAGCGGGCCGGCGGGGCGCCGCTGTGGATATCCCTCGGAGGGGGCCCTCGCCGCTTTGCGGCTCCCCTCCTGCGGACAGGTCCTCAGCGGCGCCCCGCCGGCCCGCTCCGTGCGTTCGAGTGGCCTGGGAGGCCTTGGGAGCGCAGATGATGGGGCCGCCGGCTAAGTCCCGGCCTTTTCTAGGAACACGACCTTGATGCCTGCGCCTACTACGTCGGTGCCTGTGCGGGTATAGCCGATGGACTCGTAGAGAGCGAGTGCTGACGGGTTCAGGTCGCCGGTGAAGAGTTCGAAGCGGGGGGAACCGGGATAGTCGGCTTCTAGCGCGGCCATTAGCTGGCGCGCGACTCCGAGGCCTCGGGCTTCGATCAGGACGGCTAGCCGGCGCACCATGACCGTGTGGTCGGGCATTGTCTCGCCGCGCACCGTGCCGACGAGCTTGCCGTCGAGCTCGGCTGCGAGGGTTACCTCGCCGGCATCGAAGGTCGCCTCGAGGTCGGCGGCGGTCTCGTGCAGCGGAGGGATGTCGCCGTAGACGAGCTGCTCGGTCACGAACGCGTCGCGGATGACCGCGGCGAGAGAGGCGGCTTCCTCACGACGGGCGTGGCGAATGGTGACGAGGCGTGGTGGAGCGCCTGCACTCTCGGCCGCGTCACTCACCTGCGGGGTCCGGCTGCAGCGTCTTGCCGATGCTGTACGCGTCGGCGACCTTCGCCCCAAGAGCGCGGTATTCGCGAGCACCCGGGATGTAGGTGAGCGGGTCGAGCGCGTCCATGTCGATGACGTTCTCTGTGCCTGGGACGATGATGCTCTCCTCGGCGTGCGCTTCGATGATCTCGGCGAACACGATCGCGTAGGCGCCGATGCGCTCTTCCTGAGTGACGCGGCACTCGAGGTTGTAGGCGCACTCGGCGATCATCGGCGTGCTGAGGGCGACACCGGGCTCCAGCGTCAGGCCGGATGCGGCGAACTTGTCGGCCTTGTGGCCGGAGATGATGCCGCACAGGTCGACGGCCGCGACGTCCTTGGAGCTGGGGATGTTGACGGTGAGCTCGCCCGTTGCGCGAATGAGCTCGAGCGAGCGGCGCGTGTCGCGCAAGCCCATGACCACCGTCGGTGGCGTGGAAGCGACAACGTTGATCCACGCGACGGTGATGGCGTCGGCCTCGTCCATCGTGCCGCCCACGACGAGCACGCACGGCATCGGGAACAGGCGCTCAAGTGCGCCAAGTCGCTTCTTCATGGCGGGATCCTTTCAGCGGGGGCGGCGTTCGGCACCTGCCGAGACGCCTCAGCCAACTATACCGCTGACGGGCGTGCGCGAACCGCTCACCAGAGGTGCGCTTCGCGGGGTTGACCGTGCGCAGTGGCCGCACGTAAAGTAGCCGGAACACGCGGCCCTTGTTCTCGGCGAGTTCTGACCGGGAGCGCGGAGGAACCGCACAGAGCGAGGCTTCGAGCAGTCAAAGGAGGTGTGATCGAGCAATCATGGTTCGCCCGTCTGAGTTCGTGACGATGATGGACATGATGATGACCCAGCCCGGGTCTATCGGCGTATGCGCCGGATCCGGGCGGCCTTAAGGCTGACTACGCCAGACGGCGCAAGTCGGGTATCGTCCCCATCAGACACGCATTCAGAGAGCAGGCTGATCACCATGAGTGACTCGACCACCCCCAAGTTCGATACCGTTGCCGTACACGGCGGCGCCTCCCCCGATCCCACCACCGGTTCGCGCGCGGTCCCGATCTATCAGACGGCCGCCTACAACTTCAAGGATTCCGACCACGCGGCCGACCTCTTTGGCCTGCGAGCGTTTGGCAACATCTACTCCCGCATCATGAATCCGACAAACGACGTGCTCGAGCAGCGTGTCGCAGCTCTTGAGGGTGGCAGCGCCGCCGTCGCCGTCGCATCCGGACACGCCGCCGAGGTCCTCGCGCTGCTCAACGTTGCGGGTACCGGCGACAATATCGTCTCCTCGACGTCGCTGTATGGCGGCACCTGGAACATCTTCCTGCACACCTTCCGTCGCCTGGGTATCGAGGTCCGCTTCGTCGAGACCACCGACACCGAGGGCTTTGCAGCCGCCTCTGACGACCGCACTCGTGCGTGGTTCGTCGAGACCATCGGCAACCCACGCCTCGATGTGCCGGATCTGAGCGGCATCGCAGTGGCGGGCCGCGAGATTGGCATCCCGCTCGTGGTCGACAACACCTTCGGCACGCCGTACCTGTGCCGACCCATCGAGCACGGCGCTGCCGTCGTGGTCGAGTCGCTCACCAAGTGGCTTGGCGGCCACGGTACCTCCATCGGCGGCATCATCGTCGACGGCGGCAACTTCGACTGGGGCACCGGCCGTCACCCGTTCTTCACCGAGCCCGACGAGAGCTACCACGGCCTCAAGTTCTGGGACGTCTTCGGCGATTTCCCGGGTCTGGGCAACGTCGCCTTCGCGATCCGCGCTCGCGTCAACGTGTTGCGCGACTTCGGTCCCGCGCTTTCGCCGTTCAATGCGCAGCAGTTCCTTCTCGGCGTGGAGACGCTGTCGCTTCGCGTGCAGCGCCACTCCGACAACGCGCTCGTCGTAGCGAAGTACCTTGAGTCGCACCCCAAGGTGGCGTGGGTCGCCTACCCGGGGCTCGAGAGCCATCCCACGCACGAGAACGCCAAGAAGTACCTCGAGAACGGCTTTGGCGGCGTCGTGGTCTTTGGCGTGAAGGGCGGCCTGGAGTCCGGCAAGAAGCTCATCGACAGCGTCGAGCTCTTCAGCCACCTCGCCAACGTGGGCGACGCCAAGTCGCTCATCATCCACCCGGCTTCGACGACGCACAGTCAGCTGTCCGAGGAAGAGCTCGTGAAGGCCGGCATCGGTGACGACTTCGTCCGCCTGTCGATCGGCATCGAGAGCATCGACGACATCATCGCCGACCTCGCGCAGGCCCTCGAGAAGGCGTGATGAGTGTGACTCCAACGAATCAGGCCGAGAAGGCCGACATCGAAACCGCAACCGCAACCGCCTCGACCCCCGCCGTCGGCACAGCAGTGCCGGCGTCGGGGCCGCAGGTCTGTACGTTGCCGGGTGGACTCGACTTCGTGTCGGGCCGTCGGCTCGAGCACGTCGAGATCGTGTATGAGACCTGGGGCGAACTCGACGCGGATGGCACCAACGCCGTCTTCATCTGCCACGCACTCTCGGGCGACGCTCATGTGGCTGCGGGTCCCGATGCCGACGGCGTCGAGAAGCCCGGCTGGTGGGAGGTCATGGTCGGCCCCGGCAAGGCCATCGACACGCGGCGCTTCTTCGTGATCTGCAGCAACGTGGTCGGCGGATGTTCCGGCTCGACGGGTCCCGGCTCGATCGACCCCGCGACAGGCAAGCCGTATGGCCTGACGTTCCCGCTGACCACCATCGAGGACATGGTCGACGCACAGGCGGCATTGCTTGACTCGCTCGGTATCGAGAAGCTGCTCGCCGTGGTGGGCGGCTCGATGGGCGGCATGCAGGCGCTGTCATGGACGCGTCGGCACCCGGAGCGAATGAGCACCTGTGTTGCCGTCGCCACCACGCCTCGCCTCGCGGCGCAGTCCATCGCGTTCAACGAGGTTGGCCGCACGGCGATCCTCGGCGATCCGGCGTTTGACGGCGGCAACTACTACGAGCATGGCCAGCCGGATCAGGGGCTGGCGATCGCCCGCATGATCGGGCACATCACGTACCTCTCGGACGAGTCGATGCGCGCGAAGTTCGGGCGCAGACTTCGTGACCGCGATGAGCATGCGTTCGATTTCGTGACTGAGTTCGAGGTGGAGAGCTATCTGGCGCATCAGGGCCAGAAGTTCGTCGAGCGCTTCGACGCCAACACCTATCTGTACATGACCAAGGCGATGGACTATTTCGACCTCGCTGCCGGCGCGGATTCCGTCGCCGCTGCGATGGCGAACACACCCGTCCGCTTCCTGACGCTCACGTTCTCAAGCGACTGGCTGTTCCCCACGTACCAGACTCGCGGCTTGGTGGACGCCTTGCGCACCGCCTTCGCCGAGGTCTCGTTCGCCGAGATAGAGAGTCCCTATGGCCACGACGCCTTTCTGCTCGAGCCCGAGGAGCAGCGTCGCTACATCGAGCCGTTCTTGGAGCGCGCGCTGGAAGAAGCCCGCGGAGAGGTCGGAGGTGCCCAGTGACAGCCGCAGACATCATGCGCGCTGACCTGCGGTTGCTCACGGGACTCGTCCCACAGGGCTCCCGCGTGCTCGACCTTGGATGCGGCGACGGCTCGCTCATGGCGCACCTGCGTGACGAGCGCGGCTGCAAGGTGCGCGGCATCGAGCTGGCTCCCGAGGAGATCGCGGCAGCGATCGCGCGTGGTCTCTCGGTGGTGCAGTCCGACCTCGACGAGGGCCTGCACGGCTTCCCCGATCAGTCGTTCGATGCCGTGATCCTGTCTCAGACAATGCAGGTGGTTCGCAAGCCGGCGCTGGTGCTTCGCGAGATGCTTCGCGTGGGCAAACGCGGGATCATCACGTTCCCGAACTTCGGACACTGGCGTGTCCGCGGCTATCTTGCGGCCAAGGGACGGATGCCGGTCTCGGACTCGATTCCATTCTCGTGGTACGACACGCCCAACATCCACCACACCACACTCAAAGACTTCCGCGACTTCGTGGCGGCCAACGGCGGTCAGATCGAGCGCGAGATTCCCCTGGTGGCCGGCGGTTGGCATGATCACATCCGAGAAGTGCGCGTGCTCCCGAACCTGCTAGCCGATACGGTCGTGGCTGTGGTGCGGGCCAAAGGGTAGAGCTCAAGGTGCGAGGCTGCGTGACTAGATGATGCGTATGCTGGCAACATGCGGCTGGATGGCCCCGAAAGCCTTGCTATCCGAACTCACGAGCTCGCAATCCAGCTCCTGTGCCAGTGCGAGAAACATCGCATCGTAGATGCTGATTCTGTGGGCGAACGAGGCCGAGAGTGCCGCTCGGACTCGTGCGGGAGTCGCTGGCATAAGCTCGATGGCCAGTTCACTGTAGACCGTGAGAAAGTCGAGCGCGATTGGTTCAACGACTCCAAGGTGGCGAAGGACGCTGGCAATTTCGAGCGCACCGAGTTCGGGGGCAATCAGCAGAATCTCACCATCGCGGTGTCGGCGCAGCAGCTCCCACGCCTCGTCGAGGCCGTCCTCGCCGTACGCGAGGAACAGCTTGAAGACAACGGAGGTGTCGACTACCGAGTACTTCACTTGGCCACCCCGTCCCATCCATCCCGCTCCCGGTCCTTGCGGATCGCCCCGACGTAGTCGAAGTCTCGCGGCAGCAGTTTCCCGCGCTCTTTCATGCTCGCGATTGCAGCATCGATTCGCCTGACACGTTCCTCTTCAGCGGAAGTCTCCCGCAGCTCCGCCACGTACCGCGAACTCGCCTCGGCGATGAATCCGCTTCGGCTCAAGCCTTGCTCGGCGGCGGCGCAGTCGATCTGCTCCACCAACTCAGGCGGCAGCGATACGTTCACTTTGTATACGGCCATCGAACTCAACTCCTCGCCAACGTGTCGCGTAGTCGCGTCCGGTAGATGCAACTCCCGTGGATACACCAAGTAGATACACCAGAAGTGTATACCCGCCCTCTGACACGGACAATCTGCTCGTCAGCCCCCGCGCGGGGTATCCTAGTCTTCGTGACCGAACACACAGACATCCAGCACGCGACGCTCGTTGACCTCGGCTGGACCGGGCGTGAGCAGGCGTTGTTCGCGCCCTTCGCCGAGGAGGGCTTCATCCCCGGGCGCGTGTCGCGCGTCGACCGCGGCATGCCGATGGTCGCCACGGAGTCGGGGCACGTTCGCGTCGAACCCGCCACGCACCTCATCAAGACCCACGGCACCGGGAGTCGAGCGGTGGTGGGTGACTGGGTCGCACTCGCGCATCCCGATGGCCACGACATGCCCATCATCGAGGCGATCCTGCCTCGCACCAGCGCGTTCTCACGCAAGGATCCCGGCGAGCAGACGGACCAACAGGTCCTCATCGCCAACGTTCAGGTCGTCTTCGTGGTGCAGTCCCTCTCGGGAAAGGGCATCAACGTCCGCCGTCTCGAGCGCGAACTCGTGCTTGCGTGGGAGAGCGGCGCGCGGCCGATCGTCGTGCTGACCAAGGCCGACATCGCCGAGGACATCGACTACCAGCGCAAACTCGCCGAGGGTGCCTCACCCGGCGTCGACGTTATCGTGGAGAGTGCCGTCACCGGCATCGGCCTCGACGAGGTGCACGCGGTCCTCCACCAGGGTGTGACGGCGGCACTTCTCGGCGGATCCGGCGTCGGGAAGTCGACGCTCGTGAACCGGCTGGTGGGCGGCGAGGTGCAGGCGACCAAGACCGTGCGCGCGAGCGACGACAAGGGCCGCCATACCACCGTCGCCCGCGAGATCGTGCTCATCCCCGGCGGCGGCGTCATCATCGACACCCCCGGCATGCGTGGCCTCGCACTGTGGGATGCCGAGGATGGCATCGCGAGCGCATTCCCCGACATCGATGCACTCGCCGCGCGCTGTCGCTTCAATGACTGCACGCACGAGTCCGAGCCCGGCTGCGCCGTCATAGCGGCTGTCGAGGCGGGATTGGTGCCGCTACGACGCCTCGAGAGCTACCGCACGCTACGCTCCGAGCTCGACACGCTCTCGCGCAAACAGGACCAGAAGGCCTGGGCCGAGAAGGAACGCTCGAGCAAGGTCATCTCCAAGGCGGGCAAAGCGTTCTTCAAGGAGCATCCCAAGGAGAAGCGCAGGTAGACACACCCGACTGCGTGGTAGATTCCTCTCTGCACGCTGAGAACAGTCACCTCAAGCTCTGGAGCATGCCATATGTCCGAGCCGCTCATCCGCATGACCGACGTCGTGAAGGTCTACGACTCCGGCGAAGTCCCGTTCACCGCCCTGCGCGGCATCAACCTCGACGTGGGCCAAGGTGAGTTCATCGGGCTCATCGGCAAGTCGGGGAGCGGCAAGACGACGCTCATCAACATGATCACCGGCATCGACCGCCCTACCTCAGGGCAGGTCATGATCGGCGGTACTCCGGTCCACAGCCTGAATGAGAACCAGCTCGCCATCTGGCGCGGCAAGAACGTGGGCGTCGTGTTCCAGTTTTTCCAGCTGCTTCCCACGCTCACCGTGGCCGAGAACGTCATGCTTCCCATGGACTTCTGCAACGTCTATGCTCCCGCCGAGCGACCCGAGCGTGCACTGCACCTTCTCGAGCAGGTCGAGATGGCCGACCAGGCGGACAAGCTCCCCTCGGCGCTCTCAGGTGGCCAACAGCAGCGTGTCGCCATCGCCCGCGCGCTCGCCAACGACCCTCCCATCCTCGCGGCCGACGAGCCCACCGGCAATCTGGATTCCAAGACCGCCGAGGCCGTCTTCGACCTGATGGAACGGCTCGTCGATGCCGGCAAGACCATCATCATGGTCACCCACGACAACGACATCGCGCAGCGCGTCCGCCGCAGCCTGCACGTGCACGACGGCGAGATCGTCGAGGAGCGCATGAACCGCCTCGCGGCCGAGGCCGCAGAGATCGCGGCGGAAGAGCGCACGTCTCGCGACTACCCCGGCTACGAGGACTGACGTCCCCATGCCGCTGCCGCCACGCTGGCATAAGGTCATCCGAGACCTGACCTCGCACAAGTTGCGCACCCTGCTCGTGGTGCTCTCGATCGCCGTGGGCATCTTCGCCGTCGGCGTGGTGCTCGGTGGCCGTGGCGTGCTCACGCGCGAGTTCGACACCGACTTCCTCACCTCAGCGGCGCCATCGGCCGAGTTCAACACTTCGGACTTCGACGTCGGACTCGTCCGCAGCATCGGAAGCCGCGCAGATGTCACCGCCGCAGAGGGTCGCCGCTTGCAGCTGGTGCGCTACTCGACGGCGTCGCCGGCGACCACCTCTACCGCCGGCTGGAGCACGATGCAGGTGCTCGCACTCCCGTCGTTCGACAACATCGCGGTGCAGAAGATCGTCCGCGAGGAGGTCGTGTCGTGGCCGCCGGGTCCTGGCGAGGTCGTGCTCGAGAAGAGCGTGCTGCTGGTTGAGCAGTTCAGCATCGGCGAGACGATCACTGTCGAGACGCAGGGCGGCACCCGCGCGTCACTGCGCGTGGTCGGCTTCGCGCACGACATCAACTCGGTGCCCACGATGTTCTCGGACATGGTGGTGGGCTATGTCTCGATGAAGACGATGCCGCTCCTCAAGCAGCCCGACAAGTTCAACTACCTCGCGTTGCAACTCGACAGGGATCTGTCTCAGGCGGCTGCCAGTCGAATCGCCATCGACGTGCGCGACCACGAGCTCGCCTCGGCAGGTGTACAGGCGTACGCGACCAACGTCCCCAAGCCGGGTAGCCACTTTCTGGGCGACATCTTCAAGGCGATCTCGCTGCTGCTGCTGGCGATGGGTGTGCTCGCGCTGGGGCTCTCGGGATTCCTCGTGATCACGACCGTCTCGGCGATCATCGCGCAGCAGATCAGGCAGATCGGCATCATGAAAGCGGTCGGTGGACGCTGGTACCAGGTGCAGTCGATGTACCTCGTGATGGTGCTTATCTACGGCGTGCTCGCGGTCATCGTGGGCGTGCCGATCACGCTGTGGACCGGTCGCTGGTTCATCGGGTATGCCTCCGGTCTCCTCAACTTCCGCATCGTCGAGTACACCCCGCCCGCCTACGTCATCGCCCTTGAGGTCGCAGTAGGGCTGCTGGTTCCGGTGCTCGCCGCGGCCATCCCTGTTCGCCGAGGAGCCCGCACGAGCGTCGTCACCGCCTTCACCTCCACGGGGATGTCGGGTAACTTCGGCCACGGTTGGATCGATCGAGGGCTTGGGCTGATTCGGGGGCTTCCTCGGCCGGTGGCGTTATCGCTTCGCAACACGTTTCTGCGCAAGGGCCGTCTCGCGCTGACGCTGACGACGCTGATCCTCGCCTCGGCGGTGGTCATGTCGGTGCTGTCAGTGCGTTCGTCGACGCTGCAGACGGTCGAGGACATCGGGGCGTTTTGGGTCTACGACGCGCAGGTGTTCTTCGGCTCGCCGCAGCCTGGCGCAGAGCTCGAGCGCGAGGCCAAGCGCGTCAACGGAGTCACGGCGGTCGAAACACGCATCAACACGACCGCCTCGGCCAAGCGCCAGGACGGCAGCGAGAACCAAGGCATCGTGGCGATCGGACTGCCTGCGACCAGCACGTTCGTGAACCCGACGATCACCGCGGGACGCTGGTTGCGCAAGGGCGAGGCCGACGCGATCGTCATCAACGCCGACGTCGTCAAGGACCAACCCAACCTCGGGGTCGGCAGCAAGATGCGGCTGACCATTCGCGGAGACGAGCGCGACTGGAACGTCGTCGGTATCGTCTCCGGGCAGATGCGCGGCTCCATCATCTTCTTCGAGAGGTCCGCGCTCGACTCGGTCATCGGGGCGAACGGCGCGGTCAGCAGGCTGCTGGTCAAGACCGCCGGTCACACCGACGCGGAGCAGCAGCGCGTTGGCGACGAGCTCGAGACGCGGCTCGACGAGGCGGGATTCACACCCTCGGGCGGGGAGACGCAGGCCGCGTGGAAGGCCACGATCGCCAACCAGCTAGGCATCCTCGTGACGTTCCTGGTCATCATGGCGACGATCCTCTCGGCGGTGGGTGTCATCGGGCTCACGGGCACCATGACCATCAACGTGCTCGAATCCACGCGTGAGATCGGCGTCATGCGGTCGATCGGCGCTTCGCACGCGGCCATCTTCGGCATCTTCATCACCGAGGGCGTCGTCGTCGCGCTCATGGCGTGGGCCGCCGGCGCGGTGTTGTCGTGGCCGCTGTCCGTGTGGCTGGTACGTGCGCTCGGTTCCGCGATGTCGCTGCCGCTCGCCTACAGCTTCTCGTGGAGCGGCGTGGGCCTGTGGCTGGGCTTGGTGATCGCCATCGCCGTCGTCTCGAGCCTGCTGCCAGCCTGGAACGCGTCGCGCGTCAGTGTCCGCGACGCGATATCGTACGAGTAGATCCTGACCCCGCCCCGACCCCGACCCGCCGAGGAGACCCCGCCGTGACCAGCCCGCTTGTTCGCGCCTTTCCCGGTACCGCGTCGCTCCCGCACGCTGGTATCGCCACGATCCCGACACCCGTCGATCAGCTCCCTGAACTCGCCGAGGAGCTCGGCATGGTACGGCTGATGGTCAAGCGAGACGACCTGACCAGCCCCGTCTATGGCGGCAACAAGGTCCGCAAGCTGGAGTACCTGCTCGGCCAGGCGGCCGCCGACGGATGCAAGTCGGTCATCACCTACGGCGCGTATGGGTCGAACCACGCGCTGGCAACCGCGGTGCACTCGCGCGCTCTTGGACTTGAGCCGCATGCGGTGCTCTCGCCGCAGGAGCCGGGCCCATTCGCGGCAGCGACCCTGCGAGCGCACGCGGCGCTGGGCACCGTGCTGTATCCGGTCGACGGTTGGGATGGCGCGCGCGAAGCGGTGCGTGCCAAGGCCGAGCTCACCGAGCGTGACGGCGTCGAGCCGTGCGTCATCCCCATGGGCGGCACCAGCGCGCTTGGTGCGGTGGGCTACGTCGAGGCGGCGATCGAGCTCGTCGACCAACTCCGCGAGCTCAACGCCGGCATCGATGCGTCCGATATGTCGCAGTACTACCGTCCCGACGCCATCTACGTGGCCGCCGGCACCGTGGGCACCGCGATCGGTCTCGCGATCGGGCTTGCAGCCGTTCGCGCCCACACCCGCGTCATCGCGATCCGCGTCACGCCCGAGCAGGTCGTGACCGAGGAGGTCGCCATCAAGCTCACCGAGGACACCGTGGCGCTCCTGCGCTCGGCCGACCCGACCTTCCCGGATCTGCGCTTTGGCGATCTCGAGTTCGAGCTGCGCGACGACTGGTTCGAGCCCGGCTATGGCGTGGTCACGCGTGAGACCGAGGAGGCGGTGTCGATCGCCGCAAGCTCCGGCATCAAGCTCGAGACCACCTACACCGGCAAAGCGTTCGCGGCGATGGTCGCGGATGGCCGTAACGGTGAGCTTCGCCGCGCGCAGGTGCTGTTCTGGGACACGTACAGCTCCGCGCCGACGCCTGCGGCGGGTGACGTCGCGGCGTTACCGCAGGTGCTGCGCGACTACGTGGCGGAGTGCGACGACACATTCTCAGCCGACAAGGAGAGCGACCGATGAGCGAGTGGCGAGGGTTCGGCAGCGACAATCACGCGGGCGTGCATCCCCAGATTCTCTCGGCAATCGCCGAGGCGAACGTCGGGCATGCGCACGCCTACGGCGACGACCGATGGACCGACCACGCGATCGCGGCAATCCGCTCGCAGGTGGGCGGAACCGCGCAGGTCGCGATCGTGTTCAACGGCACCGGCGCCAACGTGGTCGGCCTCGCGGCCGTGTGCCAGTCGTGGCAGAGCGTCATCTGCGCCGAGAGCGCACACATCGCCACCGACGAGTGCGGCGCGCCGGAGCATATCGCCAACATCAAGCTGGTCACCGTACACACACCGGACGGCAAGCTCACTCCGGAGCTCGTCAAGCCGGCACTGACCGGCTTCGGGTTCGAACACCACGCCCAGCCGCGGGTGATCTCGGTCTCCAACGTCACCGAGCTTGGCACCGTCTACACCCCGCGCGAGCTCAAAGCGCTCTCCGACCTCGCGCACTCGCACGGCATGGTGCTGCACGTCGATGGCGCACGCATCGCCAACGCCGCTGCGGGTCTGGGAGCGTCGTTGGCGTCGCTCACATCCGAGGCGGGCGTCGACGTGCTCTCGCTGGGCGGCACCAAGAACGGCATGCTGGCGGGTGAGGCGGTCGTGCTCTTTGGCACCGCGCTGACTGACGCACTGCCCTACATCCGCAAGCAGTCCGGGCAGCTCTCGAGCAAGATGCGCTTCATCTCCGCCCAGTTCTCGGCGATGTATGAGGGTGACCTGTGGCGCAGGTGCGCGCTTGGCGCCAACGCGATGGCCGCACGACTCGCCGAGGGGGCCACGGCCAAGGGCATCGAGATAGCATTTCCTGTGCAGGCCAACGAGATCTTCGCGTTGCTTCCCGACGAGCGGATTCCCGAGCTGCAGGAGCGGTTCCACTTCTACGCATGGGAAGAAGGCGTGGCCGAAGGGCGCTCGCTGGTGCGCTGGGTGACGTCGTGGGACACCACCACCGACGATGTCGATGCCCTGGTAGCCGCGCTGTAGCCCTTGGCCCGGCGCAGTCGTCGATCGGACGCCCGCCCTTGGCTCGCTGCTACTTTGGCGCGCCGGTCACCACGTAGATCGTGCCGCGGTAGTCGACCAGATACAGCTCGCCGCTCTCGTCGACACCAAAACTCGCCGGGCGCGTCGCGGTCTGCAGCATCGTGCGGTCGTCAGGCTTCGCCAGCTTGCTGCCATCGGGCGCGGTGGTCTTGATCGCGCCGATCCAACCCTTCACAAAGTCCGCGTACACGTAGATGCCGCTCATCGCGGGGTAGTTCTGGCCGTGGTACACGTAGCCACCGGTGACGGACTCGCCCTTGGGGTGCGGGTACTCGGCGATAGGGAAGGTGAAGCCGGACATGCTGGGGCGCTTGGATTTCTGGGGGTACACGTGTGTGCCCTCCCAGCGGTTCCAACCGTAGTTCACGTCCGCTTTGTCACCGGGCACGACGTTGATCTCTTCCCAGTTCGCTTGCCCGACGTCGCCGATCCACAGCGCGCCGCTGCTCGCATCGAACGAGAATCGCCATGGGTTGCGAAGGCCCTTCGCCCAGACCTCGGGCTTGAACGCTGCCCCGCTCACGTCGATGCGCAGCATCTTGCCCAGACGCGACTTGGGATTCTGCGCGTTGCCGTTGGGATCGCCGGCGCTCCCGCCGTCGCCCATTCCCACGTACAGCAGGCCGTCCGGACCGAACTGCATGCATCCACCGTTGTGGTTGGCGTAGGGCTGCTTGACGGTCAGCACCGTCTCAGGCGCCGACCACGTGGGCTCATCGCTTGCAGGATCGTCAGCCGTGTACCGAGCGACGACGGTGTTGCCCTGCTTGTCGGTGTAGTTGAGGTAGACGCGTCCCGACGTCTCGAAGTCAGGCGCGAACGCCAAGCCGAGAAGCCCGCGCTCGCCGCCAAAACTCAGAAGCTTGCTGACGTCGAGGTAGGGGGCCGGCGTCACGGACCCGTTGCGAATGATGCGGATCGCTCCGCCCTGCTCGAGGACGAAGAGCCGACCCGAGCCGTCGCCCGCATTTGTGAGATAGAGCGGCGAGGTGAAGTCCTTCCACAACGGCACGATCTGGAGTTGCAGTTGCGACAGCTGCATTGGTGGCGAAGGCGCCTCGGCGATGGGGAGCTGGACCGGTTCCGGCACCTTGGAAACCGCCGAGGGCTGAGGGCGAGTGCACCCGCCGAGGACGCCTACCGCCAGCAGCAAGGCCACGACGCCCAACGCGAGCCGCCAACGCCTCACATGCGCGGCGTGCGAGCGAGGCGATCGAGGACGCAGAATCATGAATCCGCTCCCTGGGTGAAGGCGACGATGGCCTCGATCGCCCCGAGGACGTCTGCAGCGTGGCCCTCAAGACGCACGTTGGGCCAGGTCCGAGCGATTGTGCCGTCGGGTGCGATCAGAAACGTCTTGCGCTTGGCTGTCATGCCGAGCACCTCTCGGGCACCGTATGCCTCTATGATGCCTTTGTCGGTGTCGGGGATCATCGGGAACGTCAGCTCGAACTTCTCGATGAACTTGCGCTGGATAGCTGGTTTGTCGGCGCTGATGCCAACTACCGTGGCCTCTAGCAGGTCGAACTGCGACTTCTTCTCCTGGAAGTCCCTGGCCTCATGCGTTCAACCGGGTGTGTTCGCGCGTGGATAGAAGTACGCCACAACCCAGCGTCCCTTGAGTGCGGCAAGGCTGAAGTGATCGTCCGTGGCGGTCTCGGCCTCGATTGCGGGCGCGACATCACCCTCGTGGAGTTCGACAGATGTGCTCACGGAGCGGGTCCTCTCACAGAATGCGGATGGCGAGAGGTATGTACCCGTCTTGGCTGCTAGCAGGGGCGAATCGCGTTGTGCGCCACCTTGGTGATCTGTCCGAGCACGTCTTCAAGCGGCTTCTCGGGCTCGAACGCCTGCCAGTCGAGCGCCACGGTCGCCGTCATGCCAAAGAGCGCCGAGGCGCCAAAGTCCGGGTCGACGTCATCGCGGA
Organism: Coriobacteriia bacterium; assembly: GCA_038249135.1. Taxonomy (GTDB): domain Bacteria; phylum Actinomycetota; class Coriobacteriia; order Anaerosomatales; family JAAXUF01; genus JBBRWO01. The sequence continues at coordinate 24,029 of JBBRWO010000022.1, forward strand.
ACACGCCACTCCCGATTCCCTCGGCGATCACGGTGCGCGTCACCGTCATGATCTCCGTGCGAAGCAGCAC
>JBBRWO010000023.1:0-23569 GCA_038249135.1 Coriobacteriia bacterium
CCGAGCTTCGACGTCGCGGCAGGCGAGGTCGGCTTGCGAAGCGCGGCGGCGACGGTCAGCTCCGCGTCACGGTAGGCAGCTGCAACCTCCTCGGGAGTGCCGTAGGACTCGATGGCGGCCTCGAGCGATTCCGGTGAGCCGTCACCTTCTGCGACGGCGGTGCGCAGGTACTCCTCGGCATCGTAGACGGCGTCTTGGATGAGCGCCGGGTCGGATCCCGCGAGCGCCTTTCTGAGTTCAGCGAGGTATCCCTCGACCGTGTTATTCAACGTTCCCCTCCAGTGTCGCGTCGACGAAGCCGCGAGTCCGCGCCCACGCCGCCTTCCAGTCGCCCAGCACGTAGCGTCCGCGCTCGGTGATCGAGTAGTACTTCCGAGGAGGACCAGACACACTCGGCTCCACTCGGCTTTCCAGCATCCCGTTCTCTTCCATCGAGCGTAGGACCGGATACAGCGTCCCCTGCTTGACGGGCACTCCCTCGCCCCAGGCACCCTCGATGCTCTTAGCGATCTGGTAGCCGTACAACGGCTCTTCCGATCGGTCGAGAATCGCGAGCAGGACGAGCGAGACCGTGCCCGCGTTCAGCTCTTTCTGGAACTTGCGGAGCATCTGTTCGTCTGCGGGTGTCACGGCTCACCTCCTCTTCTGTCGATGCGGTGCTATCAACACCGCAGTAGTACTAACTTCACACTAGCCGAATCACAGACTACTACGAACTTCGTACTAGTCAAGGAGTTTCTGCGGAATTGTTCCGCGGAGACGGCGTTCGCCGTTTCGGTGTCAGCCCGAACGGATACCTTGTAGAGAGCACCCCGATTACCGACATCCCCGAAGGGAGCACGTTAATGCCCAGCATCAAAGGCACCGAGACCGAGAAGAACCTGCTGAAAGCATTCGCTGGCGAGAGCCAGGCGCGCAATCGCTACACCTACGCCGCCGGCGTCGCGAAGAAGGATGGCTTCGAGCAGATCAGCGCCCTGTTCATCGAGACCGCCGACAACGAGAAGGAGCACGCCAAAGTCTTCTTCAAGTACCTCGAAGGCGGCCCAGTCGAAATCACCGCGACCTACCCCGCCGGCAAGATCGGCACCACCGCCGAGAACCTCCTCGCGGCCGCCGACGGCGAGCTCGAGGAGTGGAGCGAGCTCTACCCGACGTTCGCCGACGTGGCCGAGGCCGAGGGCTTCTCCGATGTCGCCGAGTCGTTCCGCCAGATCGCCGAGGTAGAGGCTCACCACGAGAAGCGCTACCGCGCCCTTCTCGAGAACGTCAACGGCTACAAGGTCTTCAAGAAGGACGGCGTCGTCTTCTGGAAGTGCCGTAACTGCGGTTATGTCTACGAGGGCGCCGAGGCACCGGAACTGTGTCCCGCCTGCAAGCACCCGCAGTCGTACTTCGAGCTCCTCGCAGATAACTTCTAGGCCAACAGATATCACAGTCTGTCGTCCCCGCGACGCGACTGTCTGGCGTATCCGAGTCTATCGGTGCGCCACCTAGGGAGCCCCTACCGGTCCGTTGTCGAGCGATGCCCACAGGTATCGCGAGGCAGCGGACCGGTAGGGGCGCCAGCGTTCCCCCGCCTCCGCGAGTTCCTCTCGCGTCGCAGGCCGCTCGAGCTGAAGCAGCCACCCGCCCGCGCGTCGCAAACCGAGGTCGTCCACCGCGAGCACGTCAGGGCGGCCGAGCGCGAAGATCAGGTACATCTCGGCGGTCCAGCGTCCGATCCCCTTCACGGCCGTCAGCGCCTCGATGACCGCCTCGTCGTCGAGCTGATCGACGGCGGCTAGGTCAAGCCGGCCATCGGCGACGTGCAGCGCAAGATCGCGTACGTAGCGCGTCTTGGCGCCGGACAGCCCCACCGCGCGCACCTCCTCCTCGGCGTAACCGAGTATGGATTCCGGTGTCACCGGGCCGAGTGTTTCGAACCGCCGCCAGATGGTGTCGGCTGCCTTGACCGAGAGCTGCTGGCTGACGATGGCCGCGGCGAGTTCTGCGAAGCGGTCCTCGGCCACGCGCACCGTCAGCGGACCGACCGCGTCGATGATCGCGGCGAATGCCGGATCCAGTTCGCGGAGTGCGTCAGCAGCATCGCCAAGGGGCGCGCCGTCAGTCACAGCGAATCGTCTCGACCGTGCCGCGGCTGCCGCGATTCGCCACGTCACCGTTGGGCGCCGTGGCACGAAGCACGCAGCCGAGCACGCTCCCCAGATTGATAGGCGAGCCGCTCTTTGCAGTGGCCACCAGCGAGGTCGCCGAGACGCTCACACTCGTGAGCGCGTCCGGGACGGCTTGCGCGGCGACTCCCGCGCACGCGGCAACGCACTCACCCGCCAGCGCCGACGCATGATCGGCATCGGCATCCGTCAGCACGAGACCGAAGCTGTCGTCCTCGAGTCGCCAGAGTGTGTCCGTCGACCGCGACAACGCCGCCAGTGCCCGGGAGACCTCGATCAGAACCGCGTCGCCCGCATCACGACCGTATGCGGTGTTGATCGCATTCAAATCGTCGACGTCCACCACGACAAGGATGAAGTCCCCGCCAAACACGGCGTCGCAGAGCGGCTCCAGAGCTGCCCGCAGGAGGACGGAGGTGGGCAGTCCCGTAAGAGGATCTCGCGTGACGCGGGAACTGGGATGGGCGAATTCACTCTCCGCCGAGCCGAGCAACGCAGCCTGGGACCTCATGCCAAAGGCCTCGAACTCGCACAGCGTCTCTGCAAGAAGCCTGATGTGCTGGTCGTACTCGACGTGATGCGCCTCCCCGGAACCCTGGTCACTGAGCGTGATGAAGGCCGCAAACGCGGGGTCGAGCGCGAAGAACTCCAACGATGCGGCGAAGGCAAGGCGCGCGATGTCATCCAGTGCATGCAGATCGTCCGGTGTGCTTACCTTCAGGTGCGAGACCACCGACTGCATGTAGCCGGCGGTACCCCGTGAGACCGTCGCGGAGAACTCGAGCTCGCCTCGGCGATGAGAGCCAAGCAGGTCGCTCCACCACCGCACGTGGTCCGCCTCATCGAGTGCAAGCTGTGTGAACAGCGCCCTCAGCCGAGGGTTCTCGGAGTGCTCGGCGAAGTTCTGGTAGATGTCGCGCGCCATGACGTCAAAAGCGATGCACGACTGAAGCAGTGACTCGATCAGTGCTTCAGAGTCAGTCAGATTCCCCACGAATGTGCGTTCCTCTCCCCATACTGACGGGTCGTACCACCGCCGACCCTATCCATTCAGCTCGTGGCCAGGAACTGTGCCGCGAAGATCCAGAGTGCGCCAAACGCCCCCGTGAGGTAGAGGATCGGCGGAACGAACAAGAGCCCAATCCAGAAGCGCCGAGCAAGCAAGGCGAATACCAAGAACACCAGCGCATCACCTATGGCAAAGAACAGGAACAGACCGAGAGCGCCCATAGATGCGGCGGCGCTCAGAACGGGCGGGAGCGCCGTCGACGTGCGCTCCGCGATGCCGAGTACCACCGGAGTCAGCGACATGATGAATGCGATCTGCCCGACCACCAGAACCATGGACACACAAAAAGCCACCCAGAATACGACCGCGAAGCCGCTTGGCGTGGTGATAGGCAGTGCCGCGCGTGGCATCTGCGACTGTCTGTTGGTGTCGGGCATCCGTGTCCTCTCGCGACCATGTACCGCCCACACTAGCGGGATAGGCGAACTGGTCAAGTAGCTGAGTCCAAGAATCGCATCCAAGTCTCCCGGGAATGCATAAGCGCCCCGCAGAAACCTGCGAGGCGCTGATGTCATGGGACTGTCGCCGCCGGGGGATGCCGACGACGACCAAGGGGGACTAGATAAGGCTGAGCAGGACCGCTAGGACCATTGCACCTGCGATGATTGCTGCGGTGCGACCATAGAAGACGCCGCCTTCGCTGAAGCTGTCATTCATTCGAAACGCCTCCTTCAGTGCGACCGCCCAATGTGGTCGCGTTGGTTCTATAGCTAGTATCGAGCCTGTGAAGCGCAAGAACAATTGTCGTTTTCTAATGTATAGCGTAAGATTTACTACATGCTCAATGTGGGACGTCTACGCATGCTCAGAGAAGTCGCCTCCCGCGGAACGCTCGCCGCCGCCGCCGAGGCTCTCTTCATGACGCCCTCCGCGGTGTCGCAGCAAATGGCGGTGCTTGAACGCGAGACAGGGGCGCAGCTACTGGAGCGGTTTGGCCGCGGCGTGCGCCTCACAGACGCCGGGACGCAGCTCGTCGCCAACACCGAGCGCATCCTTGCGGAGATCGAGCGCGCCGAAGCCGACCTGGCGGCCGCTTCCAAAGGCGTCGTCGGCCGCGTCCGGGTCTCGGCGTTCCCTACCGCAGCGCGGGCGCTCCTGATCCCCGCTCTGCCGGGGCTCCAGCAGAGCTATCCCAATCTCCGCGTGTCGATGGTCGACCTCGAACCCGAGGAATCGATCCCAGCGCTCAAGAACGGCGACCTCGACGTCGTCGTCGCCTACGAGTGGGGTCTACTGCCCCGACTCACGGACGCCGGTATCGAGCGCGAGCAGCTCTTCACCGAGCCGGTGTACCTCGCATTGCCGGCGAGCCATCCACTTGCGGGATCGGGACCGATCAAGCTGGCCGACCTGAAGAACGAGGAGTGGATCGTCGGACGAGATTCCACCTCGATGCTCGACCTCGTGGTGGCTGCCACGCGTCGGCAAGGCTATGAGCCCCTGACCGACTTTCACTCGATGGACTTCCAGGTCATTCTCTCCGCAGTGGGCGCGGGGCTGGGCGTGGCGCTGGTTCCGCCGCTGGCGCTCATCGGCACCTACCCCAACGTCGTGATCACCGACGTGTCAGACCTGGAGATCAGTCGCACCATCTGGGCCGCCATCCGCCGAGGAAGCAACGGCAATCCCGGCATCGCCGCGGTTCTCGCCGCACTCCGAGAAGCCGCTGATCGGGTGGCCTGCGAGATGCCCGTTCCCAGCCGGCCGCCGGGCGAGTCGCAGGCCTAGTCGCAGGCCTAGTCGAGGGCCTAGTCGCCGATCACGACTGTGCGCCGCAGGTAGGTGTCGGTCTCCAGCGCCTTGACCACCACGGAGGCGACGTCCGCACGCGAAATGCGAGCGGCCTTCTTGAGCAGCGTGCCGTCGAGCGAAACACGATAGGTACCGCTGGGTGGCTCGTCGGTGAGGCCGACGGGACGCACGATCGCCCAGTCCAGCCCAGTTGCCATGATGCGCCGCTCCATCGCCTCGAGATCGTCGTAGATGTCGCGCATCGCGGTCTTGATCATCGCACGGTACGCGAGGGACAGCGCCTTGTCCGTTCGCGCGAACGTCCCGGCGGCGCTGACGGCCGCGAGTCGGTGCACGTCGTTCGCGGCCATCGCGTGAATCACGTTGGCGATGCCCGCCTCGTGCACGCCCTTGTCCCCCGAGCCCTGAGAGAGAGCGAAAGCAACCGCATCTTGCTCTGCCATGGCGCTCTCCATCGCCGAGAAGTCGCGCGCGTCACCGCCCACGGTCGTCAGGCGTACGTGATTCAGCGCAAGTGGCGTCGCGTGTATGAACGCGGTCACGTCATGGCCATGACCCAGCGCGCGCTCGACGATCAGCTGTCCGGTTCGACCCGCGGCGCCGAGTACCAGGATTCTCACGTAATGGCTCCGATCATGTTCGATGAGTACGGCCGCCGACGCACCTACTTCACGCGTACCTTCACGGCGACTTCTTTGCCGTCCACGAAGAACGGGGTGTCGCTGCTGTTGACCTTGTCCTCCATGTCGAAGTTGAACAGGTTGAGGTCTGCCCTGTCGGCGTGGATGGCTACGAGCAGGTTTCCGGTCAGGGGTAGCGGTTCGAGAGCCACCGTCGTGTTCAGCGACTCGCCTGCGGGGATGTGCACGAGGCCGACGCGACCACCGGGGCCACCGTCCTTCTCGAGGTGTACGACGATCCAGGCGTCGGTGGGAGCCACGGCCTTGGAGATGACGAGCTCCGAGGTGGCGCCGATCTGATCGGAGGCCTCGACGGACGCCGCGCCCGCTGCGGCCGGAACACCGAACTCACGAACGCTTGCGAACTTGGCGAGCTCTTTCCCGTTTACGAAGAGCGGGCGGTCGATGCTCATTTCTTTGTTCATCATGTCGAACTCGAACTTGTCTTTGGTGCCCTTGTCCGCGTGGACTGCGACGATGACCTTGGGGGTCGTGAGGTCCTTGAGTTTGACCTTCACGTTGACCGACTCGCCCCTCTTCACGTGGGCAAGGCCCACGCGCAAGCCAGGCTTGCCGTTCATGTCGGCGTGCACGACGATCCAGCCATCCGTCGGTGACAGCACACGCTTCACAACCAGCTCGTCGACGCCGTTTTGGTTCTCATCGAGTTCGAGTTGCGCCTTGTCGGCGGTGGCGACGTAGCCCCATACCTTCGAGGTGTCGGTCTTATCCATGCTCGCGGTGGAGCATCCGGACAGGACCACGGTGGCGCCGAGTAGTGCGAGCATGACGCTCGCGAGTGCGATTCGTTTCATGAGAGTTCCTTTCAGGCCGCCGCTGAAGTCGCGGGGGTCGGGGTTTCAACGGTGGGCGGCGCGGTGCGCTTGCCCTCAGACTTCTCGGCGGTGCGGAGGCTGGGCTTGAACCCCCGAAGGAGGAGCGAGTTGGTGACCACGGAGACGCTGGAGAACGCCATTGCGGCGCCAGCGACCCAGGGGAACGCGGAGAGCAGGCCGACTGCGGCAACCGGAATCAGCACCGTGTTGTAGCCGAGCGCCCACACGAAGTTCTGGCGGATCTTGCGCATCGTGGCTCGGGAGAGCTCGATGGCGGTGACGACGTCGCGCAGGTCGTTCTTGATGAGCACGATGCCGCCGGTCTCCATGGCCACGTCGGTACCCGCGCCCATGGCGATTCCCACGTCGGCCTGTGCCAGCGCCGGCGTGTCGTTGATGCCGTCCCCGACCATCGCAACCGTGAGTCCCTCGGCCTGCAGCTTCGCGACCTCGGATGCCTTGTGCTCAGGGAGCACCTCGGCGAGTACCTGCTCGGCGGGGATGCCGACCAGACGCGCGATGGAGTTGGCGGTGCGGCGGTTGTCGCCGGTGATCATGAACACCTTGACGCCCATGTCCTGCAGGCGGCTGACGGCCTCGGCCGAGTTGGGCTTGAGCGTGTCAGCTACAGCGATCATGCCGGCCAGCTTTGCACCGTTGACGCCCACGAGCATGACGGTCTTGCCCTCGTCCTCGAGCTCCGCGATGCGGTCCTCGAAGCGCGAGATGTCGATGCCCTCGCGAGCCATGAGCTTGCGGTTGCCAAAGGCGACGCGCATGCCGTCCACGGTGCCTTCAACACCATGGCCCGGTACCGCCGAGAACCCCTCGACGGCAGGAATCACGATGTTGTCAGCCTTGGCGCGGTTGATGATGGCCTCGGCCAGCGGATGCTCGGAGTTCTTCTCGAGCGCGGCGGCGAAGGTGAAGACGCGCGCGGCGTCATGGCCCTCGGCCAGCTCGATGTTGGTGACTTCCGGCTTGCCGTGCGTGAGCGTTCCGGTCTTGTCGAAGACGATTGCGGAGATCTTGTAGGCTGTCTCGAGCGCGTCGCCGGACTTGATGAGGATGCCGTTCTCGGCACCTCGGCCGGTACCGACCATGATCGCGGTCGGTGTGGCCAGACCCAGCGCGCACGGGCATGCGATTACGACGACGGCGATGCCCGCGAGAAGCGCGGCGATCCACCAGCCGTTGGTCGCGGCCGCCATGAGGATGGGCTCGAAGATGATGAACGAAGCGGTCGGATCGGGTACTGCTCCATAGATCAGAGGCCCTGCGAACGCCCAGAACAGGAATGTCAGCAACGACGCGCCGATGACGAACGGTACGAACACGGCGCTGATACTGTCAGCGAAGCGCTGCACCGGCGCCTTGGAGCCCTGAGCGTCCTCCACAAGGCGCACGATCTGCGCGAGCGCGGTGTCGGCTCCGACCCTGGTGGCGCGGAAGCGGAAACTGCCCAGCTTGTTCATGGTCGCGCCGATGACGTTGTCGCCGGCGTTCTTCTCCACAGGGATGGACTCGCCGGTAAGCATCGACTCGTCCACCGCCGAGGAACCCTGGACCACAACTCCGTCGACCGGCACCTTCTCGCCGGGACGAACCACGATCAGGTCGCCGACCAGCACCTGGTCAACCGGGATGTCGAGCTCTTCGCCACCGCGCACGACGCGAGCGGTCTTGGCCGCAAGCCCCATGAGCTTCTTGATGGCGTCGGAGGTCTTGCCCTTCGCACTAGCCTCGAGCAACTTGCCCATCAGCACGAACATGATCAGCAACGCGCCGGTCTCGAAGAACGCCGGTTCCATCTGCAGCGCCGGGATGAACGTCGCGGCTGCCGAGTAGAAGAACGCGGCGGAGGTACCGATGGCGATCAACAGGTCCATGTTGCCGGTCATGCGCTTGATCGCGTGCCATGCGCCCTTGTAGAAGCGTGCGCCGGCGATGAACTGCACCGGAGCGGCGAGCAGGAACTGCATGTACTTGGAGAGAAGCATCGGATCCCACGCACCGCCGATCGTAGCAGCGAGCCACTCGGCAACCTTCAGCGGAACGAGATCCATGAACGGCGGAATCATGGCGATGATGAGCAGCGGGAGGGCCATGGCGACGGTGAAGATGAACATACGTACGTCGTGCTTGTAGGCTGCCGCCTGGGCGATTGCCTGGGTGTCCTCGGCGTCTGAGCCAAGGGCTATCTCGACCTTCACCGCTGCGTCGTAACCCGCTGCCTTGACCGCGTTGATGAGGTCGTCGACTCCCACGACGGTGGGGTCGAACTCCACCGTGCCGGTGTTGGCCGCCAGGTTCACGGTGGCCGAGGTCACGCCATCGAGCTTCAGCAGGGACTTCTCGATGACGGAGGCGCACGATGCGCACGTCATGCCGAGAAGCGCGAGCGTGACCTTGCCGCCGGCCGAGGGCTTGTCAGTCGAAACGGTGTGCAGTGGAGTCGCCGAGTAGCCGAGACCGTCGACGACCGCCTTGATGCCATCCGGATCGATGACGGCGGGGTCGTAGGTGACGGCGAGGCGCTCCGTGGCCAGATTGACCGTGGACGCGACGATGCCGGGGGTCTTGGCTGTGACCTTCTCGATGATCGAGGAGCAGCTGGCGCAGGTCATACCGCCGACTGCGAACGTCGCGTCAGCTACTGCGGCCGTCGGGGCGGCGGGACTCGGTACCCTTCGCTCAGGGTCCTTGATGGGGGCCCGGGCGCCTGCGGCGCCTTCCCCATCTGCGGAGTCTTCGCTGCGGGCACCGACTCCCGCCTCATCGGCGGTCGTGGTGGCTGCGGCGATGATTGCTTCGGCGGCTGCGGCTGTGGGGCAGGCAGCGCCTTCACTGACTGCTGCAGCTCCTGTGGGGGCCTCCGGAGTCGCGACGTCGAGCCTCGGGAACGCCTCCGCGGCAGTTACGCCAGCCATTACGGCGGCTACTGCGGCTTTGGTGTCGGGCACTGGTGCGGGGACCGGAGCCGAGACGGGCGTGGCTGCGGACGCAGGCGCGGCGCTGGGGAGCTCGTTGACGAAGCCGACTCCTAGAATGAAGGGGTCGCCCGGGGTGAACCCGGCTGCGGTCACAGCTTCTTCGAGGCGCTCCGTCGCTACCTCTCGCTCAAGGTAGACGGTAACCGTCTGCGCTTTAGCGTCGGCCTCGACTGCCACGACTCCGTCGACCTTCTTTGCCTGCATCGAGACGAGCTTCTCGCAGGCACCACAGTGCATGCCCACCGAGCTCAGCTTCAGGCGACGGTAGCGGACCGGCGCGGCGGCGGGCTCGGCGGCGGGCTCGGTGAGAGCCTCCACCATCGGCACCGCTTCCTCATCGTACTCGGGCACAATGCCACTCGCTGAAACGACTGCAATCGCATCGCGAAGAGCTTGCGCGATCGACTCGTCGGAGCGCGCGGCCTGGATTGGAATCTCGGCTGCGGCATCGACGGAGGGATCGCTGATCACGGACGGTTCGCCCGCATTGAATCCGGCGCGCATGACAGACCTGATCACCTCTTCGAAGTCGATCTCGTCGGTGGCGTGGATCGTGACGAGGCTCTCTTCATAACTTGCGTCCACTTCGACGACACCCTCGATGTCACCCAACCAGGCCGCGAGCTTTCGCTCGCAAGACTGGCAGCGCATTCCCTCGACCCGAAGGCGGATCGTGAGTGTCGGTTCATTTTGAGATCGTGTTGCCATCTTGGGCTCCTACTCCACAACAATCTTCCCAAAGACCATTTCCATGCCGCACGAGAAGGCATAGGTTCCCGGCTTCAGGGCGCCGAGCTTGACGGTCTTGGGTCCTGCGGTGAGGTCCTCTTGGAAACCGAGGTCCTTGGACTGTACGACAGCTGTGCATCCCGAGCTCTGACCGAAGTTGATCTCTGCGGGGATGCCCGCCTTGAGCTTGAGCACGTTGGGCACATAGGTCCCGGTCGAGAGGTCCACGGCGATCTTCTGGACGTCACCCTCAACTGTTGCGGCGCCGGCAGCCTCACTGCCGCTCACTCCGTTTGCCGTGGGCTGGCCGCTGCCGCAACAGGCGCACGCCGGTGCGCCGTCGCCCGACGCAGCACCAGGAGCGACAGCTGCCTGCTTGCCAGCGGGAACGCCACCAACAGGGATGCCGCCTGCGCGCCCACTGACTGCGGAGGCGATTCGGTACGCGCCAAAAAAGGCGCCGACGACAAGTGCGCCGATGATAATCAGTCGCATCGTGCCGTTAGATGTCTTCGTGGCATTGGTTGCGGATTCAGTAGTCATTGAGTCAGTACTCCTCGTTTGTAGGTCGATCAGGAGAAGAACCCGCCGAATGCGAGTCCTCCAAGAATTGCCGCGATCATGCCGATCACGACCACCGCGAACTGGTTGGGCTCGAAGCCCAGGATCATGACGGCCTTGCCGGTCGACGCCGCTTCAGCCTTTTTGCGACGCACGAACCAGAGCGTACCAGCGATCCCGACGGCGCCGAGAAGTAGCCAGACCGCCATCGATCCGCCCGCCTTGCCAGCCGAGTCACCCACGATCAGCTGCCCGGCCATCATGCTCATCCCGCAGGTCAGCGTATAGGTGCCGGCCTTCGTGGCCGGAATGTCTACGGTGGTCACGCCATTGGGCGCGAGGTCCTTGAGGATGTTGAGTTGCGGCATGAAAATCTGTGCAGAGCACGCAACGTCTTCTCGGCGATCGACCACGAGACGGACGGGGGTGTCTGCGGGAATCCGCACGACATCCGGCACGAACCTGGTGTTCTCAATGACGATAGGCACTTCGACCACGCCGTCGGCGCCGGTCTTGTAGCCGGCAGCCACGGCTGGCGCGGCGCCCGTACCGACAATCGCTGTCTTGATGGTGGTGAAGGTGACCGGTGCACCGGTGGCCACGAGCCCGCGATTGATGAACACCAGGCCGAAGATGATGACGCCGATGGAGAGCACGACCATCATGCGGTTCTTCCACACACGCGGGATCAGCGAACCGGCGGTGCCGAATGCGACCATGAGCGGTGCGGTACCGATACCGAACGCGGCCATACCCAGCGCGCCGATCACGGCACTTCCGCTTGCGGCAGCTGCGACCTGTGCGGCCATGAGAGGGCCGCAGGGCAGCAGGCCCGTCATGAGGCCGAAGGTTATCGGCGTCGCGAGCGAACTGTGACCTTCCTTCGCGTCGGTGATGGACTTGCGACGCATCGTGGAGAGCCGGTTGATCAGCCAGCGAGGCGGTGCCGGCGTCAGCCGAGCAGCCCACTTCACTTTGCCGGTCATTCCAAGGCCCAGAACGATCATGAAGACGCCGGCCACGTAGTACACGTACGGCCGCATCGCGTCGAGGTTCAGGAACCCGCCGATCGCCCCAAGCAGCAAGCCCACGAGCATGTAGCTCAGGATCTTGGCCGCCTGGTACGCGACGTTCGGGGTCAACTTTCTATACCAGGGCCCGTCTTCTTCACCCTTGACCGCATAGGTCAGGACGAGCGGGCCGCACATGGACACGCAGTGCAGGCTGGTACCCAGCCCGAGCATGAACATGGAGACGATGAATACTTGCACGGAATTGACTCCTCGCTAGTGCATCGGTGGCGTTGCGGAACACCGCAGCGTACGACATACGATTCCCGCTCAGAGCATGCGCGAAGCGCGCACGTGAGCAGATGCGGGGAGATTCTAGACCCTGAAACGCGCTCCGAAAGAGTCTTCGGGCTGCGGGGGCGGGTCACCGGCGTAGGCCGCGACAGGCATGAAAGCGGCCATTGGGGCAAAGAAAATCGCGCCAACAATGGCGACGAGCGCTATCAGCAGCAAAAACGTGAGCGAACTGGTCCCACTCGGAACAATGCCGTTCGAGCCGTTCGTGTTCACGACCCACTCACCCGGGCAGTCCGAGTAAGCGCCGCCCTGGGGCATGAAGGGCATTGCCGTCATGCCGTTCATGTCGCAGCCGACCATCTGACACGTCGGCAGCGCAACAGCTAACAAGGCCACCATGATGACGAGTGGCAACATGAACCGCAGTAGAGTGACGTATCGGAACAATGCTCCCCTTCTGACACTGAGTCAGTGCTAGATCAGTATAGGCAAATTGCGTGCCCAAAGGACGAGTCGGCCCTGGCCCCGCTACTCGGCTGGCGAAAAGTTCAGTGCGACGGAGTTGATGCAGTACCGCTGCCCCGTCGGCTCCGGCCCGTCCTGAAAGACGTGTCCCAGGTGACCGTCGCACACGGCGCAGGTAACCTCGGTGCGTTGCATGCCAAAACTGAAGTCCTCATGCTCGACGACGGCATCGGCGCTGATCGGTGCCGAGAAACTCGGCCATCCGCATCCCGAGTGGAATTTGGTCTCGGAGGAGAACAGCTCAGAATCGCATCCGGCACACGCGTAGACGCCATCCTCAAAGTGATCGGTGAAGGCGCCCGAGAATGCCGGCTCGGTGCCTGCTCGGCGGAGCACTCGAAACTGCTCGGTGGTCAGGAGTTCACGCCATTCGTCATCGGTTCGTGCCAGCTTCTCTCGCATGAATCAACACCCCGTCAGCCGAAATCAGCACTTCAGTGCCTCTATCTTGCTAGTTACCCATTCAGGCATCGGTCGGTTGGGTATCCTAAGTGCGCAACGCTCGCACAAGAATCGTGTCCCAATCTCGAACTGCCGGAGGTCGTATGAAATTCGTGGCCCGCTCGATAACCGTGGCTCTTGCAGCCGTACTCTTGGTACTCTCCGGCACGCTCACTGCACTTGCCGTCGGTCTTCCCGGTCTTCCGGTTGAACCTGCAGGCATCAGCCCCACTGCATTCGAGTCAGCCGAGGCGTGCTACTGCCACTTCTCACTCTCCAACGAGTGGGCACTGAGCATGCATGCCAAGTCCCTGAGCGACCCGGTCTACCTCACCAAGCTCGCCGAGGGGCAGAAGGCCACCGGCGGCAAGCTCGGGCCGTTTTGCAAGAAGTGTCACGGCCCCGGAGGAACGATGACCGGTGAGATCGCCAAGGGAGGGCCCCTCTCGGCAGGTACCGCTGAGGGAGTGAACTGCAGCTTCTGTCATCAGGTGAGCGGCCTCAAGCCGGGAGTAATCGGCAACACCTCGCATCTCGTCACGCCGGTCGGTGCTGCTGGCGTCCGAAGGGCCCAGATCAAGGACCCCAAGGCGCCACACAAGGCGGAATACTCTGAGCTTCACACCAAGGCCGAGTTCTGTGGGGGTTGCCACAACGTGCTGCACCCTGTGAATGGCATGCATCTTGAGGCCACCTACACCGAGTGGCTCGAATCGCCGTACGCCAAGGAAGGCGTCGTCTGCCAAGACTGCCACATGAGCGCGAAACCCGGCGTGGTTGGCCCGTCATCGGGCACCGCAGCGAACGGATCACCGCAGCGGGACAACATCTATCACATGACGTTCATCGGGGCGAACGTCGGACAGGGAGATGCTCCCGCGGCAACAGCCCTGCTCAAGAATGCCGCCAAGATTGAACTAGATGTGCCTGATGTCGTGACTCCCGGCCAGACCGCTTCAGCGACGGTGACCATCACCAACGTCGGAGCTGGTCACAAGCTCCCGACGGGTCTGACCGAGGTTCGGGAGATGTGGCTCGAGGTCACCGCTGCCACCGCTTCAGGCGAGACGACCACCTTCGGCACGCACGTCTTCGGCACGATTCTGCAAGACGACGAGGGAAACGCACCGGTTGAGCTGTGGGAAGCGACCAAGATCAAGAGTGACGATCGTATCGGCCCGCGCGAGTCCGTCACCTACTCCTACGCTTTCACCATGCCCGAGGGTGCCGCTGCCACCAGCGTGACGGCCGCACTTCTCTACAAGTCCGCGCCCGACGAGCTCACCGAGAAAGCCGGGGTCGACAACCCCGTGACCCAGATGGCCGTCGCCAGCACCGCGGTGTACTCCGACGCTGAAGCCGCGGCACAGGCTGCCACGACTGCGCAAAGCGAGACCGAGGGCTCCGGCGGGACGCCGAGTTGGGCGTGGTTCGTGGTGGCGGGTGTTATCGCTGCCGTCGGAGTCGCAGCGGTTGCCTGGTGGCGGTTGCGGTCGGTTGGCTGATCGCGGGCTGATCGCGTAACTGAATCGGACGGCTAGATCGTCCGCCCGACGACCAGTCCGAACACCACGGCGACGATCCCGAGGATCATGCTGCCCACCATGTTCGCGACCCCTTGCGCCACCATGCCGCGCTCAAGCAACACCACCGTCTCGTAGGACAACGCCGAGAACGTCGTGAACCCGCCCAGAACGCCGACGCCGAGAAACAGGCGCATCTCCGGCGAGACCACGCCGCGGTGAGCCGCGAGCGCCATGAGCAACCCAAGCAGGAACGCACCAATCACGTTGACGACCAGCGTGTGCCAGGGAAAGAACGAGTTCCATCGCTGAGTGATCCAGGCGCCGAGGGCGTAGCGCATCCCGCCGCCCAGAGCTGCCCCGACCATGACCCACGCGATGTTGACGAACTTCACGATGCTACCTTTCTTAAATGAGCACGCCGCTACACGATACCCCGTGTGCATCCATGCCCGTCCCTACTTCTCCAGCGCGTTGGCGAGCTGCTCGAGGAAGAGCCCGACGTCGGTGACGATGCCCACGGTCTGCCACGAACCTCGGTCCGCGAGCTTGGTGACGACAGCCGGGTTGATGTCGACGCATACGGTGGTGGTCGATGCCGGCAGCATGTTTCCGGTCGCGATCGAGTGCAGCATCGTTGAGAGCATCAGACACGCGCCGGCGCCCTGCGCGTAATGGCGCATCGCGTCTTGCGCCTTGATGGCGTCGGTGATGACATCGGGCAGCGGGCCATCGTCGCGGATCGAGCCGGCCAACACGAACGGCGTGTTCGTCTTCACCAGCGTGTACATGAGCCCCTTGGTGATGACGCCCGCGTCCACTGCGGCCTTGATCGAGCCGTACCCACGCACAGTGTTGATTGCGCGAAGGTGATGTTCATGGCCGCCGAAGGTCGCCACGCCCGTCTCCAGAGCCACGCCCAGCGAGGTGCCGTACAGCGCGCTTTCGATGTCGTGCGTCGCCACGGCATTCCCGCCAAAGAGCACCGTGATGTAGCCCATCTCGACCAGCCGAGCGAGCTCATTTGCGGCACCGGTGTGCACGACCGCCGGCCCTACAACCGCAATGACTTCTCGGCCAGCGGCGCGATTGTCACGCAGCATTTTGGCCACATCGGCCACGACCTGGGCCTTCGGCTTCTCCGAGGAGACCGACGACGACATGAACTCGAACGCCTGCTTGTCGCGCGGTCGCTCCTGCGGATGCACGCGGATGCCGATGTGCCCGATCACGAACTGGTCGCCCTCCCGCGCATCGGCCATCGGAATCGCCTCGGCGGTGCCGGTGTCGTCGACGCGCACGCCGAGGTCCATCTCGGGATTGGTCACTCGGACCCACGCGCCTTCGATGCGGATGTCGGACTCCATATTGGTGGTGGAGTAGAAACCGTCAGGGAAGACACCGTCTTGGGGAGCTGGCGCCGTTGTGGCATCTGAGGGGTCGACCGATACAGCACCATGAGCACCGACCTGGCCGAGGATCTCGTCGAGAATCACCTGATCGGCGGCGCGCACGCGCAGCACGCACACCGAGGGGTCGTCGTTGGTGCGGCCGACGTCGAAGGAGAGCGTCTCGAACTCACCGCCCAAGGCGATGACGGTATCCATCACCTGAGACATGATGCCCGAGTCGATCAGGTGGCCTTCGATGCGAACGTCCTCGAATACGGGATGGACCATTGTGCCTCCAAGACTGAGAGCGGGTGAGAAACCGTGAGCTGCGAAGGGGCCGGGCCGAGGGCCTACAAGGCACCTGCGGTCACTTATATGACCCGTGCGGTCCCAGGATGCCAAAGATGCACGGCACTACGCTGGCACTTGCATCGAGTGAGTATGCGCCGGTCAATGGATTTGGATTTTTGGGGTCGGCCGGTGTGGGCGCAGCGGGACAACGCGGCGCGGTCCTGAGCGCATTATCCTGAACCAGCGGATGTGTCGCGTTGACGACTCCCTCAAGCGCGCCTACGGGCGACGCGCTCGCGGCGCTCCACGTGCTGACCGCGCCATCGATGGTGCGTTGGTTCGAGAAGCACGCCTTCTGCTTGACGTTGGCGACGTTCGCGACGAAAATCGGCGCCGCCACGGCGACCAGCACTCCGATGATGAACACCACGACCATGATCTCAACTAGGGTGAACCCGTCCTCTGGCCCCAGTCGAACGAACGCGGGTGTCTGAACCCTGCTCACTGGCTATGCCTCGGCCATCGCACGCTTGTACGCGGCAATCGCCTCGCGATACTCGGGCATCGATGTGCCGAGGATCTGTGTCGCAAGGATGGCGGCGTTCTTGGCTCCGTTGATGGCGACGCACGCGACCGGGACTCCGGTGGGCATCTGCACCATGGATAGCAGCGAGTCGAGCCCGCCCAGGTCGCTCGTCTTCATCGGCACCGTGATGACGGGTAGCGGAGTGAATGCGGCTACGACGCCACCGAGGTGCGCAGCCTTGCCTGCAGCCGCGATGATGACCTTGATGCCGCGGTCAGCCGCAGCGGAGGACCACTCGTGAACGCGGTCGGGGTTGCGATGGGCGCTTGCCACAACAATCTCGAACTCGACGCCCAGCTCCTCGAGTTGCGTGGCGCAGTCCTTCATTATGGCGAGGTCAGATGTGGACCCCATGATGATGCCAACGAGCGGTGTGCCGGCCATCGATTCCTCCCACTATCTCATCGGTGGTCGTACTTTACCCGCACAAAGACTGCGAGCCTCTAGGCGCGAAGCGTACCAGAATCCAGCACGAATCGCTCGTTTCCGCGCTTACTCGCAGCCCGCCTCACACGCCTCGCCGTCGCCAAAGAGCAGCTCCTTCTCGGCGGTGGAGATGCCGGAACGCGCCTGATCGCGCAGGTTGTTCACGCCGACGAAGAACTCGCGCATCATCGCGACCAGCAGGTAGCGCCCTGTGGCCGAGAGCACCAGCTCCTCGGCGTTGTCGACCGAGAAGGCGCCGACCGTGCGCATGTAGGCGATCTCGACGGCCAGGCCGAGTTCGATCCCCACGCCGAAGTCCGCGATGAACTGCTTCTTGTCGAGCTTCATCCCGAACAGCGCCATCAGGAAGCGGTAGCGCATGCGGTCCTTGTGGGTGAACGCGCGGCTTTGCAGCGCCGGCGTCTTGCCCTCCTCGATACGCTCCGAGTAGCTCTGGAGCGAGAAGCTGTTCACATAGATGGCGCCCTCGAGGAAGCTGAACGCGCCGCTGCCGATGCCCACGTACTCCTCGTAGTCGACGATGTACTCGTCGATCATCCCGCCGCCCGTGCGCGAGAACGTCCACGCGCTGGCGGGCGAGAACGTGTCGGCCAGTCCGGAGGCGATGAGCTTGTAGTAGTCGGCCTCGCGGGCGTAGTCGACCTTGCCGACGGTGCGTCGGAGCGACTCTCGGACTGCGGGGGAGGCCATGAGCGGGTAGAACGTCGTCTGGTTCACGCCGGTGGTCTTGATGAGCTCGATATCACGCTTGAGCATCTCGGGCGTCTGGCTGGGGAAGTTGAAGATCATATCGGCGTTGAGCGAGTGGAAGCGGCCCTCCATCGCCTTGAGCCGCTCGAGGATCGCCTCCGCCGAGCCATACTTGTCGTAGCGGTCCATCTGCTTGAGCAGACCGTCGTCGAGCGATTGCACGCCTACGCTGAGCCGCTGCACGCGTCCATCGAGCGGATCCATCCACTGCGGATACAGGTGGTTGGGGTTGGTCTCCGAGGAGACCTCCTTGATCGAGAAAAGCTCCTTGGCCAGGTCGATCGTGGTGACGAGCTCATCGATATCGATGGTGGGAGTGCCACCGCCCACGTACATGGACTCGAAATCGTAGCCCAGCGCGTGGACCATGCGCATCTCTTCGCGCAGGTTCTTGTAGTAACGCTTCGCGCGCTCGGCGTTGAAGGGGAAGCGGTTGAACGAGCAGTACGGGCACAGCCGCTCACAGAACGGGATGTGCACGTAGAGCAGGTACTGCCGCCCCGCCACGGGTGCCGGCAACTGGTCGATGCCGGAGGGCTCGAGCGTCAGGTAGCGGTCGTTGGTGCGCCGCATGACGGCGGTGAGCAGACGCTCCGCTAGCATGCGTCGACCCCGCCCGCGAGCGCGCGGTGCGCGATGTCGTGTCGGTAGTAGGCTCCGTCGAAGCGAATCGTGTCCACCGCACGGTACGCCTTCTCGATCGCCTCACGGTAATCGTCGCCAAATGCAGTCACGTTGAGCACTCGCCCACCAGCCGAGAGCAGCGTACCGTCCTCATCCAGCTTGGTGCCGGCGTGGTAGACCACAACGCCGGGGACTTTCTCGGCGTCGTCGATGCCGGTGATCGGCTTGCCGGTCACGTAATCGCCGGGATACCCGCCGCTCGCCATGACCACGGAGACAACGACATCGCTGCTCCACGACAGCTCGCCAAATGAATCGAGCTCCCCGTTCGCCACCGCCAGGAGCACCTCCGCGAGGTCGTTCTGGAGACGCGGCAGAAGGACCTGCGTCTCGGGATCGCCGAAGCGGGTGTTGTACTCGAGGACCTTGGGGCCTTTGGGCGTGAGCATGAAACCGCCGTAGAGCACTCCGCGAAAGTTGATATCCTCGGCTACCATCTGGCGTGCGGTCATCTCGAGGATCTCGACCATGCGAGCGTAGTCGGCTGCGGGGATTCCGGGCACCGGCGAGTACACGCCCATGCCGCCGGTGTTGGGGCCGAGGTCGCCGTCGAACGCACGCTTGTGGTCCTGGGCAGGCGCCATCGGCATGACCGTCGGGCCATCGACGAAGGCGAGCAGCGACACCTCGGGACCGGTCATGAACTCCTCGATGACGACGGTTGCGCCGGCGTCGCCAAAACGGCCGTCGAAACACTCCTCGACCGCGGCGATCGCATCTGCGAGTTCGGTCGCGACAGTGACGCCCTTGCCCGCTGCGAGGCCGTCGGCCTTCACGACGATCGGGGCGCCGACGCGCTGCAGGTACGCCAGAGCGGGCTCGCGCTCGGTGAACGTCGCGGCCTCTGCGGTCGGGACCTCGGCTCGCGCCATGAGCGCCTTCGAGAACGACTTACTGCCCTCGAGCAATGCGCCCGCGGCACCGGGACCGAAGGTGGCGATACCGGCCGCGCGCAGGTCGTCGGCGAGCCCGGCGACGAGCGGGACTTCGGGACCGATGACGACCAGCGTGATGGCGTTGGCGCGCGCGAACTCGATGACGGCCGCAGCATCGGTGGAGTCGAGCACGACGTTGGTGGTGACACGCTCACCCGCAGTGCCGCCGTTGCCGGGAGCCGCGAAGATCGCGTCGACCTGCGGAGAGGCTGCCAGGGAGTGGACGATCGCGTGCTCACGACCGCCGGAACCGATGACGAGAATGCGCATGGGGATCACCTATCGATCGAAACGGAGCGTACTCGCGGCCCTCGCCCTGGGGTGGCCGGCCCGCTAGATCTTGGAGGTCTGCGCCGCCGGTGCGAACTTCTTTGGCGTCACCTTGTAGCCAAGCGGGATGCCAAAGAGCAGCCGCGTCTGCGCCTCGAGCGCAGGCAGCGTGCCCAGATAGAAGCCGAGGAACATCATCGTGAACCACATGGCGCCGATCTCGACGGCGGTCTTGATGCGAGACACGCTGTCAGGCGGCGGACAGCGCCACAGCTCGAACACGATCGTCGACGCGATGGTGAACCCACCGACGCCGAGCAGGACGCGGAGCACCGAGAGGTTCTGCGCGATGCCCGAATGCCAACCGGGGCTGTACCAATGCATGTTCCCGTAGCGAGAGCTGATCGCGTAGATACTCGCAAGGATGAACCAGGTCGCCACGCGCAGCACGTGATCGTGCAGTACCTGGCCGAGTCGGAACGTCGTCGAGCCACGCATCGCGCCGGGCTTGAGCGAGAGCTGCCCCATGATGTAGCCGACGTCCTCGGCACCCCAAGCATGGCGCTTCACCTGGTGGAAGCGATTCGACAGCGCATCGGCCCAGCCGTCACCATCGGTCGCGTCTCCCATGGTCGGCAGGAACACCGATACCGTCGAGATCTCCTCACCGGACTCGAACAGGCAGTTCAGGAACGAGTGCCAGTCCTCGGAAATGACTGACGGGTCCCACCAACCGCATCTCTCGGCGAGTTTGATGGAGAGGGTGTAGGTGGAGATGGGGAGCGGCTCGTAAAACGGCATCGCGAGCTCGGCCATCTGCATCGTGTGCGACAGCCACGTGATGAAGCGGATCGGCGCCGGCACGTGCCAGATGTTGTTGTAGTAGAAGAGCGGGGCCTGCCAGAATCGCAGGTAGCGTCGCTCGTCGGCCGCGAACATGCTCGCCACCGCCGAGAAGTACTTGGGATGCAGGACCGAGTCGGCGTCACACGAGGTGATCGTGGTGACGTCGAGGTCGACGCCCATGTCGATCAGAACCTTGTGCGCCTCTTTGGCGGCCCAAGCCTCGTTGGAGCTCTTACCGGGCTCGTCGCCAGGAAGGCCGGCGGGGTGCACGGTGACTATCACGTTGAGGAACCTGTCGGCGTATTCCGCAACGAGCGCCTCGCCCTTGGCGCGCGCGTCCGGCTCACGCGCCTCCATGCCGAGGACCGGGATGATCCGCTCGCTCGCGCGATGCTGGGCGGCGAGGCCGTCGAGCGTGCGCCTCAGAATATCGAGCGGCTCCTTGTAGTTCGGGATGATGATGACGTGGCGGGTCTCGGCGGGTGCGAAGCCGAAGGGACCCGCCTCGTCCTCGGCAAGCGTCCAGTCTCGGATGAGGGACCGCTGGCGCTGGCGTTCACCGTACATGGCGAAGCCAAAGGTGATGACGCCTCGGATGACCATGTAGCCCATGAACACGGTGGCGAAGATCAACCATGCGCGCGGGAACAGGAACGTCCCCAGCGCCGCGAAAATGATGAGAGTCCACGACACGATACCGGGCAGCATGTGCCCGAAGTTACGCTCTGTGCCGTGCTGGATGGTGCTGTCTGTCACAAGATCTCCCTGCGCGCTCTTGCGACCCGACTGGCCGCACCACATCACGAGATTGTACCCTTCACACTCACGCACAAACGCCGTACGGATGCCGTCCCGTTACGGGCGGGGCTCCCAGCGACGCATGATCGTCTGCTCACGGCTCGGTCCCACAGCGATGATCGAGACCGGGACATCGGCCAGATCCTCGATGAACGTTATGTAGTCGCGCGCGTTCTTGGGAAGTTCTTCGAACGTGCGGCAGTGCGTGATGTCCTCGCCCATCCAGCCGGGAAGCTCCTCGTAGATCGGCTTGGCGTGATGGAACACCGTCTGATGCGACGGGATGGTGTTGTAGCGCTTGCCCTCGTACTCGTAGGCGACGCAGACCTTGATGGTCTCAACCGCCGAGAGGACATCGAGCTTGGTGATGACGAGGTCGGTGAGGCCATTGATCTGGACCGCGTATCGAGCGATGACCGCGTCGTACCAACCGCAGCGGCGCTGGCGGCCTGTGGTTGTGCCCCACTCGCCGCCGACCTTCTGCAGCAGCTCGCCGGTCTCGTCGTGCAGCTCGGTCGGGAACGGACCTGAACCCACGCGGGTGATGTAGGCCTTGGCGATGCCCAGCACTCGATCGATTGAGCGCGGGCCCACGCCGGCACCGGTGCACGCGCCGCCTGCGGTGCACGGCGACGAGGTCACGAACGGGTAGGTGCCGTGGTCCACGTCGAGCAGCGTGCCCTGCGCACCCTCGAAGAAGACGTACTGGTCGGCCTCGAGCGCCTTGTTGATGATGGTCGAGGTGTCGGCGATCATTGGCCTGATGCGCTCGGCGTACGTGAGGTACTCGTCGGCGATCTCATCGACCGTGTAGGTCGGGAGGTCGTAGATCTTGGAGAGGATGTCATTCTTCTCGTGGAGCGCGGCCTCGAGCTTCTTGCGGAAGATGTGCTCGTCGGTGAGGTCCTGGACGCGCAGGCCCATGCGGCTCGCCTTGTCCTGGTACGCGGGACCGATGCCGCGGCGCGTGGTGCCGATCTCGTTGTCGCCGAGACGACGCTCGCTGGCTCCGTCCAGATCGCGGTGGTACGGCATGATCAGGTGCGCGTTAGCGCTGATCAGGAGGCGGTGTGTTGAGAGGCCGTCGGCCTCGAGCTGGTCCATCTCGGCGAGGAGGACCTTGGGGTCGATGACGACGCCGTTGCCGATGACCGGCGTGATATGCGGATACATGATCCCGGAGGGGATGAGGTGCAGTTTGAGGGTGCGGCCGCCGTGGATGATGGTGTGGCCGGCGTTGTTGCCGCCCTGATAGCGAACGACGTAATCCATGTCGTCGGCCAACAAGTCGGTGATTTTACCCTTGCCTTCGTCGCCCCACTGGGCGCCGACGAGCACGATGCCAGCCATGCGAGAACCCGTTTCCCGAAATCGAACGTCCATCGGACGCTACAGTATAGCGGAGCGCACGCCCAAGCGCGGGTGTAGGCACGAGTATTGCGTTGCGGACAGGAACGGGTGTAGGTTAGTGAGCGATAACTAACTCGTGACGTACGCTCAAAGGATCCGTGTGGTCAGATTCGCCCGCAGCTTTGCCATTGGCGCGATCGCCGCGTTCGCGTGCGCGTCGCTGGTAGGCTGCGCCGCCGAGCAGGCCGAGTACGCCGGCCGCGTCGTTGACGACACGGTCACGCTCAGCGCGCCTGCGCTCGCCATGCCGTCGGTGAGTCTCGATGCCGGGTTCGCGCCGGGTTCGCCGGGAGCAGGAGCGGGTGGGGCAAGCGGGAGCGGCGGCGCGAATGCGGCGGCAGGTCGCAGCGCGGTTGCAACCGCAGTGGCGCTGACTCGGCTCGGCAGCGTCGTGCGCGTGAAGAGCGTCGCGGTGGCAGCGGGCGATCGTGTCTCGGCGGGTCAGGAGATCGCCCGGCTCGACTCGGCGGCACTTGATGCGAACGCCGCAGTCGCGAAGGCCTCCCTCGCCGGGGCGAAAGCACAGGTCGGTGTGCTCGATGACGCAATCGACACGGTAGGGTCCAACCGC